>JBJMGS010000091.1:0-17669 GCA_045807785.1 Pyrinomonadaceae bacterium
AGCTCGTCCATGCCGAGGATGGCGATGATGTCGCGCAGCTCCTTGTAGCGCTGCAGGATGCCCTGCACCTGGCGCGCGACGTTGTAGTGCTCCTCGCCGACGACGTGCGGGTCGAGCTGGCGCGAGGTCGAGTCGAGGGGATCGACCGCCGGGTAGATGCCCAGCTCGACGATCTGGCGCGAGAGCGCGGTGACGGCGTCGAGGTGCGCGAACGTCGTGGCCGGCGCCGGGTCTGTGTAGTCGTCCGCGGGGACGTAGACCGCCTGAATCGAAGTGATGGAGCCGGTGCGCGTCGAGGTGATGCGCTCCTGTAGCTCGCCCATCTCGGTCGCGAGGTTCGGCTGGTAGCCCACGGCCGAGGGCATGCGCCCGAGGAGCGCCGACACTTCCGACCCGGCCTGCGTGAAGCGGAAGATATTGTCCACGAAGAGCAGCACGTCGAGCCCCTGGTCGCGGAAGTATTCCGCCACGGTCAGGCCCGAGAGCGCGACGCGCAGGCGCGCGCCCGGCGGCTCGGTCATCTGCCCGTAGACGAGCGCGACCTTCGACTCGCCGATGGCGTTCATGTCCACCTTCGTCATGTCGAACTCACCGGTCTTTTCCATGTGCTCGTAGAACGGCTCGCCGAAGTTGATGACCTTCGACTCGACCATCTCGCGCAGCAGGTCGTTGCCCTCACGCGTGCGCTCGCCGACGCCGGCGAAGACGGAGAAGCCGGAGTGCGCCTTGGCGATGTTGTTGATCAGCTCCATGATGAGCACGGTCTTGCCGACGCCCGCGCCGCCGAAGAGCCCGATCTTGCCGCCGCGCAGGAAGGGCTGGATGAGATCGACGACCTTGATGCCGGTCTCGAACATCTCCAGTTCGGTCGCCTGCTCGTCGAGCGTCGGCGCGTGGCGGTGGATCGGGTAGCGCGTCTCGGTCGGCACGACGCCGAGGTTATCGACCGGCTCGCCGATGACGTTCAGGATGCGCCCGAGCGTGACGTTACCGACGGGCATCGTGATGGGTCCGCCCGTGTTGAGCGCCTTCATGCCCCGCACGACGCCTTCGGTCGGCTTCATCGCGACGGTGCGCACGCGCCCCTCGCCGAGGTGCTGCTCGACCTCGCAGATGATGTCGATGGGCGAAGGCACGTCGAACCCATCGGAGGTGACGCGCAGCGCCGTGTAGATCGGCGGCAGATGCTTCTCGGCGAACTCCACGTCGATGACGGGGCCGATCACCTGCACGACCTTGCCGTCGAACCCGTTGCCCACGTTACCCTGAGGCGTAGCCATACTGTTCTCTCAACTCCTCTTCGACTCTAACTGGTTTGATGAAAATTCTTGCGGGTACTATTAAGATTTGTGAAGATAGCATACCGCGCGCGGCGAGGCAAAGCAGGCTCGCTGCCGTCTCGTCAGCATCACTCTGGCGCACCCGCCGCGCCGCTGCTAGAATGCCGCACTCGACGCGGCACCCTTTGCCCGTCCACCTTCCCGCTCCCGCAAGCGGCGAGCCCACGACCGCACTCTCCGATGACGCTGACGCCCGGCACGCTCCTGGATCACTACGAAATCCGCTCGCTCATCGGCGAGGGCGGGACGGGCGCGGCTTACGAGGCGCAAGACCTGAGACTCAGACGCGTCGTGGTCGTCAAAGTCCTCCACGCGGCGGGCGCTCAGGCTGAACATCTCCTGCTGGCGGAGGCGCAACGCGCGGCGGCGATCAATCACCCTAACGTCGCCGCCGTTTACGAAGTCGGTCAGACGCGCGGGCTCCCCTACATCGCCCTAGAGCGCGTCGAGGGCGAGACGCTGGCGCACGTCATCGCGCGCGAGCCGCTCGACCTGCGACGTGCGCTCGATGTCGCCGCTGACGTCGCCGAGGCGCTCGCCGCCGCCCACGCGCGCGCCGTCGTCCACTGCGACATCAAACCGTCGAACGTCATGCTCGCCCGCGACGCGACGGTGAAGGTGCTCGACTTCGGGCTGGCGCGACGGGCGCGGGAGGTCGAGCGCGCGGCGGAAGGCGCGAATGGAGTCGCCCTCGTTTCGTCTCCGCCCGTCGGCGTGCAGCAGAGTTCTCACCCCTCGAACGGCACAGGCAAGAGTTCTCCTCCGTCGAACGGCGCGCGCGGCGGCACGGCGGCTTATATGTCGCCCGAACAGTTGCGCGATGAAGCGCTCGACGCGCGCACGGACATCTTCAGCCTGGGCGTCGTGCTCTACGAGATGATCGCCGGGCGCAAGCCGTTCGCGGGCGCGAGCCGCGCCGACGGCATCCGCGCGACGCTCGGCGCAGAGCCGACGCCGCTCGGCGCGTACCGCGACGACGTGCCGCTCGAACTCGAAGGCGTCGTCCGCCGCGCGCTCGCCAAGGATCGCGCCGAGCGGTATCAGACCGCGCGCGAGATGTGCGAAGACCTCCGGCGTCTGCGGGCGCGCCTCGATCAGTTTGAAGTTCGTGCAGACTTCGCGGGCGGCGGCGCGGCGGAAGCGACGCGCGCGGCTGCGCCCGACGGCGCGCGCGGTGTGTGGCAAAGGCTCAGGCGCGCGGCGTCCGCCGTCTCGCGTCGGAAAGTTTTGCCGCACCCGCAGGCGTCGCTCGCGGACGTGGCGTTTCGTGGGCTGCTCCCGTTTCAGGAAGCCGACCGCGAACGCTTCTACGGGCGCGAGTCGGAGACGCTCGCGCTCCTGCGCACGGTCGCGCAGGCGGAGTTCCGCTTCGGCGTGCTCTTCGGCGGGTCGGGCTGTGGCAAGACTTCGCTCTTGAAAGCCGGGCTCGTGCCGAAGCTCTGGGAAGAGGGCTTCGTGCCCATCTACTGCCGCTCGTACACAGACCCGCTCGCCGCGATCCTGTCCGAGTGCCGCAAGCGGAGTCGTCTCGAAATGCGCGACGACGAACAGCCCGCCAATTACCTGCGGCGCGTGGCGGCGGAACTCGACGGGACGCTCGTCGTCATCCTGGATCAGTTCGAGGAGTTCTTCATCAACTTCCGCGCGGAGGCGGAGCGCGAGCCGTTCGTCTCTTTCGTCGCCGCGTGCCACCGCGAAGCGGGCCTCCCCGTCAAATTCCTCATCTCGATCCGCGGCGACTTTCTCCACCTCATCAGCTCCGAGTTCGAGGGGCGCATCCCAGACCCGCTGGCGAGCGCGCGGCTCTCGCGCCTGCGCAGCTTCGACGAGTCGGCCGCCGCCGCCGTCATCGAGCGGTCGGCGCGCGCGGCGCGACTGCCGTTCGAGGAGGGTTTGAGCCGCCGCGTGGCGCGCGATCTGGCGTCGGGCGGCGCGGTGCTGCCTTCGGAGTTGCAGATCGTCGGCGAGCGTTTGCAGAGCCGGAGAATTTTCAACGCCCAAGACTACCGGCGCGCGGGCGGCAGAGAGCAACTCGTCCACGGCTTCCTCGAAGACGTGATCGAGTCGTCGGGCGAGCGCGGATCGGCGCAGCTCGTCCTGCGCAGCCTCATCTCCGAAGAGAACACGCGCCTCACGCTCACCGCCGCAGAGATCGCGCGCCGCACGCAGCGCAGCCGCGAGGCGACGGAGCGAACACTCAAGCTCTTCGTCGCCGCACGACTGCTCCGCGAGATACAGGACGAAGAGCCGTGGCGCTACGAACTCGTCCACGAGTATCTGGTCGAGAAGATCAACCGCGTCACGGGGCGCGTCATGGACGCCACGCAGCGCGCGAACCGACTGCTGCGTCAGTACCTCTCGGACTACGCGTTTGACGCGCACGCGCGCATCCCGCTCGGCAAGCTCCTCTTCATCCGCCGCTACGCGGGCGCAGCGCAGACCGAGCGCGGGCGCGAACTCTTCCGCCGGAGCCTGCGTCGTGGACTCGTGCGCGCCTGCGCGCTGGCGCTCGCGCTCGTCGTCTCGACGACGCTCGTCGCCGCGACTCTGTCGGTGACGGACGAATGGGACGGCGCGCGACTCGCCGACGGGCACACGGCGGCGGCGCGGCAGGTCGCCTTCTCGCCCGACGGTCGGCTGCTCGTCTCGGTCGGCGAGGACGCGCGCGTCATCGTCTGGGACTTCGCGCGCCGCGAACAACGCGCCACGCTGACCGAGCACATCGGGCGCGTGACGACCGTCGCTTTCTCGCCGGACGGGCGGTGGTTCGCCACGGGCAGCGCGGACGGGGCGGTTTTCGTCTGGGACGCAGCGCGGCTGGAAAAAATAACCGTTTTAGGCGCGCGTTCGCGCGGGGATGAGATGGCGGTCGCCTTCTCGCCCGACGGACGGTTGCTGGGCGTGAAGTCCGCAGAGCGGATCGGCATCTGGGAGACCGCGCGGTGGGAGTTGGCGCGTGAGTTCACCGTAACCGGTGATGCCGGTTACGGTAACTTCTTCTTCTCACCGGACGGGCGGCGCGTCACTTCGATGCTCGGACAGACGTGGGACGTAGCGAGCGGGGAGAAGGTGGCGGAAAATCTGGCACCGCCTTGGGGCGCTGACTGGGTGGCGCGCTCGCCGGACGGACGGCGCGCCGCGGGAGTGGACACGGGCGGGTTCGTCAACTTCGCAGATTTGATCGGGCGCACCCTCTTCAACCGAAAACCCGCCCACCAGGATCACGGGCGCGCGGTCGTCTTCTCGCCCGACGGACGTCTGGTCGCGACCGGCGCGGACGACATCGTCCTCTGGGACGCGGCGACGCAGACTAACCTCGGGCGGCTTGAGCACACAGCCATCGTCTGGGGTCTCGCGTTCTCGCCCGACAGTCGCTTCCTCGTCTCCACGCACGGCGACGGCGCGATCCTCGTGTGGAATGTGGCTGAGCGCAGGTGTGTCGCAGACCTCAAGGAGCACAGCGGCTCGGTGCGCGCGGTCGCCTTCTCGGCGGATGGCAGGCGCGTCGCCTCGGCGGGCGAAGATCGCTCGATCATCATCTGGGACGCCGAGCGCGGTCGCAAAGAGGCTGTGCTCACGGGGCACGACACGCGCGTCAACGCACTTGCCTTCTCGCCTGACGGCGGTTGGCTCGCCTCCTGCGATCAGGGAGGCATGCTCATTCTCTGGGACGTGGCGCGCCGCGAGCCGCGTTGGAGCCGCAAAGACGGAGGGTACTTCTGTCTGGCCGTCTCAACGGACGGGCGCTGGGTGGCGACCTCGCGCGGGGTTTACGCGAGCGACGACGGGCAGCAACTCTTCGACTTCGCCAGCCTCCCCGCCACCCCGCACAACGACCACACCATCTACGGGGTGGCTTTTTCCGCCAACGGACGGTGGCTCGTCTGCGCGGCGGCGGACGGGCAGCTTTTATTGTTCGCGACCGGAAGCTGGCAGGTCGCGGAGAGCAGCGCGTCAGCCGACACGAGTTTTACGAGTGTCAGTTTTGCGCCCGACGGCAAGCATCTCGTGACGGGCGACGTGCAAGGACGTGTCAGGCTCTGGGCGACCGCGCCGTTGCGCGAGGAGGGACTGCTGGGCAAACACGCAGCGCGCGCGAAGTCGGTCGCCTTCTCCCCCGGCGGACGAGAGGTCGCCTCGGCGTCCGATGATCAGACCGTCGCGCTGTGGGACGCGCGCTCGCGCCGCCTCGTCGCGCGCGTCGGCACGCACACCGCGCCCGTCCTCTGTGTCGCCTTCTCGCCCGACGGGAAAAGAATCGTGACGGGCGGCGACGACAGGTCAGTCCGCCTCTACACGCGGCGTCGGACGCTCTGGGGTTACAGTCTCGATTGAGAGTTTCATCAAAGCATCGCACGCATAACGCTTCAGGGAAGTTCGACGCACGCGCGCGCGGCGTCGAGTTCGCCGAGATGAAAAACAGCGCGGCACACATCCAGAATCTCACAGAGACCTTCGCCGCCCTGCTCGAGCGCGAGCAGTCGGCTTGCGCGGAGATGATCTCCTCGCTCGCCGAATCTCTCAGGGCGCTTCAGGGCGACACCGCCGACCGCCGCCTGCAACGCCTCTCGGCGCAGCTCAAGCAACTGCGCGAGCGGCTCGACCTGCTCACGACGATGGCGCGCACAGACTTCCTCCCGAAGATCGTGCGCGAGGCGGAGGGGCTGAAACGCGCGGGGGCGGACGCGCGCTCCGCCGCGGTGTTCGCATCGCTGCTAGAGTTGCGCGCGCCGGCGCTCGCGCCCTTCTGCGAGACGTTGCTCGAACACGTCGTCGAGGCGACGGGCGCGGAGCGCGGCTTCGTTCTCGCCTACCTCCCCGAATCGACCGAAGCCGACATCCTCGCCGCGCGCAACTTCCGCACGACGAACCTCTCGCTCGAAGAGTACGACTTCAGCCGCACGCTGCTCGGCGAAGTCTTCGCGCGCGGCGCGGCGCTCGTCGTCGAAGACGCGCTCAACGATCCGTCGTTCGCCGCCGAAGCGAGCGTGCGTCGGCTCGAACTCAAATCCGTCTTGGCGGTTCCGCTCGCGCACGACGGGCGCACGCTCGGCGCGCTCTACCTTGAGAACAACTCCGCGCCGTGCGCCTTCGGAGACGAAGAGTTGCGACTGTCGGAGTCGGTCGCGCGCTTCGCCGTCTTCTACCTGCGGCACGCGCGCCTGCTGCCCGCCGCCTTCAGCCGCGAGAGCCGCGTCTTCTTCGACGCGAGCAAAGCCATAGAGGGGCTCGTCGGCACGGACGCGAAGATCGTCGCGCTGCACGAGGTGATCAGCCGGGTCGCCGACTCGCCCGCGACCGTGCTCGTCGGCGGCGAGTCGGGCACGGGCAAGGAGCTGGTCGCGCGCGCGCTCCACTACCAGAGCGCGCGGCGCGCGCGCCCGTTCGTCGCGATCAACTGCGCGGCGATCCCCGAAACGTTGATGGAGTCGGAGCTGTTCGGTCACGAGCGCGGCGCGTTCACGGGCGCGACGGAGCGCCGCATCGGGTTAGTCGAGCAGGCTGCGGGCGGCACGCTCTTTCTCGACGAGGTGAGCGAGCTGGCTTACGCGTTGCAAGCCAAACTGCTGCGCTTCCTCCAGTCGGGCGAGTTCCAGCGCGTCGGCGCGCGCGCGGGCGAGCGCGTGGACGTGCGCGTAGTGGCGGCGACGGGTAAGGACTTGCGCGCGCTCGCGGCGGCGGGGAAGTTTCAGGAGGCGCTCTACTACCGCCTCAACGTCATCCCGCTCGCGCTCCCCCCCTTGCGCGAGCGCGCTAAAGACATCCCGCTGCTCGTCGAGCACTTCGTCGAAAAATTCTCCGCCGCCTACGGGCGAAACGTGAGGGTCGAGCCGGAGGTGATGTTCGTTCTCGAAGAGTACCCGTTCCCCGGCAACGTGCGCGAGTTGGAGAATCTCGTCCACCGCCTCGTCGCGCTCGCATCGAACGATCAGATACGCGTCGGCGATCTGCCCGCCGACGTGCTTGACCTCGCGCCGCGCCGCGTCAGCCTCGCGAAAGACCCGCTCTACAAAATCCTCGGCACCGCGCCCGCAGACCTCGCGGAGCTGCGCCGCCGCCGCGCGGAGATCAGGCGCGTGCTCGCCGCGCAGGAGCGCGAACTCGCCGGGCGCGCCGTCGAAGAGGCGGGCGGCAACCTCACCGAAGCCGCCAACCGCATGAAGGTGCACCGCGTCACGCTGCACAAGATGTTAAGAAAGAGCGACCGCCCCGACGACTGAAGCCGTCTCGACTACACCCAACCCATGACACGGCACGCGCGCCGTCCCGCCCAAACTTACCTAAGCTATTGACGCGACACGCATAAGTTAACGCGAAGCGTGAGCGTTGTCGTGTAGCGTCCGTGACTACACACGCGAACGCGCCGCCGACCGCGACGAAGCCGCTCAAGTCACTGCCCAATAAGCGTATACGAACTTTCACGATGCCTGCTGACGACGTGGCACGTGCGTTGATGAAGCCGCGGCAAGGAAAGAACGGTCAATAGCTTCTTGCCTTGACGCGCCGCGTCTCGCCGCCGCGCGTGAGAAACCTTCGTCGAACCCGGAAGGAAATTCCCCCAATGAAAGCAGCCCCCAGAACCCTCTTCGTCTTCGCGACTCTCATCATCGCCCTCATCGGCGTTATCTCTTTCGTCAACACGCCCGCGGGCTTTGCCCAGTCCGGTAGTTGGCAGAGTCGCGCCCCGGTCTCGTCCGCGCGTTTCGCGCTCGCCGCCGCCGACGTCAACGGCACGCTCTACGCCGTCGGCGGCACGCCCGGCGGCTGCGTCCAATCACAGACGCTTGAGGCTTACGATTCGGCGACCGGCACTTGGGCGGCGCGCGCGCCGATGCCGACCGGGCGCTTCCACCCCGGCGCTGCTTCGCTCGGCGGCAAGCTCTACGTCGCCGGCGGCGGAGGCTGCGGCACGCAGTCATCAGCCGTCGAGGCTTACGATCCGGCGACGGACAGTTGGGCTTCCCGCGCGTCCCTGCCGGCACCGCGCGAGGGTTTGAGTGTCGCCGCGGCGGGGGGCAAGCTCTACGCGATGGGCGGGCACTCGCCCGCGGGCAACCTCCACGCGGACGTGTGGGAGTACGACGCGGCGGTTAACAGTTGGACGGCGAAAGCGCAGATGCCCGTGGCGCTCCTCGTCTTCGGCGCCGGCGTGGTGGACGGACGCATCTACGTCGTCGGCGGGCAGGACAGCGCCGGAGTCACCAACGCCACGACGTATGTCTTCGACCCGGCGGCAAACTCGTGGTCAACGCGAGCGCCGATGCCGACGCCGCGCTCCTACCTCGGCGCGGCAGCCCTTAACGGCAAGCTCTACGCCTTCGGCGGCAACGGCTCCGGGGGCGTCACCTCTATCGTCGAAGCCTACGACCCGGCGACCGACACCTGGTCGCCCGCGCCCTCGCTGCTCGCGCCGCGCAGCGAGTTCGGTTCAGCTGCTTCGGGCGGCAAGCTCTACGCCGTCGCCGGATTCAACGGGAGCACAAGCTTTGCGAGCGTCGAGTCGTTCGAGCCGCCCGCTGAGTGTGCGGGCCCGCTCGCCTGGAGCGCGAAGTCGCCGATGCCCACGGCGCGTGCGAGTCTCGCCGTCGGCGTCCTCGGCGGTCAGCTCTATGCCGTCGGCGGCAGTGTCACCAGCAACGGCAGCAACAACGTCGCAACGGTCGAGGCTTACGATCCGGCGTTGAACTCTTGGGGCGCGAAGCCGCCGATGATCCACCCGCGCGATCAGTTGGCGTTGGGCGTCGTCGGCGGCAGGCTCTACGCGGCGGGCGGCTGGGACGGCTCGCTCGACCACAACACGCTGGAGGTTTACGACCCCGTCGCCAACGGTTGGACGGTGTTGGCACCGATGCCGACGGCGCGGCGCGCGGCTGCGGCGGGGGTGGTCAACGGCAAGCTCTACGTGGTCGGCGGAGGCGCCGCCGGCTTCGGCACTTTCAACAGGGTTGAGGAGTACAACCCTGCGACGAACACTTGGGCGACGCGCGCCCCGATGCCGACGGTGCGCGGTGCCCTCGCCGTCGCCGTGGTCAACAACATCCTCTACGCCATCGGAGGGCACGGCGCCAGCGGCATCCCGCTCAACAAGGTCGAAGCCTACGACCCGGCGACCGACACGTGGACGACGAAGACATCTATGCCGACGGCGCGCAACTACCTCGGCGCCGAGGCTTTGAATGATCTCATCTACGCCGTCGGCGGCCACGACGCCAACGACAACTATCACCTCAACACCGTCGAGGTTTACGACCCTGCGACGAACACCTGGACGACCGCGCCGTCGCTGCCGACCGGACGCTTCGCACTCGCCGCGGCGGCATCGGGCGACACGCTCTACACCGTCGGCGGCTCGGACTACAATCCGAGCACCGGCATACAGACCTTCTACCCGACGGTCGAAGCCCTCGCACCGACGTGCGCGACGCCGACACCGACGCCAACTCCGACATCGACGCCGACATCGACGCCGACCGCAACACCGACGTCCACCCCGACGCCCGTGCCCACCCCGACGCCCACGCCTTTCTTGATCACCCCGAAGGGGAACGGCAGGCTCGCCTTCACGGCTGATCCGGGCGACGGGACGAGCCAGATTTTCGTCACCAACGCGGACGGCGGCAACCCGGCGCAGCTCACGAACTCGCTCGACCCGAATAACCCGGCGGAGAACTTCGACCCCGCCTTCTCGCCCGACGGCACGCGGATCGCCTTCACGAGCAACCGCGACGGCAACGCGGAGATTTACGTCATGAACGCCGACGGGAGCAATCAGGTGAGGCTCACCAGCGTCGCGCGCGCCGACCGCACGCCCGCCTGGTCGCCGGACGGCTCGAAGATCGCTTTCCTCAGCAGGCGTGACGCCACGGTCAACCCACAGACGGGTACGATCAACTTCCAGATTTACGTGATGAACGCCGACGGCAGCAACCAGACGAGGCTGACGAACGATTCGGCGGGCGACGGTCACCCCGCCTTCTCGCCCGACGGGACGCGGATCGCCTTCACGAGCAGGCGCGACGGCGGGCGCACCCACATCTACCTGATGAACCCGGACGGTACGGGCCAGACGCAATTGCTTCCGAACCCTGAGACGACGCTTGAAGAGGCTCAACCCTCTTGGTCGCCCAACGGCACGCGACTTCTTTTCACCGGCGGTGATCTGGACGACGGGACTGGCAACATCGCGTCGAGCAAAATCTACTCGATGCGCGCCGACGGAAGCGATGCCGTGCAACTGACGACGAGTCCTGACGCGGCGGTCGATCTCTCTGCCACCTACTCCCCGAACGGCGCGCGCATCGCGTTCCTCAGATGCCCTGATGCCGCGGCGACCGTCTGCTCGGTCGTGACCGCCGACTCCGGCGGCGGCTCCGTGTCGCCGCCCGTCCACGTCTCCTGGGAGAGTCGTGCCGTCTCTTGGCAGCCGGTCGCAGACACGACACCGCCGACAACCAACGCCAACCTGAACGGGAATGTCGGCAGCAACGGCTGGTACACGAGCAGCGTGGCGGTCGCGCTCAGCGCCGCAGACAACAGCAATGGTACGGGCGTCAAGCGGATCAGCTACAGCGCCTCCGGTGCGCAGACCATCGCGCCGACCACGGCAAGCGGCTCGTCCGTCAACCTGACGATCACCGCCGAGGGTGAGACGACTCTCACCTACTTCGCGACCGACAACGCGGGCAACGTGGAGGCGGCACACACGCTCGCGCTCAAGATCGATAAGACGCCGCCCTTCATCACCACGCCGCCGCCCGTCCAGGCTGAGGCGACGAGTCCCGCGGGCGCCGCCGTGACCTACAACGTCGCCGCGATGGACAACTCCGGCTTGTCCCCGGCGGTGAGTTGCACTCCTCCTTCGGGGAGCACCTTCCCGCTGGGGACGACGGACGTGGCTTGCACGGCGACGGACGGCGCGGGGAACAACTCAAGCGTAAGTCTCCAAGTTCACGTCATGGACACCACCGCGCCGTCACTCACCGTCCCCGACGACATCAACGCCGAGGCGACATCACTAACGGGCGCGGCGGTCACTTACAACGTGCTCGCGACGGACATTGCAGACGCGCACCCCGCCGTCAGTTGCGATCACCCTTCGGGGAGCACCTTTGCCGTCGGCTCGACGCCGGTGGCTTGCGCCGCGACCGACAGTAGCGGCAACACCACGGCGCGCGGCTTTACGGTGCATGTGCTGGACACCACCGCGCCGGCTCTCAGCTTCCTCAGCCCGACGAGTGAGAGCCTTATCTCTTCGTCGCCGGCGACGGTTGATGTTCAAGCCAACGACGCGATCGGCGTCCCGTCGGTCAGCATTAACGGTGTCGCCGCGTCGCTCATCTCCGGCACGCCGCAGTCAGGCACTTGGCGAGCCTCCGTGCCCGTCAGCCTGCCCGTCGCGGCGGGCGGCGCGCTCAACTTCAATGTGACCGCGACCGACGTGGGGGGAAACCTTGCGACCGCCACGGTGATCGTTGATAACGACGGCATCGCGGCTGGAATAGACAAGGACAGGGCAACCGCCGCCGCCCAGGGAGCGGCTTTCTCAAGCGACTTCAACGACCGCGGCACGCCCGGTACGACTGTCGCCACTTCGGGGACGATCGTGGATCGCGGCGGTTGGTCGGTGAAGATGTCCGACCTCGGCGCGCCTCTGGGCGTGCAGGCGAGCGTCGAGGGCGCGGGCAGTAGCACGGCCAAGATTTCGCCGTGCTCCGACTCTCCACACAACTACAAAGAGGTGTGGCTCGACAGCGCGGGCGAGACGGCGAACATGACGTGCGGCAGCACGGGGACGCTCACGCTGACCGCCGTCCGCGCGAACCCCAGCATCGAGTTGCTGGAGAAGGTGAGCCCCGATCCTTTCAGCTTCATCTTCCTGCCGCTCTGGGTTCGGGTCTCCCTGCAGAACCACGTGACCCCTCTGGGCACGGGGCAGACGACCGTCAGTTTGGGAAGCCCCGTCACGGCGAGTCCCGATAACACCGAGCCGGTGCTCGTCGAGTTGCTCGACGAGAATCAAGTCTCGTTCGGCTCCTTCCTGCTCGACCCCGGCGCGTCCGTCGACGTGAGTTTCAAGAGGGACGCGCTCGACTCCGACATCAGCGTCGTCGCGCACGTGCTCTCCGGCACGGTCACCATCAACGTCACGGGCCAGACCGCCACCCTCGGCGCGGGACAGACCGGCACGCTCACGCGCGACACCACGCCGCCGGAGATCACGATCGGCGCGTCGGCCAATTCGACCTACCTGCTCGGACAGGCGGTCGCGGCCAGCTACACCTGCGCGGACGCGGGCTCGGGCGTCGCTACTTGCTCCGGCACGGTCGCAAACGGCGCAAGCGTGGACACTTCCTCGGTGGGCACGCACGTCTTCAACGTGACGGCGACCGACCGTGCGGGCAACACTTCCACCCGCTCGGTCAACTACACGGTCTCGTACAATGTCTGCCTGCTCTACGATTCGGCGAAGGCGTACAAAGGCGGGAGCACCGCGCCCGTCAAACTGCAACTCTGCGACGCTGCCGGGCACAACGTCTCCGCGCCGGGCGTCGTCGTGCACGCCGTCGGCGTGACGCGGCTGTCAGACAGCACTTCGCTCGAAGTCATTGATGCCGGGAACGCGAACCCGGACTTCGATTTCCGCTACGACCCTAGCCTCGGCGGGTACATCTTCCACCTGAGGACGAGCGGCTACGGCGCGGGCACTTACGCCCTGAACTTCGTCGCGGGGAATGACCCCACAGTCCACGCGGCGCAGTTCAAGATCAAGTGAAGCGCGCGGGCGCGCGCCGAAGAAACTGAGGGGCAAAAAACGAAGGGCTCCGGCGATTCATGCCGGAGCCCTTCGTCGTCCAATCTCTATGCTCTTGATCCGCCGTCCTTCAATCAGTCTCGTCGAAGCGAATCTTCATGCTGCGCAGGGTGCGCCGATCCTCTTCGGTGAGTTCGAGCGCGGCGTCTGTGCCGCCCGCGCCGTCCGTGTCCTCACCCTCGTCGCGCTCGCGTAGGCCGATCTCCAGCTTTAAGACCAGCTCCACGTCGTAGCCTGCCTCGCGCAGGTTCTGGATGGCGTCGGCGACCTCGGTCGAGCGCTCGACCGCGCGGTTGATCGCGTCGCCGAGTCCCTGCACGAGTTCTTTCGCGTCTTCGTTGATGTCCAAGGGGAGACCGCCTTCGCCTCTCGTTTCTGTCTTGCGCGTGCGTGATTGGCAGCGATGCTACGCGAGCGCGCCTGCGTGGTCAACCGCGCGGATCGGAGTCGCGTTGCGACGCGCGCGCGGCGTGTGCTAGCGTGGGGAAAAGTCTGGAGTCTAAAGTCTGGAGTCACTGACGGGAAGCGCCGCGTGACTTGTGAGTCCGGACTTGAAATTCCGGGCCCGAAGGACTTTTCGCATGGACACAAAGACAGACGGCCAGACCGCGACGCGAGCCCGCGAGCGCCGCGAGCGTTTCGAGACCTCTTCGGGCGTCGAGCTGCCGAACGACTTCAACCCCGCGAACACGGACGCCGTTGACTACGTGCGCGATCTCAACACGCCCGGCGAGTTCCCCTACACGCGCGGCGTGCGCCGCACGATGTACCGCGGGCGCTTCTGGACGATGCGCCAGTACGCGGGCTACGCCTCGGCGGAAGAGTCCAACGCGCGCTACAAATACCTGCTCGCGCAGGGGACGACGGGCCTCTCGGTCGCCTTCGATCTCCCGACGCAGATCGGTTTGGACTCGGACGATCCACTCTCGGCGGGCGAGGTCGGCAAGGTCGGCGTCGCCATCGACTCGCTCGAAGACATGGAGCGGCTGTTCGACGGCATCCCGTTAGACTCCGTCTCGACTTCGATGACGATCAACGCGACCGCCTCGACCTTGCTCTGCCTCTACGTCGCCGTCGCGCGGAAGCAGAACGTGAGCCCCGACAAGCTCGAAGGCACGATCCAGAACGACATCCTCAAGGAGTACATCGCGCGCGGCACCTACATTTATCCGCCTGCGCCCTCGATGCGGCTCATCACGGACACCTTCGCCTACTGCGCGCGCGAGATTCCAAAGTGGAACACGATCTCGATTTCGGGCTACCACATCCGCGAGGCTGGCTCGACCGCGGCGCAGGAGATCGCCTTCACGCTCGCCGACGCCATCGCCTACGTGCAGGCCGCGATTGACGCGGGGCTCAAGGTTGACGAGTTCGCGCCGCGCATCAGCTTCTTCTTCAACGCGCACAACAACCTGCTGGAAGAGGTGGCGAAGTTTCGCGCCGCGCGCCGCCTGTGGGCGCGCATCATGCGCGAGCGTTTTGCCGCGCGCGATCCGCGCTCTTTGATGCTGCGCTTCCACACACAGACGGCGGGCTCGACTCTGACGGCGCAGCAGCCGGAGGTGAACGTCGCGCGCACGACGATTCAGGCGCTCGCCGCCGTGCTTGGCGGCACGCAGAGTTTGCACACGAACGCGTCGGACGAGGCGCTGGCCCTGCCGACGGAGACCGCCGCGCGCGTGGCGCTGCGCACGCAGCAGGTCATCGCGCACGAGTCGGGCGTCGCCGACACGGTCGATCCGCTCGCCGGCTCTTACGCCGTCGAGCAGTTGACGAGCGACTTGGAACGCCTCGCCTCCGACTACATCGCGAAGATCGACGCGCTCGGCGGAACCTTGCGCGCCATCGAGACCGGCTACATTCAGCGCGAGATTCAGGAGGCGGCTTACCGCTACCAGCGCGCCGTCGAGACCAGCGACGCCGTCGTCGTCGGCGTCAACCGCTTCCAGACCGAGGAGGATTCGTCACCGCCGACGCTGCGCGTCGATCCCTCGACCGAGCGCGCACAGGTCGAGCGCGTGCGTTCACTGCGCGCGCGGCGCGACAACGCCGCCGCCGAGTCGGCGCTCGCCCGCCTCGAAGAAGCCGCGCACGGCACGGAGAACCTGCTCCCGCGCATACTCTCGTGCGTCGAAGCGCACGCCACGGTCGGCGAGATCAGCCACCGCCTGCGCCGCGTCTGGGGCGAGTACCGCGAGGCCCTGACGGTGTGACCGTGCGCGCCTATCACTGTCGGAGTGTCATCTTCGAGAAGAGTCGAATGAGGAATTTAATCTTTTTATTAAGTATGTGCCTCGCTGTCGCCTTCGGCTGCTCAAACCGGCAGGCGGGGAGTGGTAATCAGGCGCAGCCGGCGGCGGAGTACAGCGCGGCGGCGGCGTCGCCAGCCGGGGTTGCGCCAGTCGCGCCGACGCCGGACGCGAACGTGAAGGTCTATCGCGGATCGCTCGGCAGCCGCGGGCTGGAGATGAAGTTGAAGCGCGAGGGGCAGAGCGTGTCGGGCTCTTACGCCTACGACGGCATCGGGCAGGAGATCGGGCTCGAAGGGCGCGCGACGGGGAAGGAGAAGGTTGAGCTGGCGGAGAAGGACGCCGCGGGGAAGGTGACGGGCCGGTGGTCGTGCGAGGCGGCGAAAGAGGGCGAGTGGGATCAGGACTTCAACTGCAAGTGGACGAAGCCGAACGGCACGGGCGAGCAGTTCGTCGCGCTCTACGAGCAGACACAGTCCGCGTCCGCGTGGCGCGTCGCGCCGAAGGTCATCGAGAACCGCAAGGTCGGCGCGCGCGCGTCGTACCCGCAGATCGTCGCGGGCGCGCAGCTCTCGACTGCCGCCGCACACTTCAACGGGTTGCTCGAAAAGAAGATCACGAAGCAGGTCGCGGACTTCGCCGAGGGCATGGAGGGCGAGAAGAACCTCTACTTTCATACCGACTACAACACGCTCCTGGCGACGGATGATCTCATCAGCGTCGAGCTGGCTTACGACTCTTACGCGGGCGGCGTGCACCCCGAATCTTCCTACGACGCAGTGACCTACGATCTGCGCGCCGACCGCGAAGTGAAACTCGAAGACCTCTTCAAGCCGCGCTCCGGCTACGAGAAAACCATCGCCGACTACTGCCTCAAAGAGATCAACCGGCGCGCGGCGGAGCCGGAGGAGGAGCCGCCCGTCACAGAGGAGCAGCTCGAAGAGATCGGTGGGTTCGCCGTCACGCCGCGTGGGCTGATGATCTACTACGATCTGCCGCACGTCATCGCCGCCTTCGACCGCAACTTCGTGCCCTACACAGTCGTCAAAAACTTACTCAAGCCCGACGGCACAGCCGCCGCGCTGGCGAAGTGACTGACGACATTGCTGCGGCTCAAGATTGTCGGTGGGCGCGCGGCGGGTCTGTGCTAATCTCGAAAACCGATGTCGCACCTGCTCGAAGTTAAAAACTTGCGGACGCACTTCCAGACGCGCGCTGGCGTGGTGCGCGCCGTGGACGGCGTGAGCTTTCATCTGGACAGGGGCGAGTTGTTGGGACTCGTCGGCGAGTCGGGTTGCGGGAAGAGCGTGACGGCGCTCTCGATCATGCGTCTGGTCGCGCCGCCGGGAAAGATCGTGGGCGGCGAGATTCTGTTCGAGGGCGCGGACTTGCTGAAGCTGTCGGACGCGAAGATGCGCGCCATCCGCGGCGACGACGTGGCGATGATCTTTCAAGACCCGATGACCTCGCTCAACCCCGTCTATACGGTCGGCGAGCAGATCGCGGAGGCTCTGCGCCTGCATCGCGGGATGAACCGCGCGGAGGCGAAGCGCGCGGCGATCAGGGCGATGGAGGAGGTCTCGATCCCGGACCCGGCGCGGCGCGCGGACGACTACCCGCATCAGCTTTCGGGCGGGATGCGACAGCGCGTCATGATCGCAATGGCGCTCGCCTGCGATCCGAAACTCCTCGTTGCAGACGAGCCGACGACCGCGCTCGACGTGACGATCCAGGCGCAGATTCTGGAACTGCTCGACGGGCTGCGCAAGACGCGCGAGCTGGCCGTGCTCCTCATCACGCACGATCTCGGCGTCGTCGCCGAAGTCGCGGATCGCGTCGCGGTGATGTACACGGGTCGCGTCGTCGAGCAGTCGCCGGTCGGCGAGTTGTTCGCGCGTCCGAAGCACCCTTACACCGAAGGGCTTTTGCGCTCCGTGCCGAAGCTGACGGAGGCGGGCGTGAAGCGCGCCGGAAGACTTCAGACCATCGAGGGCACGGTGCCGAAGCCGACGAACCTGCCGGAGGGCTGCCACTTCGCGCCGCGCTGCCCGCACCGCATGCCGCGCTGCACGGAGGGCGACCTGCCGCTCTACCAGTTGGAGGGCGGCGTCTCGGTGCGCTGCGTGCTCTACGACCTGACGGCGGCGGTCACGGCCGACAGAGAGATCGGGCAGATGGCGGAAGGGGGAGCGCGTGGGAGCGAGGACTAACGAGCGCGGGCAGACCGTCCCGCAAGCAGAAGCACGGGCCGCGCGCACGGATGACGCG
>JBJMGS010000092.1:0-10784 GCA_045807785.1 Pyrinomonadaceae bacterium
AAACACGCCGTAGCAAAACCTCTTTACGTCGCTCTCCTACTGGTCGTCACTTTACTCCCGACCTTCTCATCAGCGCAGACGCAGAACACCACAACAAAGCGCGCGTGGGTGACGATCCTCGCGACGACCGACCTGCACGGCAACGTCCTGCCCGTCGATTACTACACGAACAAGCCGGACGCGCGCGGGCTCGCCAAAGCCGCGACGATCATCCGCGCGGCGCGCAAAGAGAACCCGACGGGCACATTACTTCTAGATTCGGGCGACACGATTCAGGGGACGCCGCTCGAATACGTCCACAACCGCATGAACAATCAGCCGCCCGACCCGATGATGCTCGCGATGAACGCGCTCTCATACGACGCGATGGCGGTCGGCAACCACGAGTACAACTTCGGTCTCCCCGTTTTGGAGAAGGCGCGGCACGAGGCGCGCTTCCCCTGGCTCTCGGCGAATACCTACAAGAAGGGTTCGAGCGAGACGGCGTATCAACCTTACGTCGTCAAGGAGCTAAACGGGGTGCGTGTCGGCGTGCTTGGCTTGACGACGCCGGGCATCCCAAGTTGGGAGAACAAGGAGAACTACGCGGGGCTGGAGTTTCGCGAGCCGGTCGCGGAGGCGCGCAAGTGGGTCGAGATTTTGCGGACGAAAGAGCGTGTCGATCTGGTCGTCGTCGCGATGCACATGGGGCTCGAAGAGGACTTGCGGACGGGCGAGGTGACGCCGGGGCAGGCTCCGAACGAGAACGAGGCCGTCGCCGTCGCCGAACAGGTCAAGGGCATTGACCTGATTTTGATGGGGCACACGCACCGCGACATCCCAGACCTCACGATCAACGGCGTCCTGCTCACGCAAGCGAATGCCTGGGGACGCCATGTCGCGCGCGCAGACATCTATCTCGAACGCGACGCGCGCGGGCGCTGGCGCGTCGCGGCGAAGCAGTCGCGCACCGTCGCCGTCACGGACAGCACGCCGGTCGATCAGGAGATCGCCAGGATCGCCGAGCCGTATGATCGCGAGACTCAGGCGTGGCTCTCGCGCGTCGTCGGCGAGTCGGGCGCGGACCTCTCCGCGGCGCAGGCATCATTCCGCGACACGGCGATCCTCGATCTCATCCAGCGCGTGCAGATGGAGGTGGGCAAGGCGGACGTCTCGATGGTCGCGAACTTCAACCCGCAGGCGCGTCTGCCGAAAGGCGCGGTCACGGTGCGCGACATCGCAGGGCTCTACATCTACGAGAACACGCTCGTCGTCATCGAAGTCACGGGTCAACAGTTAAAGGACGCGCTCGAACACTCGGCGGAATATTTCCTGCCTTACGTTCAGGGTAAGACCGCAGCCGAACTCGTCAACGAGCAGATTCCCGGCTACAACTTCGACATCGCCGAGGGCGTCTCATACGATCTCGACCTGACGAAGCCCATGGGTCAGCGCATCCAGAATCTGCGCTTCCGCGGTGAGCCCTTGAACCCGGCGCAGAAACTGCGGCTCGCGACGAACAACTACCGCGTCAACGGTGGCGGCGGCTACACGATGTACCGGGGCGCGACGGAACTCTTCCGCTCCTCTGAGGAGATACGCAACCTGATCATTGAGTGGGTGACCACACACAAGAACGTGTCGTCGGAGCCGACGAACAACTGGCGGCTAATCACATCAAGCCAATAACGGGTTGCCATGACTGCCGAGATTAAAAGGGAGATTGAGATTGAAGGTAGGCTCAACGTTGGAGACTATTTCCGCGCGAGCCTGTGGTACTCGTTCAGTAAGATATACATGAAGGTCTTGGCGGGCGTAGCGGTGATTTTGCTGTTTGTTTTCGTCGCCGCGGCTGTACAGAGACCAACCAATCCGCCGTTCGGTTTATTATTCGTTCCCGCCGTCGTACTACTGGTTACCCTAAGCACGTACCTAAATGCGCGGAGAGGCATAGCAAGTAATAAGTCTCTCGGAGAGAGTATCCGCTACACTTTCTCCGACGACGGGATTGAAGCCGCGGCTCAATCCTCGTCGGGCCACACGAGTTGGAGCAACGTCTTGAAGGCTTACGAGTCGAGACGGGCTTTCTTATTGTTCATATCACACAATCAGTTTTATACGATTCCGGTAAGATTCTTTCGCGACCGCGAACAGATCGCCGAGTTCAAAGAACTGCTCCTTATATCAACCAAAGCGAAGTTGAAACGATGAACTGGTAATCCCGCCTGTGCTCATCCCGACGTGAAACCCTTATCTCCCGGATTAACAATCGCTGATGATCGCCTCGAAATAGTGAGAAGGTTTCGGAACTCGGCGGTGACGCGCGGCATCTAATGTGCGTCGCTAGGTTCGTCGCGTGTGATGAAGATTCTCGCCAGTCTATCGGTCGCTGTCGCCGCGCTGCTCCTCGCAGCCCTCGCGGAATCGGAAGTGAACCTATCCCACAACGAAGGCTCGATCGCTACGGCGCAAAACTCTGTCGCGCGCGAGCCGCTGAAACTGCCGCTCGCCGACCCCCGCATCATAATTTCTAAGAGCAGGCGGCGGCTTGAGTTGTACTCGGACGGGCGCGTCGTGCGCGCCTACCGCATCGCGCTCGGCAAAAACTCGTTGGACGACAAGGAGCGGCAGGGCGACTACCGCACGCCGGAAGGCGAGTTCTACGTCTGCGTCAGAAACGCCGCGAGCAAGTTCTACCTCTCGCTCGGCCTGAGCTACCCGAACAAGGAAGACGCCGAGCGCGGCTTGCGCGATAACCTCATCACGCGCGCGACGCACGACCGCATCGCCGAGGCCATCGACAGGCAACTGCGCCCGCCGTGGAACACCGCGCTCGGCGGCGAGATTTTCATCCACGGCGGCGGCTCAAGCTCTGACTGGACGTGGGGCTGCATCGCCCTCGAGAACGACGACATCAAAGAGCTGTTCGACGCCGTGCCGCTCAAGACCCCAGTCCGCATCAATCCTTAAACAAGCCCGCACCAATCCTTAAAGACGCTCCCGTCCGGCTGGTAATCTCGCGCCATTAGCCATTTCTTACCGTCAACTAAGCCCCCGCGGTTCGTCGAATCTCGTTAGAAGGAGCTACTGATGCGCCCACACTTGCAAGCCTTCGCCGGCGCCGGCCTGATGCTGGCGGCGCTCGTCACCATCCCGCCCGCCTTAACCGAAGCCGGGCAGAAGAGCGGAAAGAACCAGACGGCAGCGAGCGAGCCGCCGACGGTGACGCTCTCCGCGGATCAGCAGTTGGTGACGGTCTGCGCGCGGGACTCTTCGCTTTCGACAGCGCAAGTGCGGCTGACTGCCGACGGGCATTCGCCCGAAGGCAAGCCGCTGCGCTACGCCTGGGAGACGACCGGCGGGCGCATCGTCGGCGAGGGCGCGAGCCCCGTCTGGGATTTGAGCAACGCTTCGCCCGGTCGCTACACGACGACGGTCAACGTCAGTACCGCGGATGCCGGCTGCGAGGGCTTCACTTCGACGGCGGTGCAGGTGGTCGAGTGCCCGGCGGTGCCGGAGGTCTGTCCGGCCATCTCCATGGCCTGCCCGGCGCCGTCCGCCGCCGGCACGCCCGTCACCTTCAGCGCAGACCTGAACGGCGGCACGCCCGGACGCACGCCCGCCTACAAGTGGACTGTGACGGGCGGTCGGATCGTCAGCGGTCAGGACACGAACGCGATCACTGTGGACACGGCGGGGCTCGCGGGACGTGAGCTGCGCGCGACGGTCGAGGTCGTAGGCTTCGGCCCGCGCTGCTCCAGCTCCTGCGCGACGAGCTTCCCTTTGCCGCCCCCGGCCGTGACACCGAAGCCGTTTGACGAGTATGGCGACATTTCGCGCGACGACGAGAAGGCTCGGCTCGACAACTTCGCTGCGGAGTTGCAGTCAAACCCGTCGGCGCAGGGCTACCTCATCGTGTATGGCGCGCCGAACGCGCGACCCGGCGCGGCGATGAAGCGCGGGCAGCAGGCTAAGGATTATCTCGCCAAGACGCGGGGGATCGACGCATCGCGGCTGGTCGTCGTGAGCGGCGGCACGCGCGATATGTTCGGCGTCCGACTCTGGATCGTCCCCGCTGGTGCCGCGCCGCCGCCGATGTAAGGCTCGCGCGGGCGTTTAGGCAGCCGCTACAGACACGAGGCGGCGCTCTCCTATCGTGAGAGCGCCGCCTCGTGTCGTCAGTGCCGCTGCTCTCGTCAGTCGGCGGCGGGTGCGTTCTCCTCTTCAACTCGTCCTGGTGGAACGTCGAGCGCGCCTTCCAGTTCTGGTAGAAGTGGAGCGAGAGGGCCAGCCACAAGCCGCTCAGGAGGTAAGCGCCGAGCACGTCGCTCATCCAGTGTGCACCGAGATAGACGCGCGACGCGCCGATGGAGACGACCGGCAGCGCGGCGAGCGTGAGACAGACGCGCCGCGCCGCCGAGCCGCGACGCAACACGCCGTAGGCGACGAAGAAGAGGAAGCCGAAGAGGCAGACGTAGAACGTGACGTGGCCGGAGGGGAAACTCTCGCGCGCCCAGTGGCCTGAGACGCGCACGAGCGCGGGCACTGGGCGCGGTCGCCCGACGAGCCACTTGACGAAGCGGTTGACGAGTTCGCCGCCCCCGACCGACAGAAGCAGTGCGAACATCTCCGTGCGCCTGCGCCGCGCGTAGAAGGCGAAGAGCGCCAGCGCCGCGAGCGCCCAGCCGTGCCAACTGTCGCCGAAGGTCGAGACGGCGCGCATGAAAGGGAGCAGCCCCGGCACGGGCAAACTTTGCAGCGCGAGCGTGGCGCGCACGTCCCAGGAGAAGTAGGCGTAGAGGTGAGCCAGAACTGCGAGGACGGCGAACGCCGCGAGCGAGGCGTAGAAGACGTACTCGGCGCGGACGAGCTTGCGCGCGGCGGCCAGCCGCTCGGCGAGGCGGCGGCGCGGCGAAGGCTCTGCAAGGACTGACGACCCGTCGGGAGCAAAGCCCGACAACGCTTGAGGGCGCCGCGTGACTTCGCCGCCGGGGCGGTGCGGCACGTCGTCAGCCGGGTCAGGCCGGAAAGGTTGTCGGTCGTCCGGTTCCATCAGCTTCGTCGTCGCCCCGGCGTGTACAGCTAAGCCGGCGTCGCGCGCATCAAAATAGGTGACCTATAATAGCCGCGTCTGCTCCCGAAACTGTGTCGAGAATTTTAGTGTGCGTCCGTCGCTTCGCGCGCGCGCCGCGCGTTTTCTGTCGCGCGTCGCGCGGGAGGGAGTTGAGTCGTGCTGAGAGTCGAATACCGCGAAGGACTTTACCTGCCCGACCTCGATCTGTGGCTCGACGCCGACGGCGCGCGCGACCGCTGCATCATCTCGCACGCCCACTCCGACCACATCGCCGGGCACCGCTCAATCGTCGCGACGCCGGAGACCGCGCGCATCTTTCGCCACCGCGTCGGAGAGGCGGAAGTGACGACGCAGGTTTACGGGGAGCGGCGCGACTACGGTCGCTACGCGCTGACGTTTTACCCCGCGGGTCACTGCCTCGGCTCGGCGCAGATTTTGGTCGAAGCCGACGGCGAGCGTCTGGTCTATACCGGCGACATTAAACTCCGCCCGAACGTCGCGGCGGAGGACGCCGTCATCGTCGAGTGCGACACGCTCGTCATGGAATCAACTTTCGGCGAGCCGCAGTACCGTTTCCCCGCGGACGTGGTGACCTTTGATCGGCTCTACGCCGCGTGCGACCGGGCGCTTTCGGACGACCGCGTGCCGGTCGTGCTGGCATACGCGCTGGGGAAGAGTCAGGAGGCTTTGGAGTTACTTCTCAGGCGCGGCTACCGCGTGACGCTGCACGGATCGAACTGGAACGTCTCGGAGATTTACCGCGAGCTGGGCGTGAAGTTTTCGGGCGAGTACGAGAAGTATGATCGCGAGCGCGTGCGCGGTCACGTCCTGATCGCGCCGCCGGGCTGTCGAAAGCAGCCGATGATCCAGAACATCGAGCGCCGCTACACGATCATGCTGACGGGCTGGGCGATGTCGCGCAGCGCGCCCTACATGTACAAGGGCGTCGATTTAGTTTTACCGCTCTCGGATCACGCTGACTACGACGATCTGGTTCGGCTGGCGAAAGAGTCCGGCGCGTCGCGCGTCATCACGATGCACGGACCTGCGAAGTTCGCCGCCTCGCTCCGAGACTTGGGCCTCAACGCCGAACACCTCGCGCAGCACCCGCACGCCGCCACAAAGAAGCAGACCGGGAAGAAAGCCGCCACCGCCGTCGAGCAGACGCTATTTGATTGAAGGGAATCTAAAAGCCGCGAAGCCACTCAGGATCGGTGAGCGGCACACTATCGCGGCTCGCCATCTTGACCCTGCACATATCCCCGTCCGGGACGTTAATTATACCTCGCATCCCGTCTAAGATAATGACGCCACACTTATCCTGCTCGACAGACCAAATAACTCTCACATCATCCTCAAAGATATTTAGTTCAGCGGCGCAGTCGTAAATTTGCAGATGTGCGAGTATCCCTCGCCCGCCCTCTTCATAGACATATAGATAGCCTGTTTCTCCGTCGTCTTCAAAAACAGCGGATAACGTTCCCCCGCTCGGAGCGTCAACGACGAAGTTGGGCATCGAGCTATTTCTTTGCCGCGAGAGATTTCAACTGCGTCGCGCAGTCGTCGCAGACGCGCGTGATGGCGCGCTCGAGGTTCTCGTCGATGTTCATGAGGGCTTTGAGCACGCGCGCGGGGAGACGCACGGTGACGACCATGAACTGCTCGTCGGTCGCGGGGCTCGCCATCGCTCGCTCGAAGGCGCGCAGCAGTTCGTTGACGTCCACAGGCTTCGCCAAGTACTCCTGCACGCCGAGCCGCTGGCAGACCTCGCGCGACTCGGCCATCGTCTCGCCCGTCGCGACGACGACGGGGACGCCCGCCGACAGCTCACGAATCTTCTCCAACACTTTCGTGCCGTGCATTTCGGGGAGCGTCATGTCCATCAGCACGCCGTCGGGCGGGCGCGCCTCGAACTCGGCGACGCCTTCCTCGCCCGTGTAGGCGACGGTCGCGTCGTAGCCCGCCTTCTTCAGTGCGGACTCGTACAGTTCGGCGAGGTCTTCTTGATCTTCAATGACGAGGATGCGATGCTTGCCCACGCGAGGTTACCCCTTTCAGTACGGACGAGCGGGCGGCGCGACTCTCAACGCGGAGAGCGCGTGCGCTCGTTTCTGATCTTCAACCCTTTGCGCCGGAGTATAACAGAGGCGATCCGATGGATACCCACATTGTCACCGTCCTCGTCCTCCTGCTCGTCGCGCTCGTCCTCTTCGGGACCGAGCGCATCCCGATAGACGTCGTCACCATCGTGCTCGTCATCGCGCTCGTGCTGACGAAGATTCTGACGGCGGACGAGGCGTTCGCGGGCTTCGGCAACGAGATCATCATCACCATCGGGGGTCTGTTTATTTTGACGGGCGGGCTCGTCAAGACCGGCGTCGTTGACGTGGTGGGCAGGCGACTGCATCGCACCGCCGGGTCGAACCGCTTCATGCTGGCGACGCTCATCATGTTCGTCGGCGCGGCGTGCGCCGCCTTCATGAAGAACACGACGACGACGGCGATGTTCGTCCCCGTCGTCTTGGGCATCGCCTCGCGCGCCAAAGTCCAGCCGTCAAAACTTCTGATGCCGCTCGCCTTCGGCGCGATCCTCGGCGGCACCTGCACGCTCATCGGCACCTCGACGAACCTGGCGGTGAGCGGCGCGCTCACGAAGTACAACCAGCCGCCCTACTCGATGTTCGAGCTGACGCCGGTCGGCATCTGCATCGTCGCCGTCGGCATGATCTACATGCTCGTCGTCGGCTTGCACATCCTTCCCTCGCGCGGCGGCGCCGACTCGCTGACCGAGCAGTACCACATACGCGAATACATGTCCGAGGTCGTCGTGCTCGACGAGTCGCCGCTCGTCGGGCAGACGCTGGCCGAGGCGAATCTGAGCCAGTCGATGGATTTGACGGTGGTCGGAATCCTACGCGGCAAGCAGGGGCGCATCGCGCCGCGACCGGAAGAGACGGTGCAGGCGGGCGACCTTCTGCTCGTGCAGGGGCGCGTCGAGGACATCCTGCGCGTGAAGACCGAGGCGGGAATTGAGATCAAGGGCGACTTCAATCTGAGCGACACCGATCTCGCATCGGGCGGCGTCGAGTTGTTCGAGGCGATGGTCTTGCGCGGGTCGAGCCTCATCGGTCGGACGCTCAAGGGGACGAAGTTTCGCGAGCGCTACGGGCTGACCACACTCGCCATCAACCGCCACGGCGTCGCGCTGTTGTCGAAACTCTCGACCGTCAGTTTGCGCTTCGGCGACGTGCTGCTCGTTCAGGGGCGGCGCGGGCAGGTCGAGCATCTGGCGGCGGAGGGCGACCTGCTGCTTTTGGAAGACGTGTCGGAGCAGCGCGGGCGCGCGGAGAAGCGCAAGTGGGCGCTTGCAGGCTTCGCCGTCTTCCTCACGCTCTCTGTCTTCCACCCGTTCCACATCCCGCTCGCCGTCGCGGTACTGCTCGGCGTCCTCGTCCTGCTCGCCTCGCGGGCGGTGCGCTCCCGAGAAATCTACGACATGATCGACTTCCGCCTGCTCGTCCTCATCGCCGGCATGATCAGCTTCGGCACGGCGATGGAGAAGACCGGCGCGGACAAGTACCTCGCCGGGATGATCGTCCACGTCTTAGGCGGCTACGGCGACATGGCCGTGCTCGGCGGCTTCGTCGTGTTGACGATTGCGCTGACGCAGCCGATGTCGAATCAGGCGGCGGCGCTCGTCGTGCTGCCCGTGGCGATGCAGACGGCGACGCAGTTGGGCTTGAACCCGCGCGCCTTCGCCGTCGCCATCACCTACGCCGCGTCGTGCTCTTTCCTGACGCCGCTGGAACCCGCCTGCGTGCTCATCTACACGCCGGGTCGCTACCGCTTCTTCGACTTCGTCAAGGTCGGCTCGATCCTGACCGTCGTCGTCTTCATCGTCATCATGCTGCTCGTGCCCATCTTTTTCCCGCTGCGTTAAGAGACAACTGTTGCCGTTCGCTTGCGCCCCAAGTGTCTTTCGACCGCCGCGCCGAGTAGTGTCCTAAGTTGAAATCAGGGGAATAACTGACGTTCTGTGGTGGGTGATGTTGGGAGCATCACGCCGTAAGCAACTGAGAAACTCTCGCCGGTAAGTCAGACGTGAAAGACGCGGAAACTTTCCTGATTAACCCTTGCGCTCCGGCGGTGATTACTTGCGCTTCCGTAATTGAGCTTGTTGAGGTTGCGAATAGCATCGGTGTATCGCTGTCGAAAGCCCTCAGCATCAGACACAATTCCAGACCAGTTCCGTCCGGCAAGTGGTAATCCAAGATGTAAAGGTCGAACTTCTCGGCGGTGGCACGCTTGACGGCATCCGCCATACTGTAGGCTGAAGTTACTTTGTAATCCTTCAGGATATGGGTGACCAACTCGCAGGTGTCAGTACTATCGTCAACGCAAAGGACGTGTTTTTTAGATGTGCTCAAGTGGGCGTCTCCTGATAATAAAAAACGTAACGAGGGCGACGCCTTTCATGTAGAGGCTCACTCTGCGCTTATATGGGTAGGTATGCAAGGCAGCGGGCTACGTTCCGAAATTAGGACACTACCCCGCGCCGCGGGGCTTTGCCTTTTGCGGCCGTCGTTCGTATAATTTGCGGGCTTTCACGGAAGAGAACGAGCAAGACGGGAAAGCTCTCGCGTTAGGATCGTCCTCCAACACCCAAGCGAAAATTTATGCCGAGCGTCGCAAGATGGAGTGATCGTCGTCGTCGCCGCGCCCCCTACGGCGCGCCGCGCACGCCGCCGCGCCTGCGCACGCTCGCCGCCGGGTTCTTGCAGATGGCGCGCCGCGCCTTCGCCGAGCCGAACATGCTCGCCGTCGAGCGCCACGAGATCACATTGCGACGCCTGCCGCGCGAACTCGACGGCCTGCGCGTCGTGCAGCTCTCCGACATACACAACGGGCCGTTCACCGCGCCCGGACAGATCGCGCGCGCTGTCGAGGTCGCCAACAGCCTCAAGCCCGACCTCATCGCCTTGACCGGCGACTACGTCTCGCACGAGCGCGAGTATGCCGCGCCCTGCGCCGAATTGATGGGCAGGCTCCGCGCGCGCTGCGGCGTCTATGCGATTTTGGGCAACCACGACCACTGGACGGACGCCGCGCTCATCACAGACCTCTTCCGCGCCGAAGGCATCACGGTGTTAGTCAACGAGGGGATGCGCTTCGAGCACCCAGACCGCGCGGGCGCGTCGTTCTGGCTCGCGGGCGTTGACGATTTGATGGTCGGCTTGGAAGACCTCTCGCTCGCCCTCGCCGGCTCGCGCGCCGACGAGATGAAGCTCCTGCTCGCCCACAACCCGCTGGCGCTGCGCCGCGCGGCGCGCGCCGGGGTCGATCTCATGCTGAGCGGTCACACGCACGGCGGGCAGGTCACCTGGCGCTCGGAAGCGTCGCCGTCTGGCAGACCGCGCCGCCGGCTCCTGCGGGGCCTGGGTCGTCAGGGCGCGACCCAAATCTACGTCTCGCGCGGCCTGGGCACGGTCGTGCTCCCTGTCCGCTACGGCTGCCTGCCGGAAATCTCCCTCTTGGAACTGCGCTGCGCGCAGACGTAAATCGTGAATCGTAAATCGTAAATCGATGAACAACTTTCGTCCTTTTACTATTCACGATTTACGATTGACGGTTCACGAGTAATGTCTTCCCGCATCTTTACACTGCCGAACTTTTTGACCGTGATCCGCATGGTGCTGATCCCGGTCTTCGTGATTTTCCTCTACTACCAGCG
>JBJMGS010000093.1:0-4369 GCA_045807785.1 Pyrinomonadaceae bacterium
CCGCCCGCTCGTCCAGGGCCTGCAACAAAAGGCGCGGGAAATCTCCGCCGAGATTCACCGGCTCTCTTACCGGCTGCATCCCTCGAAGTTGGATCATCTGGGGCTCGCGGCGGCCGTCGAGAGTCTGTGCGAAGAACTCTCCGCGACTTGCCCGATCAAGATCGAATTACACCGGACGGCCTTCCCGGCCTCCATCCCGAAAGACGTCAGTCTGTGCGTCTTCAGGATCGCGCAGGAGGCGCTGCGCAATTGCATCAAGCACAGCGGCGCGCTCAACGCGAGGGTGGTGCTTGAGAACACGGGCGTCGCCGTCCGGCTCTCCGTCTCCGACGACGGGTGCGGCTTCGACCCCAAGTCGGAAGCGCTGAAAAAAGGGCTCGGCTTCACGAGCATGAGAGAGCGGCTGCGTCTCGTCGGGGGCGAGCTGCGCATTTACTCTCAACCGTTGTGTGGGACGCGGCTCGAAATCTCAGTGCCACTTAAGGCGGGCGCTGAAAAGAACCCGGCGACATTCTTCGCGGCTGCCGGGTAGAAGGCTTGAGAACTCTGAAGGTTGAAATGGAGAAATTATGAAACGTCCACGAGTAGTCCTGGCGGACGATCACACCTTGATGCTGGAAGCACTCAAGAACATGCTCGAACCGGAGTTTGAAGTCGTGGGCATCTTCGCCGACGGCCTCGCGCTCGTCGAAGGCGCTCCTGAGCTTTGCCCGAACGTGGTCGTCCTCGATGTCGGGATGCCGAACATGAACGGCTTGCTCGCCGGGCAGCGGCTCAAGCAGTTGATGCCTTCGGTGAAGCTCATCTATCTGACGATGAATCACGACCCGGACGTAGCCGCAGAGGCTTTCCGGCTGGGGGCCGCCGGCTACCTGGTCAAGAACTCCGCCGCGTTGGAACTGGTGCGGGCGCTGCGCGACGTCGTGCGCGGGGGCACCTACGTGACGCCGCTCATGACGCAAGACATGGTCGGATCGTTCATCCAGAACTTCAAGCACATGAAGGAGCCGCACCACCTGACCCTGCGCCAGAGAGAGGTGCTGCAACTGCTCGCCGAGGGGCGCTCGATGAAGGAGGCCGCCTTCATCCTGGACGTCTCCCCGCGGACGGTCGCCTTCCACAAGTACACCATGATGGAGCACCTCAACGTCAGAACCAGCGCCGAGCTGATCCAGTATGCGCTCAGGAACTCGGTCATGGCCGCATGATGTAGTTAAAGGAGCGCTTGCCTGCCGATCAGGCGACTCGGTCGGCAAGAAGCGCGCTTCTTGTGTGTGTGGACTGGAGCCTCGGAGGACGAGAAGGTGTTGCGGGATTTTCGGGCAACGGTCTCGGTACGATTGGCGATCCTGTTGGGTCTGGCGGTCGGACTTCTCATCGGAGCGCTATTGATGACTCCGCTCAGGCGTCGGGCTGCCGTTCTCGCAGGAGGCCCCCGACCGGGCGGGGCGACGCTTGATATCGCCCGCCTCTCGCCCGCCGAGCTGGAAACCCTCGCGCTCGATGTGCTGACCAAGTTAAATGAGCAGGGCGGGGGAGCTGCCCACAGGGGAGTGGGTGGCGCGAAGAGTTCCTGGGGCCGTCTGGGAAACGACGACCCGCAGCAGATTCATCTGGGAATGGAGAACGTCAGGCGGCTGCTGCCGCTGGCTAAAAAACTCACACTCGAAACACTCAGGCACAGCCGGTCGGTCTCAAAGATGGATGGCATCAGGCGATCTGTTGCCGCGGTGCGTCGGATCGTGCTCGACCCGCGACTGGGCGGCGCCGCCGAGGTGCGCGAAGAGGACTTGTCCATCATTCATATCGGCCCCGACTACGCGGCTTACCTCACTTCCGACGACGAAGCCATGCTCCTGCTCGGCCACGAGCTGACGCACGTCTCGGCGCGTACCGGCGGGCTGACACATCTCATCGAGAACGTGGGCGCGCGCGCGCGGCGATCTACCAACCTGAAGCTTGATGATATTCAGCGGGAAGAGCTCGCGTGCGACTTCACCGGCGCGGAAGTCCTCAAACGTTACATCGCACTTCACCCGACCGATCAGACGAGCGCCGAGCGTTTCTCGCGGGCCTTCGGATACGAGCCCCCGACTGAACGCCTCGCCCGCGCGTGGCAGGACTTCTGCGCTTCCTACAACGGCGACGCGCCGGACAAAGACCATTTGAGCCAGGATCAAACGCTGCGCGCGCTGCCCGGCCTCGACCACGAGTTGAATGCCCTGATCCCTGACGACGCGACCTCGGCACGGCTGTGCCGTTAAGCAAGTGGCGAATCAGGCGGGAGCGCCGAAGCCCCGGCCACGAAAATCTCACGCAACCGTTTTCGCACGAAGCGGCACTCGCGAGCTTCCCCCCTGACAATTTATCCTGTCACTTTTACTAGTAGTTTCTGGCGCGAAGTCCTTTAGGATGGCTAGCAGGATGGCTGCGATGAGTTCTCCCCCGAGGGAGACGCCTTATGCTATTCCTCCTCGAAGCGGACTTCGGGGACGAGCCCACCACGTAAGCGTAGGGAGAGGAGGTCACGTGACGCGCGCGCGCATTTTGCTGGCAGACGATCACAAGGGGATGCGCGACCGGGTCATCCGCCTGCTGGAGCGCGAGTTCGAGATGCTCGAGCCGGTCAAAGACGGCCGGGCGCTGTTAGAAGCGGCCACCCGTTTGCAGCCGGACGTCTGCCTGCTGGACATCTCGATGCCCGACATCAATGGCATTGAAGCGGCCGCCCGGCTCAAAGAGAGCGGGTCAAAGGCCAAGGTAATCTTTTTGACCATCCACGAAGACCCGGACTTTCTCGTCGCGGCGCTCAAGGCAGGGGCTTCGGGCTACGTCGTTAAGCCGCGGATGGCCTCTGACCTGCGTGCCGCGGTGAAGGAGGTGCTGGCCGGTCGCACCTACATCTCTTCATCACTCAGCTCCGCCCTAAATCCCGACTGAGTCGTGTGCCGATCTCTTAAGGGCAGCCGCGCCGAACAGGGGACGCCGCTGCGAATACCCAATCTAACCTACCGCCACTTCCGCCCGAGACTCTCGCGCAGCAGAGCCCGCGCCGCCCACGCCGTGTAAGTCTTCCACTTCTGCTCCGTTCGATCCGATTAATAATTGCCTTCGCCATAGTCTTAGCATAGACTTCAGCGGCTTTGTGTCACGAAAGTCCTATCTAAGCTTCAGGCCGATATCATCATTAAACAGAAAGGGCAGAAATACATGAGAGAGGTGAGATGGAAGATAACCATGGCCTGCGTCGTGCTCCTGCTGTACGTCGCGGCGCCTGCGCCGAGCACCGCGCAGAAAAGAAAGCCTGCCGCTAAACCGATCCCCAAGACGATGACGGTGGGAAAGATCGGCGACGCACTCTTCGACGGACACTGGCACTTGCAGGTGCTGAGCGCACAGACGGCGGACTCCTACGCCATGAAAACCGACGCCGAGCCTTACGACTACATCAATTTATCGACCTTTGATTTAACCAAACGCGTCTTCACGCCCAAGCGCGGCAACACGCTCGTCGTCGTCTCGTGCCGCGTGAGCAACGGGCAGGGTTCACCGCAGCGGTTGTGGACTGCCATCAGCGATAACAAAGTTCACACGGCGTTGATGGACGCAAACGGCGGCTCGCATCCGCCCATCGGCTACGACTTCGAAGGGGGGCCGATTCAGACCCAACCGCTGTCGCCGCAGGCGGCGCTGGATTTTGCGGTCGTCTTCAGCGTGCCGCAAGACACGAAGTTGAAAGAGTTGCTCTTTACCCTCCGCAACAACAGCACCTTCGAGAAGGGCACCGACGCGCGCGTCTCCCTGAGCACCGAGCAGTAGCCCGAAGGGACGGCGGCAGTCCCGCGCCCCTGATCGCGAAGCCGCGGCGAGGCTGAAAAGTCGCGAGCCGCGATCGGCGGCCAAGGTCTCGCTTGGGCGGACAGTTGAAAGGGCGTGAGGGACGATAGGGGCTGGTGGCTATCAGGAAGCGAGCCGACGGGAGGCACACGTTGAAATTTACACACAACCTTTTTGTCGTCGGCGCCGCCGGACTCTTTTTGCTCACCTGCGGTCTGGCGGGCACCAGCGCGCAGCAGCAGCGTGCGAAAAGGGCTGACCGGAAGATGGTTGTCGATAAAGTGGACAGGAAGGCTGACACTTCTGCCGCCGTGATTCCTAAGTTCGTCAACAGTGGTTCGCCGTTCCAACTAATTTGCCGCGGCGGTCAGGGGCTGCTCATCACTACATCCGATTCGCGACCTGATCCTCAGGGCCGTGGCTTTCCTCCATACGCATACGCCCCGATCACTACCATGAGGGTCAGCTTCCAGCGCAGTACGCAGCCGCCCACCGGTTCCGGGCGCAACCTGCAACCGGGCCAATGTAGTCC
>JBJMGS010000094.1:0-19035 GCA_045807785.1 Pyrinomonadaceae bacterium
AGTTTTCGCACCGATGGTTTTCGTGCCCGCGCCAGTCTGGTAATAGGTGATCCGCCGGTTCGTGATCTCGACCGGCTCGAAGCCGGACTTGCCCGCGTTCAAGACGGCGACCGAGGCGGTCTGCTTCACCCAGTTGCCGAACTCGTCGAACTCGTACTCATAGACGGTTCGGCTGAGCGTCGCGCCGCGCGCGTCGCGCACGACCGTTTCCGAGAGGTTGCCGCGCGCGTCGTAGCGGTGCACCTCTTCGCCCGCCGGGTTGCCGACGACCGGGTAGGTCTGGTTCTCCACGCGCCGCCCGCCCTCGTCGTAGAGCGTGCGCTCCAGCACGAGGCGCGACTCTTCGACCGCCTTGCCCTGCTCGACGCGCACCTTCCGGACTTCCGTCTCGACGCGGCGCACGGGGCCTTTGAGCCCGTCGCGCTCGCGCGTGCTGTCGAGGATGACGAGCGGCGCCGAAGAAGAAGCAGCTGCGCGCCGCGTCGCCGCCTCCGGCCGGTGGCGTCTGACCTGCGCGTGCGCCGCCGAGCAGGCGACGACGAGGGTGAGCGCGGCAGAAAGGAGCGACTTGGGCATCGGTTGGATCACGGCAGGGGTTCTCACGTGCCGGGGCGGCAAAATTATTCGGGCGGAATCTACCACAAAATAGTGAGTATGGGTAGTCCGAAGAGCGCACTATGTTGTGTCGCCCCGAATTCTGGCCCAGAAGAACCGCGCGAGTTACTCGGCGCTCAGCAGCTCATCGCGCGTCGGGCGGGACGGCTGCCGCGTTGCCGTCGAGATAGCGCTCGAACCAGTAGATTTGCCAGTTGAGACTCTCGACGAGGTGCTTCGGCTCGCCCGTGCGCGTGAGGTTGTGATTCTCGCGCGGGAAGATGACGAGTTCCGAAGGCACGCCGAAGTGTTGCAGGGCGCGGAACCACTGCTCGCCCTGCTCCAGCGGCACGCGGTAGTCGTTGTCGGAATGCAGCACGAGGGTCGGCGTCTTCACATTCCGGGCGTACTTGAGCGGCGAGCGATCCCAGAAGAGATCGAACTTCTCAAAGAGATCGCCGCCGAAGTCGGTCGAGTGCCCGTAAGCCCCGTCGCGTGTCCCCTCGTCGGAGATGAAGTCGGAGACGCTGCGCAAAGTCACTGCCGCCTTGAAGATGTTCGTGTGCCCGACGATCCAGTTCGTCATGAAGCCGCCGTAGCTGCCGCCCGTCACGCCCAGCCGATCCTGGTCGATCCACGGGTAGCGTCTGAGCGCTTCGTTGACGCCGTTCATCACGTCCGTGTAATCCTTGCCGCCCCACTCCCCTTCGATGCCGCGCTCGAACTTCTGCCCGTAGCCGGTCGACCCGCGCGGGTTCGTGAAGAGCACCGCCCACCCGCGCGCCGCGTACACCTGAAACTCTTGATACCAGTCCACGCCGTACTGCCCGGCGGGGCCGCCGTGGACGCTCAAAATCATCGGGTACTTCTGGCCATCCTGCCAGCCCACGGGCTTGACGAGGAAGCCGTCCACGTCCCAGCCGTCCGCGCCTTTGTAGGTGAAGCGCTCGACGTCCTGAAGCTGCAACTGCGACCAGAGCCTTTGATTGAGGTGCGTGATCTGGCGCTCGCCGCGCCCCGCGAGGTCTGCGACGTAGATGTCGTCGAGGTGCTTGAAGTCGTTGGCGGTATAGACCATCGCGCGAGCACGGTCGTTGACGTCCATGTTATGCACGCCGCGCGCGCCCGCCGTCACCTGTCTGACTTCTCCGCTCGCGACATCGACGCGGAAGAGTTGGTACTCGCCTCTGACTCCCGTCTCGAAGAAGATCGCGCGCCCCTCTTCCGCCCAAGTCAAATTCGATGGGATCAGATCGAGCGCGCGCGCGGCGAGCCGCGAAGGCGTGCCGCCTGTGGCGGGGGCGAGCCAGATTTTCGGGTGGTCGCGCTCGTGAATCCTACCCGTGAAGGCGATCCACTTGCCGTCGGGCGAGTAGCGCGGGCTGGCATCCTCTTCGTCGTGATCCGAAATGCGCGTCAGCGCGCCCGTGCCGTCCGAGTTGATCGTCCACACGTCCGTGTTGCGACTCTCGTCGAAGGCACGGCCTGTGCGGTCGGAGACGAAGGCGATCTTGCGCCCGTCGGGCGACCACTGCGGATCTGTGTCGTTCCAGTCTTCGCCGGAAGTGATCTGTCTGGCCGCGCCGCTTGCCAGGTCAACGACGAAGATGTGGCTCCGGCGGTCGTCGAACCAGCCCGTGTCGTTGAACTTGTAGGACGGGTGCTTGTAGTGGCGCACGTCGCTCGAAGGAGCACGCGCGTCACTCTGTCCCGTGCGCCCGAGGACGGCGAGGCGTGTCCCGTCCGGCGACCACTGGATGCTCGACGCGCCATTTCGCAGATTCGTCACGCGGCGCGCCTCGCCGCCGTCGAGCGAGAGCAGATAGACCTGCGTGCGCGGTGTCTCCGGCGCGCTCGCCGTCGCCTGACCGCTTGAGACGCCGGGCGTCGTCGCGCTCGGCGGCGCGCCCGCGGGACTCGACGAAGGCATCGGCGTCTGCGACGCACCCGGCGCGTTCGGTGCCAGTAAGACGCTCGCCGAGCTTCCCCCTGCAGGCGATGAAGAGGACATTGCGGCGAGTGTCATCGGCGAACTGCCCGCCGCGTCGGGGCGCGCGGAGAGGAAGGCGAGCGAGCGCCCGTCGGGCGACCAGCGCGGCGAGCTTGAAGACTGCGGGCTCGCGGTGAACTGCCGGGGCGGGCGGCTGCCGTCCGTCGGCGCGAGCCAGATGTTCGAGACGCGGCGGTTCTGTTTTTGATCAATCGTCGTCACGACGTAGGCGACCCACTTGCCGTCGGGCGAGAGTTGCGGGTCGCCCGCGAACTCGAACGCGAAATAGTCTTCCGCCGTGACGCCGCGCCGCCGCGCCTCGCCCTGCGCGCGCGTCGCGCTCGTCCACACGAGCGCCGAGCAGGTGAGCAGGAGCGCGGCGAGCACGCGCGCGGCGGCGTCAATCCGAATCTTCTTCATTGAACGAGTTCCCTTTCGTGTGAGTGTTTGATCGCGCTTAACTCGAACGCGCCTCCATGGTCGCCTTGCGTTCGAGCTTGCCCCAGCCGACGATCTTGCCATGCATCGCCACGCCCAAGGATTTGACCATCACGTAGTACATCACCTGCCGGTAGCAGAAGCGTTGCAGGAAGAGCCACCAGAGCAGGCTCCACTGCTCGCGCCGCTCCAGCGCGAAGGCGAGCGCGGCGGCGAGCCAGTCCACCGCGAGGAAGAGCGCGTAGTAGAAAAGAATCTGCCGCAGGTTCGTGATCGCGTACTCCTCCGTGTGCATCTCGCGCTCGACGAGCGCGGAGACGAACGACCAGATAAGCATCAAGTCCATGATCGGCGAGACGAGCGGGAACAGAATCTGGAAGACCCACACGTTCGGCATCGCGACGAAGCCGAGCGTGCCGTAGCGCGGGCGCAGGAGCGCGTCCTTATGCTTCCACATGCACTGTAAGGTGCCGAACGACCAGCGGAAGCGCTGCTTGGCGAGCGTGCGCAGCGTGTCGGGCGCTTCCGTCCAAGCGACCGCGTGCTCTTCGTAGCCGATCTTGTAGCCGAGGCGGCGGATGTTGAGCGTCAGGTCTTGATCTTCCGCTAGGGTATCTGAGGTGAAGCCGCCGACTCGATCCAGCAGATCGCGCCGCCACGCGCCGACCGCGCCGGGCACGACCGTGATGCAGTTCAAACTCGCGAACGCGCGCCGATCCATGTTCTGCGCCGTGATGTATTCGAGCGCCTGCCAGCGCGTGACGAGGTTGATCCGGTTCCCGACTTTGGCGTTGCCCGCGACCGCGCCCGTCTGCGGATCGAAGAAGCGGTGCGCGAGCGCGCCGACCGTCTCCGGCGCGAAGACGGTGTCGGCGTCGAGCGCGATGATCACCTCACCGCGCGAACGGCGCAGGCCGTAGTTGAGCGCCGCCGCCTTGCCGCCGTTCTCCTTCGTGAAGAGTTGCACGCGCGGCTCGCCCGCGAACCGCTCGCGCACGACTTCACTCGTCCCGTCGGGCGAGCCGTCGTCCACGACGATGATCTCCATCGCCTCGTAGTCGGACGCGAGCAGGCTTTCGACGGTCTGCGCGATGACCTTCTCCTCGTTGTAGGCGGGCACGATGACCGAGACGAAGGGCCGGTACGACTCGCCCGCGCGCGTCGTCTCGCGCCAGCGCGCGCGCAGCCGCTGCGCCAGCGCCAGCGCGCCGATGACGACGACGCGCGCGACGCCGAGCAGGATGCCGACGAGGAAGAGCCAGTGCAGCAGCCAGCCTAGAAGCGAGATGGCATAGAAGCCGACCGCGTCGGCGCGCGCCACCGCCCCCTGCCGCGCCGAGATGGGCGGCATTGCCTGATCGCGCGTCAGCCCCGCGAGTTGCGAGACGGTGACGAAGCGGTAGCCGCGGGCGCGCAGCTTCTCGATCAGCACGGGCAGCGCCGCGATGGTCTGGCTGCGGTCGCCGCCGCTGTCGTGCAGCAGCACGACCTGACCGCGCTTGTCCGGGTCGGGGTTCTCCAGCCCCTCAATCGTCCGCTTCACGATCTCGTCAACGCCCGGCTGCTTCCAGTCGTCGGGATCGACGCGTAGGCCGACGGTCAGGTAGCCGAGACCTTTGGCGCGCACGACCGGCTCGACCTGCGCGGGCGTGTTCGGCTCGGCGTCGCCAAAGTAGGGCGGGCGGAAGAGGATGGTCGAGCGACCGGTGAGCGACTCGATCAAACGCTCGGTGGCGGTTAGTTCGAGGTCGGCGACGCGCCCCGGTATTTCGCCGAGGTTCGGGTGCGTGAAGGTGTGGTTGCCGATGTCGTGCCCTTCGGCGACGATGCGCCGCACGAGCCCCGGATTGTTCTGCCCGTTCTGCCCGATGATGAAGAACGTGGCGGGCACCTGCTCGCGCTTCAGGACATCGAGGATGGCGGGCGTCCACTCTGCGTCGGGGCCGTCGTCGAAGGTGAGCGCGACCAGGCCCGGCTGCTCGCGCGTGCGCTGCACGACGTAGGTCGAGGGCAGCGAGGTGAAAGTCTCGCCCGTGATCATGCCGCTCGACGGCTCGACCGTGACGTCGCGCGCGCCCTCGTGCGGCTGCGCGACGACGTCGAGGATTTCGCCCTCGCCTTCGTAGTCAACGTCGTAGCCGTACTTGATCTGGCGCAAACCCGCGGGCGGCAAAGACGATGCGCCCGCGTCCACGCCGAAGAACGACCAGAGCGAGGGGTCTTCCGAGCCGAGCCGCCAGAGGGCGAAGCCAGCCGGGTGGAAGGCGGCGGCGGCGCGCAACTGGTTATAAGCGGTCACGGCGTCGAGGAACCAGACGGTGTGCGCGACGCCGTTTTCGTCCTCGAAGCTGTAGGTCGGGTTACGTGTCGCCGGGTCGAGCGTGACGTCGGTCTCGTTGTCGTGCGAGGTGAGGATCGCCTCCTGAAAAGTCAGCTCCTTCGTCTCCTCGCCGCGCGACCAGTCGTAGCCGTAGCCGCCGAAGCAGATGATCGTCTTCGCCGGATCGAGATCGTTCAGGCGCTTCGCGAGCGTCGTTTCAAACCAGCCTTGCGCGGCGATGGCTCCGGCGGGACCCGTCTGCCAGTGCTCGTCGTAAGCCATCAGGAGCAGCCGGTCGGTCGCCGCGCCATAAGCACGGTAGTCCCACTCTTCGTCGTCGAACGGGGCGGCTTGCGCCACCGTCCAGCCGCGCGGCGAAAAGGCTGTGTGTAACTCCTGCATGAAGCGCAGCAGGTTCGCCTGCTGCGCTGACGGCACCTCCTCGAAGTCGATGCAGACGCCCGCAAAATTGTTCTGCGCGACGAACTGCGAGAGCGCGTCGATCAACTTCTGCCGCGTCGCCGCGTCGCCGATCATCGCGGCGAGCAGTTTGGAGTTCCACACGCCGCCCTCGCTGTTCTGCACGAGCGGGACGATCTGCGTCTGGGGACGCTCGCGACGGATCAGATCGAGCGCGCGCGGATCGACATCGCGCCGCAAAGGATCGTCGCCCGCTTGGAGCCGGCTCCATTCGGGCACCACCCAGTCGAGCTGCGCGAGGTTACGCTTCAGCGAGTCGTAACTCGAATCGTCCCAGTTGACGTAGAAGCCGATGGCGAGCGGCCTCGCGTGCGCCGCGCCGGGCGCATCGGGCGGCTTCTGCGCACTCACGGGCGCGATCTTCATCAGCGCCGGTCGGACGCCGGGCACGACGCGCGTCGTCTCCAACGCGCGCCTGAGCGCCGCCTCGGCGCGGCGCGCTTTGACTTCGCGGTGTGTGACGGCGGGTGGTAGTGGCAATTGCGGCCTGGCGTCCGCCGCGTGCGGGAGGTTGTCCAGCGCGCGCAGGCTCAGTTGCGGCAGCAGCGGGTTGACGAGCACGCTCGAGACGAAGGCGGCGACGCCGAGCGAGACGAGCGCGGCCAGCACGAGCGACGTGCGGCTCACGCGCCGCCAGCGGCGGCGACTCGGATCGTAGAAGACCGATTTCGCGTTGCTCTCCGACATCGTGCGATCTTGAGCTTACGCGCCGTCGGCGGCGCTGGCGACCCTGCGTGCGCCGGGCGAAGACGTGCGGACAGGAGCATTCGCGCGGAAGCCGGAGAGCGCGATGCCGCCGAGCGCGGCGAGGAAGACGAACAGCTCGACGACGTAGCGCGGCTCCGGATTTTCGAGCGACGACATGAACGCGAGCCGTGGCACGGTCAACAGCAGCGCGAGCAGCAGCCACGCCCATGCGCCCGTGCGCCTCTCGTGCCACAACGTCCAGCAGCCCGCCGCGCCGAGGATGGTGTAGCCCCACGTCAGCGCGGCGAAGAGCGGGAGCCAGTACTGTTGTCGCTCGTCGTAGTCGAGGTCGTCGAGCGGGAACAACTCGCCGGAGAAGGGATAATACTGCGAGTGCGTGTCGAACCAGAGCGCGGCGGCGCGCTTGAGCGGCAGCCAAGCGTAGTAGCGCAGCGGCACGCGCCGCACGCGCTCGTCCGCGAGTTGCGCGAAGCCCGCGTCGATCTCCGGCGTCATCTCGACGGACGTCTGATCGGCGGCTGACGATTGATCGGCGCTCGCCTGCTCTTCGCCGCTGTCGGGCGCGGCGTTTGACGGTTCGTCCGACTTGCCCTGATCAGACTTACTCTCATCCTTATCGCCCTCGCCGGTCTTTGCCTTGTCGTCGTCTGACTGATCCTTACCTGAGTCCGTTGTCTCAACGCCAGACTCATCGCCCGCCTCGTCGTCCGAGTCATCCGAGGCTTCGGGCGGCGGGTGGTTGTAGCGGTCGAGCAGCGCGGCGACGCGGGCGCGCTCGTCTGGCGAGTCGAAAGCCTTGTCGGGCATTTGCTCGACGGTGATCGGCTTGTCGTCAATCGTCCAGAGCACCGGCTCGATGTAGCGCTCGTCGTCGATCCAGGTGCGCACCCAGCGGAAGTAGCCGCGCGTGACGAACTCGTCGGGCATGTTGGCATAGACGGGCGCAAGCGGCTGGAAGAGATGAAAGACGCGCTTGTTCCTGAGCGTCCACGGCACGAGCACGAGGGCGCAGACGGACGCGAAGAGCGCGCCCAAAATCAAGACTCCGGCGAAGCGTCGCGCGAAGCCGCCCGCCAAGCCGCCTGCGTCCGACTTCTGCTCACCTCCGCCGCGCGCGCCGCACAGTTGCACGACGACGAGCGTCAGCCCGACGCCCGCCGCGAAGAGGCCGCTGTCGGGTCTGACCAGCGTGGCCGCCCCGGCGCACAGCCCCGCGAGAGCCCACCACGAGAGTCGCACGCGCACGCGCCGCGATTTGAGCGCGAGGGTCGCGGCGCACGCCAGCGCCAGCGCGAGAAAAGTGGTCAGCGTCTCCGTCAGGATCGTCGCGGCGTAGATTACGACGAAGGGGCATGCGCAGGCCAACGCCAGCGCGCACGCCGCCGCGCGCCACTTGCGCACCGCGACGGGCTGCCAGAGAAACGCGAGCAGCGCGACGAGGGCGCACGAAGCCGTATCGATGAAGGCTTGCGCGACGCGCACGGCGGCGTTGTTGCCGTGCCCGCAGACGGCATAGACGGCGGCGATGAAGAGCGGGTAGCCGGGCAGGCGGATGAGAGTCGGATCGTAGGGCGGCTCGGGGGCGAGCGAGTAGCCGCGATGTTCGAGCACGTTACGCGCGAGCTGCGCGTAAACGGTTCCGTCGTTCGGCTCGTCGGTGGCGAGGTAGTGCGCCACGCAGAGGCGAACAGTTAGTGTGACCGCGAGGAGGAGGAGAAAAATGATCTGACGCTTCTTCCCCATGTACGTCGATTGTAGTTTTCCTCCACGGAGATGTCACTCCGGCGCGGCTCCTTCCGTCGGTGCGCGTGACGCGGGAAGCATGACGCGAATCAAAGGTGCGCCGACCCGGCAGGATTTGGCGGGAACTGCCGCACGAGCGTTGACTGAAACGCGGCGATGCCTTCTGGCAGAGGCTTCGCGCCCGGTTGTTTCCCTAGCAATGTCTCGCTGCTCTTGATGCCGTAGATGGCTTTGTTCAGTTTGTTGTCGTGACCGATACCGAATCCGTTAAAGGAGTTGCTATGAAAATCCCGCCCGACGATTTTCCCGCCGCGGACGGCGTAAATGATCAGGTTTGCCTTGCCGAGTTCGTCCCTCTGCTGGCTCGACAGTTCGCCGACCGCGCCTGCGACAGCGCGCTTGTCACCCTCAAGTTTGAACGCTCCCTTCTGAAGCCACCCCGCCGACTGCTCGTTCATAAACAGCATGATGACGTCGGCTGATTCGCCGCCGAAGGTGGGCAGTTCAAACCCGGTGCCGACGAAGCTGTAGAAGGCGGGGTAAGTCCAGCGGTCGGGTAGGCGGCGGCAAACCACGCCGTAACTGAGCGTCAGAGACTGGAACAGCAGCTTGGCCTTGACGACGTGCGGGAAGACGGCGATGGCTTGAGCCTTGTCGAGCAGCTCTTTCGGAATCCCTTGAGCACCCGACGCCGCTTCCAGGATGCGCGCGGCGTTGGTCGAGCGCTCGACAGCCTTCTTCGTCTGCTCGCTGTCGGCGGCTGCGGCGCAGACCGGCTGAGCCGAGTTAAGAAGCAGGGCGAGCGCGATCAGCGCGGCGCTCGCTCACGTCCGTGAGCCGACGATGAATTTCATAAGTCACCTCCCCACATATGGCTGCGTGTCCTCATATAGGAGCGGTAAACGCTTCCTTGTCACGGCGTCACTGCCCTAGTCCTCTCGAACTGTGCCGCTCGCGATGCCGTCGGAGTCGTTAATTAATGCTCTCTCGGGACTGCGCAACAGTCGGATGGCGGACGGGAGTTTGAGACGGGCGGCGAAGGTGGTCTTAGCCGACTCGTGTAAAAGAAGACGGAAGCGATATCTCGTCTCGCGCAATACCAGGCTAAGTTTTTCGCGCCGTGTGAGTAGTGGGTGGAAATCGCGTCTGAACCAACGGACATCCTGGAGGTGAAGTTTGCGTGCGGTCTCCAAGAAAGGTTGTCCGTCGTAAACATTCTGCCCGTCAACGCGCTTCACCCAGCACGGCGAGAGTCTGAACGCCGCTTTGCAGGGACGGCTGAGTGCCATCTCCAAAATCATGTACCAGTCGTCCGCGATCTGCATGTGCTCGCCCCACCCCGACGCCATTGAGTCGCGGCGGACGAGCAGCGAAGATGAAGGGGCGGGGCACAGTTCGAGAAACAACTTTCTGATCTGCGCGGCGGTGAGGAATAGCCACTCGCCCCGGCGATCCGTCTGGTACGACCTCCACTTCCCGTCGCGCAGCCACTCGCTCTCGTGTGCCAGCCCGCCCCTCATTTTCACCCAGTTAGTGAAGACGAAATCCAGCTCGAAGGTTTCGAGGCATTCGACGCTCCGCGCCAGGAAATCATCGTCCCACAGATCGTCCGAGTCGAGCGACGCGATATATTCGCCCTGTGCGAGACGGAGGCCGCGGTTACGCGCAGCACCTTGCCCGCGATGTCTCTGGCGGCAATATTCGACCCCGCCGATCTCGGATACCCGCTGCGCCGTGTCGTCGCCAGACCCATCGTCCACGACGATGATCTGCTTCAACGGATAGGTCTGAGCTTGTGCGCTACGCACAGCTTCGACGACGTAATCCGCTCGGTTGTATGTGGGGATGATGACAGAAACCAGCCCTTTAATCATTGCACCGGCCACTTCCCCTCCGACAACCGCACGAGCGCTGTTCACGATCGCTCAGTTAGCAATCCAAGCCCCTTGAGGTTGTCAGAGTCTGCTCGCTCATTGATCCTTCGTCGTAAACGGCTTGGTCGCCCGCGCCGCCCGGTCTCATTTCTTTTCGCGCGCCCGCGATCTCCAGCAGCGCGTCGGCGAACTCCGCAGCCGGGTTTGCCGGAACCAACTCGCGTATCCGCCGAGCCGCCAGCAGACCCATCTCGCGCAGCCCACGCCTGCGCTCCCAAGCCTCCTCCAACGCCGCGTCGAGGGAATCTTCGGAGGGGTCGGCGAGAAAGCCCGTCACGCGATCCTCGACGACCTCCGGGCTGCCGCCGACCTTCGTGACGATGGCGGGGCGACCGCACATCATCGCTTCTACCAGAGACAGAGGCAGACCCTCGCTGCGCGAAGGCAGGACGAGCGCGTGGTGACGTTTCCAGATGCCGGTCACGTCGTCCGTCTGCCCCTCGAACGAGACGTTCCTTAGGTCGAGCCTCGCGGCCAGCCCGGCGAGTCCCTCGCGGTTGATCCCGCGCCCGAAGAATGAGACGCGGAGGTCGCGCCCCTTCCACTTCTCGCGCGCGAGCACGCGCAACAGAATATCCTGTCCCTTGTCCAGCAAATAGAGGCGCGCCACGCAAGCCAATCGCAGGCAGTCCTCTTCGCCGCTGGGCCACGGAAGCGGTTGGTCGCTGGCGACCAGATACGGATTTCTGACGACCGAAGCGTTCTTTAAGGTCGCGCCGATCTGGTCTTCGGTCAGCCTCCGGTTGTGCTCCGAGACGAAGAAACACCGGGCAGCCCCCTCGAAGACGTCACGCCTGTACCGGCGAGACTTATCCGGCGGCCAGAAATGGTCGGCGGCTTTCTGGCTGACCAACGCGTAAGGTATCCTGAGTTTTCGGCAGAGGTAGCCGAAGTGTAATCCGTCGTAGTTGTCCCCCTGCGAGATGACTACTAAATCCGGGCGGCGGGCCGTTAGATGAACCGCCAGCGCAAGCAGGTGAAGGCGTGTCACCAGAGGCTGCGGGAGCCGAAGCCGGGGCAGATTCCGCACCGCGCAGGATAAAGATTTCAGCCGCCGGATGCTGGGGTGCGCCACATCCACCGCCGTCTTAAAGCAGGAGAAGCTGTGCCCCCTCTCGGCTAAAACACAGGTCGCCCCCGACCACAACTCTTCGCTCCCGCCCCAATACTCCGGGCAGGTGCTGACCACGGTGAAGCGGCGCGGGGATTTACGGCGTGGGGCACTTCTCATACGTCGCTCGGTGCGGGCTGCCCCCCGCGACAACGGCGCGGAGGTATCTGCTCTTGGAATCGGGCGTCATTAAAGATCGTTCTCCGGCTCGAAGATGGCGGCTCGAAATATCCCGCACCGCGCGTGCCGCCGAGTGGTGGGAGTTCAAGCTCTCCCCGATACTCGCCACCGCCTACGCGACCGCGTTCCTTCTAAAACTTTCGATCATCTCCCTGTGGCCGCAACTCCTACTGACACTCGTCGCCCTGGCCGCGTGCGCGGCATACGTCAGCGTCATCAACGACCTCACCGACCTCAAGGAAGACCTGGCAAGCGGTAAAGCGAACCGCCTTGTCGGGAAGTCGCGGGCGTTCGTCGCGGCGGCGTTGACGTGTACTATTGTGCCGGGCGCCGCCGTGGCTCTTCACTGGCGCGATGATCCTTTACTGTTGTCGCTCTACTCGGCGTCGTGGGTCGCCTTCACGCTCTACTCGCTGCCGCCAGTCAGGCTGAAAAAACGCGGCGGCTTCGGGCTGCTGGCGGACGCTTCCGGGGCACACCTGTTCCCCACCCTCCTGGCTGTTGCCCTCGTCTGCCGCCGTCGCGCGGCGCCGTTGGACACGGCCTGGTTCGCTGCGGTGGCGGCATGGTCGCTGAGCTTCGGCGTGCGCGGCATACTCTGGCATCAGCTGAGCGACCTGAACAACGACGAGAAGATCGGACTTAGCACTTTTGCACGGCGGCATAAAATAGCATTGCTCCGTGGGCTCGGCAACTTCATCATCTTCCCGGCGGAGGTGGCGGCGTTTTGCTTCATGCTCTGGCACGCGGGCAGCCCGCTCGCCTTCGCCCTTCTCTGCTATTACGCGCTGCTCGCATTCCTGCGGAAGCGAATCTGGGGCATCAATCTCGTCGTCGTCGTCCCGGAGGCGAGGGCTTACATCGCGATGCAGGAATACTACGAAGTCTTGTTCCCCCTGGCCTTCCTGCTTTCGTCCTCGCGGCTATACCCGCTCGACGCACTGATGATCGTCCCCCACCTGCTGCTCTTCCCGAAGCGTGCGCTTCGGTCGGCGAAGGACGTAAAGATTTTCGGGGAGGCGTTCAAGCTTTTCATGACGCGAATCAGAGGTAGATAACCGCCTGCCTTACGGATCCCACAAGTAATCCGCGGCGTAAGGGGCGTAGAGGGGGAGCCCCTTCAGCAACGTCGCTTTCCCTTTGCAGTATTGCAGCATGTCTTCGTCGAACTCGGCGGCGGTGATCTTCCCGCCCGGACGCAGAAGACTCAGCACCTTGACGAGAGGGCGCAGCCTTCTGCCGCCTATCTTGCTGGCGTACCACCGGTAAATTTTCTGGAACCGGGCTCCGCCCAGTCGCGCCGCCGCCCCCGCCACCGCGCGCGAAATTAACGGATACCAGTACAACTCCTCCGGCGAAAGCGAAGGGTTTAACCGCCCCACCTCGACCCGCGCGTGCCCGATGCCGAGTCTCTCTTCGAGGATTGAAAGGAATCCGTCCTGGTCGTCGCGGAGCAACTCATAAGGCAAGACAATCAGGTTCTCCTCGCCGAACGCTTCGGCGTAGAGGCGTATGAGATAGTCGAAGTCCCAGTAGTGGTCTGCGTCCACGCGCAGGCATTGCGAGAACTCACGGCACACGCCGTCGAGGCGCAGCCGCGTCCCCAGCTTGACGCATTCCGAATAGCCGGAGAGGATCAGCCCCTTGAACCCGCGCGTGACGATGAGGACGCGGCTTTCGGGGTAGAGGCTTTTGAGCGTCGCGCACACTTCCGCCTGTTTCTCCTTCACACCGGTGTCGGGCACGGGCCGGGCGCTCACGAAATCCAGATGCATGCCGCCCGCGCTGATGATCGGCACGGACAGCCCTTCGTAGCTGGTCACGTAGTACTTGTACGCGCGTCCCGAGGGCCTGGCCATCTCGTAGATGTTGTTGAAGCCCCCGAGACCGCCGGGCGCGTAGCGGATTTCGGGGTGCCCTTCGAACCACGCCTGAAGAAACGTGGAGCCGGCCTTCGCGTACCCGACGTGAATTAAATGTTGAGCCATTATGAGGGCAACACCAATCTTCCGCCGGGAAACTCACGAACGCCTCAGCCGATGGTGCAGCAGAGCCTCCAGGCAAAAGCCGGTGATTAACTCCTCTGAGCCAAAGGCGTAGTGCTTTTCAGTCCCGCTGTAATAAACAGCCGCGCGCTGCCACGAGCCGTCCGCGCGCTGTTCAGCTAGCAGGAAGCGGACGGCGCGCTCCAACTCCGGCGGCGAACTCCGCCAGTAGAGCAGCGCGCAGATAGCCAGCGCCGTGTTCAGGGCGCCGTCGCCGACCGACCCGTCCGGCTTCGCTGCCGCGACGATCCGCGCGACCGACTCGTCGCGGACTCCGCCGAGAGCCGCGACGCCCGCGTGGAAGTTGCGTGCGACGGCGTAGTAGAACACGAAGGGGTTCAAGTACCACCTGTCGCACCACCCCTCTTCGCCTCGCCGCAAAACGTCCAACAGGTAATTTATCACCGGCTGCGTCTCCGGCGTTTCCCCCACGTAGAACAGCACGTTGGCGTTGACGACACAGTCAACGTCGTGCCTGTCCGGCTCTAACGTCCAGAAGTAGGAAAGCTTGCGAGGGTGCAGCCACTGAGACAAGACCACGCGCCAGTAGGCGGGGAGGAGAGGCAGGGGCCAGCGCGCGGTCAGCCACGTGTAGAAAAGCCCCTCCCGGTTGCGGTTCGCTAAGATCAGCTTGAGGTTGGGCGGGAAGGGGAGGTTGTGCCGGCGCAGCACGAACGAGACGCAGGCGGTGTCGTCGAGGTCGGGCGGGCTGATCGAATGGGTCTGGTGCCGCTTCGTCCAATAACGCCACAGCCCAGGCCCCCCCATCTCACCCAGTAAGAAGTCCAGCGCCTTGTCCAGAATGTCTTTGACTTCCGCCGGGTCGGCGAAGCCGAGCGCGTAGGCGATGAGCGCCGTGGGAAAGAGTGAGCTGTCGAGGAAGCAATCCCGCTCAAGGTTGAGGTCGGGAGACATGAAGACCTTGAACTCGCCCGACGGCAACTGGCTGCGCCGCAGGAACTCGACCCCGCGCTCGATACTTGCCCCGAGATCGTCCGAACTCATCCCATAACTTCCCTTTGACATCAAGCATCAATAACTGATTCATCACGCCCCACATCGATTTCGGACGCGTCGGTCGGCTCACGCTTGCGCGCCTTAGAGTCCGGCGTCGAACGGTTCGAGAAGCAGGATCACAGCGCGGGCCGCCGCAGAATTTCAGCCAAGGCCCGCAGACGTGCCGAGTCCGCAGCGCCCTTCGCCGCACCCGCGCTCTGCTCCAGCGACGGCGCGAGGCTTTTGAGTTCCCCAAGCTCCTTCGCACTGAGCCGCGAACTCTCCGCTCGATGGATCGCCTGCCGCAGCGACGCGATCCGGTCAGCGGGAAGGGCTTGCGAACGCTCCAACTGATCGAGGTACGCCTTCGCCACGACTAAATTTCGGGGCCACTCGATCTTCTGTTGGTTCTGCACGTTTAGTTCAGCCACACGCACCGTCTTCGCGGCGTCGATCTCGTTCTGCGTGAGGGCTTGCGTCGGCGTCAGATCGAAGATGTCCAGGCCGCGCGCGATCTCTGACGCATAGACGTGGCCGTTGTACCAGTAGGCCGACCAGTCGCCGCCGAGCACGAGCGTCTTCGGGTCAATCGCGCCCCGGTCGAAGTAGGCGATCTCGAACGGGTGCTCCGCATCGGTGAAGTCAACGACCGAGATGCCGCCCTGATACCAGGCCTGCACCTCGATGTCGCGACCGGGCACGGGGACGAGCGAGCCGTTGTGCGCCACGCAGTTCTCGCTGTCGCCCTGCGCGGCAGGCAGCTTGTAGTAGTTCGCGAAGTTCAGCTTGTTATTGGTCAGGCGGAAGATCGCATCCGCGCCCCACACGTTCGGATCACCCGCGCGACAGCGCGCGCCTAAGCCTCCGCCCCACTCGTCGGTGAAGACGACCTTCGTACCGTCGTTTGAGAACGAGGCCGAGTGCCAGTAGGAGTAGTTCGGATCGTTGACCGCGTCAACGCGCTTCGGGTGAGCCGGGTCTTTGATGTCGAGCAGGATGCCGTTGCCCGAACACGCGCCCGCCGCGAGTCCGATGGCGGAATAGACGGTGATGTCGTGACACTGGTTGGTGTCGGACGGCTTGTCCAGCCCGTCCTTGCCGTGTGTGCCGCCGTTGTTCAGGCCGTTGAGCGCGCCCGTCCGCGCGTCCATGAAGACGCGCGGGCTTGACACGACCTGAGCGTTCTGCGGCGCGGCGAGCGGAACCTTGATCACGTCGATGCGGAAGAGCGCGGTGTTCGGGTCTTTGTCAGGCGTCTCGTCGGAGCAGCCGGCCAGCTCTTCGCTCTGGCGGACGAAGGAAGTGCCGGAGACATAGATATAAACGTTGTTCGCGTCGTTCGGATCGATGACGAGCGTGTGCGTGTGCGAGCCGCGACAGGTCTGCACCGCCGCGACCTGCTTCGGACTGCGGATGTCCGAGATGTCGAAAATCCTCACGCCGCGAAAACGATCTTTCTGCTGCGCGGGCCGGCGCGGCTTGTCCTCTTGCCCGGCGGCGGGCGGAGGATCGAGCGGGAAGCCCTGCGTGCCGCAGTCCACTCTGCCATTCGTCATCTCCACCGACATGAAGAGCAGGTTCTTGTAAACCGACACGTCGCCCTGCCCGCCGGGGCACACCATCGAAGTCAATAACTTCGCCTTCGCCGGGTCGGAGATGTCGTAGATGTTGACGCCGTAAAAGTTTCCCAGGAACAAGTGGTTGCCTTGAAAGGCGAGATCGGAATTGGCGAAGGCGAGTCCGGCGATGACCGGCTTGATGGGCTTCGGCATCTTCGCGGGGTCGTCGCCGAGCAGGGCCAGTGTCTTATCAACTTTCGGGCTGTCGGGATCGCTTGCGCCGAGTTGGAATGCGTCGGGTTTCGGGAGCAGCAGGAGATGCTTCATGCCCTTTGACGTTTCGCCCGCGTCGTACATTCCCGGCGTGAGCTTGGCGCGCGGATCGCTTGCATCCGAACCCGTCATGCCCGCCGGAAGCGGCGGGGCCGGTTGGGGGGCAAACGGATTCCCCTCCGCCGGGTCGGCGGGTTTGGACTCGGGCGACGGCGCGGGCACAGGCGGCGGCGATGGCGAGGGCGTCTGCGCCAGCGTCTTGACGGCCAAGCACGTGCACAGAACGAAGGAAGCCGTTAGCAAACGGAAGGCGACGGTGGGCACTCGTTTCATTGTCTCCCCCTAAACATAGACTACAGTTTTCTCTGAGTTGCGGTGTGGACTCGATACCTCCGTGGCGGAAAACAGTTTTGGGCGTTTATCCATCGCCCTGAATTTGCGCGCTGGAACATTGCCGTCGGGAGTTACCGTTACAGTGACGACATTGGATTTGATATCAAAGTTGGGGTCTCGTTGCCACACTTGAATTGTGTACTTACCGGGCTTCCGCATGTCGTATAGTGCGCTCACTTCCTGATCCTGAGTCCAAGTTTCTCCGTGATGGATGGTGACAAACGTCACGCTGCCCGACTCCAACTCCGGGTGCGGGTAAGTTCTTTTTGGAACCAATTCCCCGTGCTCGTCGCGCACTTCAAACCGAAAAATTGAGGCGATGTTGCCCCTGCTATAACCGACTCCCGCAGGGACATCCTGATTCGATGTATTCGTCAGGCTAACCTTGATCCAGATGTCAGCCCCGGCGATGATGGTGGAGTTCTCTATGGTAATGGCAATTTTGAAAGGTTGTTCACCCAGCATTTTCTGCATGATCCCGATCTCGGCGCGCTGGCTGCTGTCAACATCGGTAGCGAAATTAAAGAGTTCGGCATCTTGTCCCGCGCCGGCGGTGTCGAACAACTCCCTCACCATGATCAAGGCCCCGCTGTGGTGCTGAATCATCCCCGCCAGAAACAGGCGGTCGAACTCCGCGCCCTTCGCTCTCCTCAAGGCGTCCATCTGCTGCGGCGTGAGCATCCCCGGCATGAGCATCTGTCGGCCCGAATGCTCCATGCCCGGCATACTCATGCCTGACATGTCCATGCCGGACATCTTCGGCATCGGCATCGAAGTCGGCTCGCCCCTCGCTTCCAGCCAGCGCTTCATAAACTTCATCTCTTCCGACTGCGAGTGGCTGATGCGCGCGCCGAGCAGACGCAGTCCCTTGTTCCCGGTGTGCGACTCGATGAGCGCAGTCATCTCGACCGCCTGCGCGTGGTGCATGATCATCCCCTGCATGAACTCCACGTCCTTCGGCGAGCGGGGCGGAAGCTGCGCCCTCGTCTCCGGCGGCAGCCGCCGCGTCGGCTGCCCCGGCGCACCAGGCTGCACGACGACCGGCGGCGACTGCGGCTCAGCCTGCCGTGCGCGCGCAGACGGCGCGCAGAAACAGGCGAGGGCGCAGGTGACCACGAGCGCCATTCGAGACGCCGCGACCCTGCTCACTGGTCGCAACTTGAGCTTGATACTGAAAGGCGACGACTGTATCGGCATCGCGGGATGAAGCATTGAGCGATTAGCTTACCATAACTAAAACAGGCGATCCGATTGTGAGCAGCGTCAAGGGCGGCATCCCTTCGCGCGCCCGCCCCAGCTAATGCTGGCGTCCCCTGCCACCGCGCGCAGCGGGCGTCGCGGCGGCGTCAGGGCGTAGGTTCTCCGTGAACAATTTGAGAAGCTACTTAATACCATATATTGCCTACCGCTCCGCACGATGAGGTACATGATATGCAGCGTGTCACGAGTCGCCTGCACGCCGTTGTTGGGCCGCCGGCACTCCCAGAGGGGTGAACACCGCGCGGGCCATCTTGACGCCGCTGTCGTAGCGGTGCCCCTCACGGAGCAGCGGCCCCTGAACGAAGTCACGCGGGTCGAGGTACCCGGCGAGGCGGCCCCGTAGCGTCTCGTCCGTATCCGACTCACTCCCCAGGACAGTCACCCCGGTGAACTCAGCCCAGCCCGACGCCGAGAAGGGCACGTCCCGCCCGTAATCCTCGTCCCATAGCACGTCGCAGACTCCCTCCCACTCGAACCTGAAGGCGGCGCCGTTGCGCTCCGGGAAGTTGAGGCGGGCGCGGGAAATGTTCTCGTGTCCGAAGACGTAGAAAACCCCGTTGAGCTCGCCCCACTCCTCGTCGTGGGGTTCCGACCACTCGGCCACCTGGCCGACCACGTCTACCCATCGGCGGACGGGGAAGTGCAGATTATCGCTTGACGCCCGCGGCTCCCACATCTCGCCGCCCGTCTCCTGCTCGGCTTCCACCTCCAGCGACCAAAAGAGCCGTGGGTCGCCGGCGGGGTGATACCTGCGTAGCCAGTACGGGTCAAGGATGGTCGCCGACAGCCGGGCGCTCTTGATGGCGAACGTCTTATCTTTGAGGATGAGCACCATCGCGAATCGAAAGCAATCCAACGCCCGAATTTGTATGTTGACGGATGTCTGTCGAAGCGACAAGCTTCGGCGGCACAGTGCACCGGAGAAGCCGCGCTCGAATTATGACCCAAAGGAGTCAGTCGGTTAGATAAGCTCCCGGTGCCCACCCTTGCGGCACACGAGGTCGCACAGTA
>JBJMGS010000095.1:0-21545 GCA_045807785.1 Pyrinomonadaceae bacterium
AGAGCGCCCCTCCCTCTCTCTATCGTGTCCGAACTCGTATCTTGAACCGCCGCTAACCTCTATTTACATTTCCTCCGCGCATTTGCCCGTAGATGCCGGTGATGATACGTGCGGCGACAAAAGCTCCCACGGTTGTGGCGGCGGCGAAGACCGCTGGAAGCCACGGTTCGGGCTGAGGACCAGCCGAGAGCCAAGGTTCGGGATGGGGTCCGAACACCTTCAGGTAGGCAAAGCCGCCGATGACGCCGGCGACCGCGCCGATGACTCTGGAAACAAGCCAATCCGGTCCGGGCTCAGGCTTCGGTGGCGTCGGCACGAGTCTCCGCGGCTCATTACCACACCAGCCGACGAGCGCCCACAGGACGATAAGAGGGAAGAGCATGTTGGTTTACCTCCGGTGATTGTGTGAGATGCCCGCGAGGAATGTGAAAGGACGAGAGGCTTATATACCTTGCGAGCCATAATTACAATGGCGTGCGGACAACTCTGGACACGACCCTCTTCTCGTTTGCCGCGCGCCGCTGTGCTAGGATGCGTGAATCGTCAATCGTGAATCGTGAATCGTCAATCGTGAACAGCAGGAGCCTGCTTTTAACTATTCACGAGTGACGATTCACGATTCACGATTCATGGAGGTTAATTTGTCCGCACCTAACATCGAAACGGTCGCGTCGCTCGCCAAGCGGCGCGGGTTCGTCTTTCCCTCCTCGGAGATTTACGGGGGCCTGGGCAGCGCGTGGGACTACGGCCCGCTCGGCGTCGAACTGACCAACAACGTCAAGCGCGCGTGGTGGCGCTGGCTCGTCTATGAGCGCGACGACATCGAAGGGCTCGACTCGTCGATCATCCTCAACCGGCTGGTGTGGAAGTATTCGGGGCACGAAGAGACCTTCAACGATCCTTTGATCGACTGCCGCGCGTGCAAGAGCCGCTACCGTGCCGACAAGCTGCTCGAAGAGCACGGCGGCGTCGCGCAGCACGCTGCCGCCGCGGGCGCGAACAGTTACGCCGCGATCAAATGCCCGAACTGCGGCAAGACGGACTGGACGGAGCCGCGCCCCTTCAACCTCATGTTCCAGACGCGGCTCGGCGCGGTCGCCGACGAAGACGACCCGGCGGCGGTCGCCTACCTGCGCCCCGAAACCGCGCAGGGCATCTTCATCAACTTCCTGAACGTCCAGCAGTCCATGCGGCGCAAGCTTCCGTTCGGCGTCGCACAGCTCGGCAAGTCGTTTCGCAACGAGGTCACGCCCGGCAACTTCATCTTGCGCACGCGCGAATTTGAGCAGATGGAGATGGAGTATTTCGTCCGCCCCGACGCAGAGCACCTGAAGCTCGTCGATTACTGGGTCGAACAGTACACGGACTGGTACACGCGCCTCGGCGTGGCGCGCGAGAACATACATCTCTACGAAGTTCCGCCGGACGAACTCGCGCACTACTCGCGCCGCACCGTCGATCTCATGTACCGCTACTTCCCCGAGCGCGAGGGCGAAGAGGCGCGACAGTTCGAGGAGTTGATGGGCATCGCCTACCGCACGGACTTCGATCTCAAGTCGCACTCGAAGAACCCGAACGACGCGGAAGGGAAGCGCCTCAACCCGGACTCGACCGAAGACCTCTCGTACTTCGACGAGGCAGCGAAGGAGCGTTGTTACCCGCACGTCATCGAGCCCGCAGCGGGCGTCAACCGCTCCGCGCTCGCGTTCCTGATGGACGCCTACACCGAGCGGACAACCGAGAAGGGCGAGAAGCGCGTCATCCTGAAACTCCACCCCGAACTCGCGCCGATCAAAGTCGCCGTCCTGCCGCTGGCAAAGAACAAGCCCGAGATCGTCGGCATGGCGAAGGCGATCAAGCGCTCGCTTCAACCCTCGCTGCGCGCCGTCTATGACGACACGGGCGGCATCGGCAAACTCTACGCGCGGCAGGACGAGATCGGCACGCCCTTCTGCGTGACCATCGATCACCAGTCGCTCGAAGACGAAGCCGTGACGGTACGCGACCGCGACACCTGGGAGCAGGAGCGCGTCAAGGTCGCGGACTTGCGGGAGCACTTGCAGAAACGGTTAACGCCGTGAATCGTCAATCGTGAATCGTAAATTTTTAAGGCAGGTTACAACGTTCACGATTCACCATTGACGATTCACAACTCACGATCAATATGGCGATACGGAAGTTGAAAACGCAACGCACGGATGCGCGGCTGCAACTCGAATCGGACGAGGCGGTAGAACTTCCGCCCGCCGAGGTTGACGAGTCAGCGGTCGTGTTGCAGTTCGAGAACCTGCGGCAGTACGTACCGGAACTCGTCGAGACGCTGCGCGCCGGCACCGTCGCCGAACTCGTCCCCGTCATGCGCGACGGCTCGACGTTCGCCGTCCACACCGCGACTCGCACCTTCTGGGTCAAGCTCTGGCACGCCTCGCCCGAGATGACCCGCGTCGAGCGCGTGCAGGTCTTGAGTTGCCTGCCCTCAACTCGCGGCATACAAGTCCTCGTCGGTGGCGAAGATGATTTTGACGACGAAGAGGAGTTCGAAGAGTTCGACGAACAGGACGAGGCATCAACCGCAGACGTTGAAGACGACGACGACGACGCGGAGCCGAACATCAATTTCGAGAGCCGTTGACGGCGCGAGCCGGTCAAGAGATTTAGCCACAGAGAACACAGAGGACGCAGAGTGAGCAGGCAATCTGCTTTCTCTCTGCGTCCTCTGTGTTCTCTGTGGCTGACGTATTTTTATCCATGCCGATCAGTCGGGCTGCGGGTCGGGAGACTTGCAGCCCTGTTTTTTATGCGCGACACTTGCCGCCCGATGGCTGACGTGCCGAAAAAGATTCTCGCGCTCGCCCGCGCCGTGTCTGACGCAGGCGGGCGCGCTCTGCTCGTCGGCGGCTGCGTGCGCGACGCGCTCTTGGGGCTCAAGCCGAAGGACTGGGACGTCGAAGTTTACGGCATCGAGCCCGCCGACTTGCGCGCGTTGCTCGAACAGTTCGGGCGCGTGGACGCCGTCGGCGAGGCGTTCACGGTGTACAAGCTCGGTCGCGATCTCGATGTCAGCCTGCCGCGGCGCGAGCGCAAAACCGCGCGCGGTCACCGCGGCTTCGTCGTCGAAGGCGACCCCTCGATGACGTTCGCGGAAGCCGCGCGCCGTCGCGACTTCACGATCAACGCCATCCTCGACGACCCGCTGACGGGCGGGCTAATTGATCCGTTCGACGGTCAAACCGATCTCAAGAATAAAATCCTGCGCGCGGTCGCACCCGAAACTTTCGTCGAAGATAGCTTGCGCGTCCTGCGAGCCGCGCAGCTCGCCGCGCGCTTCGGGCTGGACGTCGAGCCCGCGACCGTCGAACTCTGCTGCTCGATTGATCTGACAGACTTGCCGTCCGAGCGCGTCTGGGGTGAGCTGGAAAAACTCCTGCTTCAGGCGACGCAACCGTCAATCGGCTTCGAGTGGCTCGCGCGCCTCAACGCCACGCCGCAGCTCTTCCCGGAAGTTCACGCGCTCGTCGGCGTGCCGCAAGACTCGGCATGGCACCCCGAGGGCGATTGTGATGTCCATACTTTTCTCACGCTCGACCGCGCACGCGAGCAGATCGACGATCTGCCCCACGCGAAGAAGGTGGCGGTGATGCTCGCCGCGCTCTGCCACGACTTCGGCAAGCCTGCGACGACCGAGTTCGTCGAGGGGCGCACGCGCTCGCGCGGTCACGACGAGGCCGGCGTCGCGCCGACACTCTCATTGCTGGATCGCCTGAAAATCTACACGCTCGACGGCTACGACGTGCGCTCGCAGGTCGTCGCACTCGTGCGCGAGCACTTGAAGCCCGGCGAGTTCTACCGCCAGCGCGAGGAGGTGACGGACGGCGCATTCCGACGTCTCGCCCGCCGCTGCGAGTTGGACTTGCTCTACCGCGTGGCGAAAGCCGACTCGCTGGGGCGCAACGCGCCGTGGGTTCCGCGCGAGAAGTGGTACGACGCGGCGGCGCAGGAGTGGTTCATCAACCGCGCGCGCGAGTTGTCGGTCGAGCGGCAGCCTCCCGCCGCGCTCCTGATGGGTCGTCACCTGTTGGAGATGGGCTTGCCACCCTCGCCCCGCGTCGGCGAGATCGCGCGCGCCGTTTACGAGATGCAGCTCGACGGGCGCGTCCGCACGCTCGAAGAGGCGCAGGACGTCGCGCGCCGGCTGATTGCAGAAGGATAGGAGTTTTACACGCGCCGCCGCCGCGTTGTAAGATGCCGCTTAATTTTCGCACCGCTCGTCAATGAATCAGCGCACAAAGTTTCCGCCCGCCGTCCCTCGCCGGAGGCGTTCGCCCGTAAACTTTCATCCGAAGGAAAATTGAAATGATCGATTTCGAGCTGACCGAAGACCACAAGTCCATCACGCAGACCGTGCGCGAGTTCGCGCAGAAGGAGGTCGCGCCGCGCATCAAGGAGCTGGATGAGAAGCAGGAGTTCGACCGCGCGATCCTCGACAAGATGGCGGAGCTGAACCTGCTCGGCGTCTGCGTGCCCGAAGAGTACGGCGGCGCGGGCTTCGACTACATCGCGCTCGGCCTCGTCTGCGAGGAACTCGAAGCGGTGGACACGTCTCTGCGCGTCGTCATGTCCGTCCACACCGGGCTGAACTGCATGTCGCTCTACGCGTGGGGCACAGAGGAGCAGAAGCAGAAGTATCTCGTGCCGCAGGCGAAGGGCGAGAAGATCGCGACCTATGGTTTGACCGAGCCGGGCGCGGGGTCGGACGTGGTCGGCGCGCGCTCGACCGCCCGGCGAGAGGGCGACGAGTGGGTCTTGAACGGCGAGAAGATGTGGATCAGTCTCGCGGGCTTCGCCGACAACTTTCTCTTCTTCTGCTGGACGGACGAGGAGAAGCGCAAGAAGCGCGACCACACAGGCATGTCCTGCTTCATCGTCGAGCGCACGATGCCCGGCTTCACCTCCGGCACGATCCACGGCAAGATGGGAATCCGTGCGGGCAACACCGGATATTTTTCGCTGCAAGACGTGCGCGTGCCTCAGGCGAACATGCTCGGCGAGGAGGGCGAGGGCTTCAAGATCGCGATGTTCGCGCTCGAGCAGGGGCGTTACACCGTCGCGGCGGGCGCGACCGGCGTGATTCGTGCGTCGCGCGACGCGTCCGTCGCTTACGCAAAAGAGCGCGAGACGTTCGGGACGAAGATCGCGAACCACCAGCTCGTCAAACAGAAGATCGCCGAGATGGAAGCCGACTACCAGATGGCGCACCTGCTCTGGCTGCGCGCCGGCTGGCTCAAGAATCAGGGCTTGCCGAACGCGCGCGCGACTTCGCTCGCCAAATGGCAGGCAACCGTGCGCAGCGAGAAGGCGGCTTCGATGGCGATTGAAGTCCACGGCGCGAACGGCTACTCGAACGACTACCCCGTCGAGCGCTACCTCCGCAACTGCAAGGCCGCCGTCATCTACGAAGGCACGCGCGACATCCACACCTTGATGCAAGCCGACTGGGCGCTCGGACTCAAGAGCGAGAAGGCGGCGCGCAAGACGCTCCCGCCCTACAAGCCGGCGGAAGCGCGCGAGGCGGTCGCGGCGGATTAAGGTTTTTCGTCGCGCCTTAGCGCCTTAGCGTGAAAACCAGTTCTCACGCTAAGGCGCTAAGGCGCGAAGTTATGACTCCAAATGGCGGGGCGCGGAAGCTGCTCGATGCAGCTTCCGCGCCCTGTTTGTCCGACTACGGACGCGCCGCCGTGTACTAAATCCGCGTGGCAAATTGAACGGCTGCACTACCTCGCGCGCTGAGCAACCGGGCTTGTCAGGTGCGCGTCAAAAGCTTGTCCCTCCCCTGTCCTGTTCTGCCAATTCATTTCAACCAGTCGGAATAAATATTGATGAGAAAACTGTACCTGTCTGCCCTCCCGCTCTTCCTGTTTCTCGCGCCGCTCGGCGAGCACCTGCGCGCCCTGCGCCACACGTCGGTCGGTGCCACGCCGGCCGCCGCCGCCGCCCGCGCCGACAAAGAGTTCGGGCAGAGCGTGCGCGCGCGCATCGGTCGCGCCAAGCGCCTGCTCGAACAGTCGCCCGCGCCCGATGCGGACGCCGTGACGCTCGCCGCCGAGGACGCGGACGGCGGACAGATGCACCTGCTCACGCTGCCGAAGGCGACGCTTTTACAGCAGGGCGCGCAGGCCGAGGTCGTCGCGGCGGACGGCACGCCCTTGCGCGTGACGGTCGTGCGCCCGAACTATGTCAACACCGCCGTGCGCGTGGCGGACGCGGCGGGGCGCGAGCTGGTGCCGCTCGCCGTCAAATACCCGCGCACAGAGGGCAAGCAGGTCAAGGAGATCGCCTACTACACTTCGGCGCACCCGTCGCTCGCCGCGCCCGCACTCGAGCGCGATGGCCGTGCCTACGTCCGGCGCCAGCTTGACGAGGCGGCGGCTGATCTGCGCGCGAAGGGCGCGAAGGTCGATCCGTCAATCGTCGATGTCGCCGAGCACCTGTGCATCGTCGAGCACGCCGATCACAAGCGCTTCATGCAGGAGGATCGCGCCGCGCTCTTCTCAGAGATCGAGACGCTCTACGCCTTAAACGCGGGCGACACCTACCGCTACTCCGTCTCGACGGCGGGCGCGGGCGGCATGATCCAGATGATCCCGAAGACCTACGCGGCGATCAGGGAGCAGCACCCGGAAGCCTCGCTCAAATCAGACTTCGTCTCGGGGATGCAGGATCACGCCAACGCCGCGCGCGCCATGCTCCTCTACATCCAGGACACCTGGGACAACCTGGCGCGCCGCGACCAGATCAAGCAGGCGCTCGCCGCAAACCTCGCGACGCAGTCCGAGCTGCTCGCCGCGGGCTACAACTCGAACCCGATGAAACTCGCCGACTACCTCGAACGCGGCGGCACCACGTGGCGCACGCTCATCCCCGCCGAGACGCAGATGTATCTGCAAATCTACGCCTCGGTCGATCAGCTCGCGATGGGTGACTCTCAGTAGTCGGCTGGGACGGCTTCAAGAGTGGAGCGACTTTGAAAGTAAGAGGCGCGGAGTTGATCGTTACAATTCCGCGCCTCTAAACTTTATGTCGAGTTGGAAGACGAGACTCACGCACTGACCAGCCCGCGTGGGTTTGCCCGGCTGTGCGCGCGGCTCAGCGTGTGCCAGCCGCCATCGACTTCAACTCCTCGACCGACAGGAAGCGAGGGCGCGCGAACACGACACGGCGCGGGCTCACGTCCTGACCCTTGAAGAAGTCCAAGACGACCGACTGCACCTGTTCGGAGGGGAGGGTTTCGTGCCCGCCGTTCTCGACGACGAGGTGTGTGCTGTTGGGGAAGCCCCAGCGCACCTCCTCCGCCTCGAAGGGCGGCGTGTTGGTGTCGAGCGTGCCGCTGATGAAGAGCGTCGGCACGGTGCTCCAGAGTCTCGGGCGTGAACTCTCGCCCTGCCGCTCCGCCACGCCCAGCGACTGGCAGACGCCCGAAGTCCATTGCAGGTTGACGTTGCTGAAGAGGGCGCGTGGCGTCTCCTTCTGCGCGCGCGCCCAGCGCTCCGCCGACCAGCCCAAAGAGCAGTCCATCACGTTCGCCATCGGCGAGCGCGCGCCGAAGTCGTTAAAAAGCGGCTTGAACTGTTTCGCAAAAACGGAGTAGTCGCCCTGATCGATGGTCAGCAGTAGGGCGGGGAGTAAGGCGTAGGTGCGCGCGTCGCTCATGTCGAGGCGGACGAGCCATTGTAGACCGATCTTGCCGACGCGGATTTGCACGGGGCGTTTGGCGCGCTCGTCCGTCACGGTGAGCGTCAAAGGGTTTCGCTCCAACTTGTCGAGCACGCGGCGGTAGAGGGCTTCCATGTCCGGGACGAGCTTGCCGACGGTCTGATCTTCGCCCGCGAAGTAAGAGAGTTTTTTGATGAGCGTGTCCCAGACGCTCGGCAGCGTGACGAGATTGTCCGCGCCCTCCGTGTTGGCGAGGGCGACGCGCTCGACGCGCGCGGCGTGGCGGCGCAGCATGGCTTGGGCGAGGATCGTGCCGTAGCTGTGACCGACGAGGCTGACGCGCTCCGTCCCCAACGCCTGACGCAACTCGTCCACGTCGTCGGCGCTGGCGTCGTTCGTGTAGGCAGCGAGATCGACCTCTTGCGCGCGCCAGCGCTCGGCGCACGCGCGGGAGAGATCGGTGTAGGCGCGCAGCCACTTCGCGTCGGTCTCGAATGCGTCGGCGGGCAGCGGCGCGTGCTGACATTCCAGGTTCGGCGTGGACATGCCCGTCCCGCGCTGATCGAGCAGAATCACATCCGCCACCTCGCGCAACCGCTCGAAGAGGCTGTAGTAAACAGGGACTTTCGCCATGCCGATGCCGGGGACGCCGGGGCCGCCGGCGAGCCACACGATGGGCGACGCGGGCTGCCGTGCCGTGGACTTCAAGCGCACGAAGGCGAGCTGGATCAAACGGTCTGAGCGCGCCGCGCGGTTCTCGCGCACCCAGAGCCGCCCGAACTCTGCCGCGTGATCACGCCCATCGTAAGTCTGAAGTGTGTAGGGCTCGACGACGAGCTGGCCGGCGCGCACGTTTTGGGCATCGGCGACTTGGTGGAAGGCGACGGGGCAGAGAAGTAGTAAGGCGAGCGTGGCGAACCTTTTCAAGCGACGTTTCCTCCCCTGGCGGTTGAATGTGGGAGCGGACGGACGACCAAGACTCGGTTGCACGTAGAGACGCGCGCCGCCGGCGGTTCGTTAACAGTTGCGCCCGCCGCCCGTAAAAAAAAGCCGCCCGCTGCTCAATTCACCATTATCTCTACAAATTCCGCGCCCGCTCTGATAGTATGGCGTCGCTTTCTCGCCGCGGGCACGTGCGCCCTCAACTTCGGGGCTGCCGCGCATCAACTTTTCGGAAATCGGGGATTCGACTGAATGGCTACGGATTGGAGCATGGAGCACCTCTCGCTCGACTTCCTGCGCGTCTGCGAGGCGGCGGCCATCGCGTCGGCGCACACGATGGGACAGGGCGACCGCAAGTTTTCGGATCACGTTGCCGTCGAAGCGATGCGCGAGGTGATGGACACGGTCAACATGTGCGGGCGCATCGTCATCGGCGAGGGCGAGCGCGACGAAGCCCCCATGCTCTACATCGGCGAGGAGGTCGGCGCGGGCTTCAAGGAGAATTGCCCCGACGGAGAGATATACCCGCAGGTGGACATCGCCGTCGATCCGCTCGAAGGGACGAACCTCTGCGCGCTCGGCGCGAACAACGCCATCGCCGTCTTAGCCGCCGCCGAGCGCGGCGGGCTCCTCAACGCGCCCGACATCTACATGGACAAGATCGTCGTCGGGCCTTCGTCGCGCGGGCGCATCAACATCGACGCCTCGGTCAGGGAGAATCTGCAAGGCATCGCCGAAGGCTTGGGGCGCGACATCGACGATCTGACTGTCATCGTCCTCGACCGTTCGCGCCACAAGGCTCTGATCGACGAAGTGCGCGCGGCGGGCGCGCGCATCCGCCTCATCTCCGACGGCGATCTCTCCGCCGGCATCTCGGCGGCGGTCGCGGGCACGAACATCCACGCGCTGATGGGCATCGGCGGCGCGCCCGAAGGCGTCTTGACCGCCGCCGCGCTCCGCTGCCTGAACGGCGAGATGCAGGCACGGCTCGTCTTCGACCACGAACGGCTCGGCATGGATCAGGGCAAGGTGCCGCCGCGCGAGGAGGTCCTAGCGCGGCTCAAGGAGATGGGCATCGATGACCCCGACCGCGTGTACACGGCGGACGATCTCGCGCCGGGGAAGAAGATCATCTTCGCCGCGACCGGCGTCACGGACGGGGCGCTGTTGCGCGGCGTCCGCCTCTTCGGCTCAGGCAAGCGCACGCACTCGCTCGTCATGACGACCGAGTCGCGCCACATCCGCTTCATCGACACCGTCCACGTCGAGGGCGGACCCGACACGGTGATCAGGTTCTGAAAGCTGTTAGCTCTTAGCTCTTAGCTCTTAGCAAAACCGGAGCAGAAGCGAGTCTAACGGCGAGACTGAGAACTGATGCCATCGCGCTAACAGCTAATCGCTAATAGCTAACAGCTAACAGCTTTGTAACGTGGCTGCATCCATCCAGAATTACGTCCCGCAAGTGGCGGCGCGCGCGTGGGCGCCGGGGCGCGCCGTGGGCGCGTGGCTATTGGCCTCGGTGGGCGCGCTCGCGTTCGTCGCGCTCCTCTTCGCCGCGCCCGTACTTGAGTCTGCGGGGCACGGCACGGCGGCCTGGTTCGTCTATCACTCGTTCGCCCCGCTGTGCCACCAGATCGCGGAGCGCTCTTTCTACGTCGCCGGTCACCCGCTCGCCGTCTGCGCGCGCTGCACAGGCGTCTATGCGGGCTTCGCCGCGTGCCTCCTGCTCTACCCGCTGCTCAGACCCTTGCGGCTCACGCAGGCACCGCCGCGCGCGTGGCTCTGGGTCGCCGTGCTGCCGACGGCGGTGGACTTTTCGATCAACTTCACGGGGCTCGCGCACAACACGCACCTCTCGCGGCTCGTGACGGGCGCGTGGCTCGGCGCGGGCGCGGTCTTCTTCGTCATGCCGGGGCTCGTCGAGATCGCACAAGGATACGGGCGAGATCACGGCGCGGCTCCCGCGCGCGGTCTCTTTCAGTCGCAGGTTAAGTCGCAAGATTCTCTTCAGTCGCAAGATTCTCGCGTTGCCGTGTGATTGATGCGCCGGGGTCGCGGCGCGGTCAACCGTCAACAACTGTTCTTGTCACCCCCTAACCCAAGCTCTACCGAATTCGCTTCAACGAAGGAACGAACATGAACGACAGAACAAAGGCAGCAGTCATCGGCGGCGTTGTCGCCGGCGTGCTCTCAGGTCTTCCCATCATCGGCGGCTGCTGCTTCTTATGGGCCATCGGCGGCGGCTTCCTGGCCATCTGGATGTACATGAAGAACGCGCCGGGCGGCATGATGATGGGCGACGCGGCGAAACTCGGCGCAGTGGTGGGCGTCGTCGGCGCCATCGTCAGCGCGGTGCTCGGCATCCCCTTCCTGCTGCTCGGCATCGGCAGCGCGGCGATGAACGACAACATGCGCAGCGCTGGCATCGGCGCGGGCTTCGCGGCGGCGGCTGGCGTCGGCGGGCTCGTGCTGCGCGCCGTCTTCGTCATCGCCTTCGCGGTGCTCGGCGCGATCATCGGCAACGCCGTGCTCGGCAAGAACCGTCCCGGCGGGATGAACACGCCTCCGCCTCCCCCGTCAGACTTCGGCGGCGGCGGCTACACGCCTCCTCCCCCGACTGGCGGCGGCAGCTACGGCGCCGGGAGCTAAGGCGGGCGACAACTGACGAAGCCGCACGCGCGCGTCGGGCCTCGCAACCCAGCAGGGTTTCAGGCCCGGCGCGACGCCCGCGCGTCTTTGGAGACGGCGCGGCTGGTCGTGTACAATGTGCTCTCGTCGAAACGGGGCAGCGCGTCTCCCACGAGAGACGCGCTGCTCGTTTTGCGTGCGGTCGGCGCGGGAGTCTGCGCGCGCCGCGGGGTTTTGAAACTCGGAGTGGCAAGTCGAAATGTTTTTTCTGGCAGAGCACGTGGAGAAGTCGAAGGAAGAGCTGTGGCGCGAGTTCGGCGAAATCCAGAGCAAGTTCATTGACGACTGGTACTGGCGCACGCAGGCCAACATCAGCACCCTCTACCGGCTCGACACGTTCGACTGGATCGTCCTCATCCTCTACTTCACCATCCTCGGCGTCCTCGCCGTGTACGGCGCTTACCGCGTCAAGCAGGTCATAGACTTCTGGCGCTACCGCCGCTTCCAGCCCGCGCCGAAAGCGGTCTTCGCCGAAGCGGAACTGCCGCGCATCACTGTCCAGCTCCCGATCTTCAACGAGATGTACGTCGTCGAGCGTCTGCTCGCGGCGGTCACATCTTTCGACTACCCGCGCGAACGGATGGAGATTCAGTTGCTCGACGACTCGACCGACGAGACGGCGGCGCTGGCGCGCGCGACCGTCGAGAGTTACCAGCGAGCGGGGTTCGACATCCAGTACATCCACCGCACGGATCGCACGGGCTTCAAGGCGGGCGCGCTCGAAAACGGGCTGAAGATCGCGAAGGGCGATCTGCTCGCCGTCTTCGATGCCGACTTCGTGCCGAAGCCGGACTGCCTGCGCAAGCTCGTCCACTACTTCACGGACGAGGGCGTGGGCTGCGCGCAGATGCGTTGGTCGCACATCAACGGCTCTTACAATCTGCTGACGCGCCTGCAAACGATCATGCTCGACGGCCACTTCGTCGTCGAGCAGACGGTCAGGAATCGGACGGGCGGCTTCTTCAACTTCAACGGGACGGCAGGCATCTGGCGCCGCCGCGCGATTGAGTTGTCGGGCGGCTGGCAGCACGACACGCTGACCGAGGACACGGACTTGAGTTTCCGCGCGCAGTTGATGGGCTGGCGCTTCGTGTACTTGCTCGACGAGGACGCGCCCGCCGAGATTCCCGTCGAGATCAATGCGTTCAAGGCGCAGCAGCGGCGCTGGGCGAAGGGCGTTATGCAGGTCGGCCTGAAACTCTACCCGCGCATCTGGCGCGCGCCGCTGCCCTTGCGCGTCAAGGCAGAGATGTTCTTCCGTCTGACGGGCAACATCAGCTACCCGCTGATGATCGTCGCGAGCTTTTTGCAGTTCCCGCTCTTGCTCGTCCGCTACAATCAGGGCTACTTCAACCTGCTCGTCTTCGACGCGCCGATCCTCTTTTTCTCGACCGTTTCGGTCGTGCTCTTCTACGGCTCGGCGGTCTGGTATCTCGACAAAGAGACGGGGCGCGGTCGTCGCCTGCTGCACCTGCCACTCGTCATGGCGATCGGCATCGGCCTCGCCTTCTCGAACGCGCGCGCCGTGCTCGAAGCACTTTTCGGCGTCAAGTCCGAGTTCGTCCGCACGCCGAAGTACCGCGTCGAGCAGGGGACTGACGTGACATGGAAGGCGAAGAAGTACAAGCGCAAGCACGGCTGGCTGCCGCTCCTCGAACTCTCCTTCGCGGCTTACTTCCTCTGCGCCATCATCTACGCCGCGCACATGCACCTGTTCGGCACGATCCCGTTCCTGCTCCTCTTCTTCTTCGGCTACGGCTACATCGGCACGATGAGCCTGATGCAGACCTCCGGCGCGCGCCGCCTCCAACACCTCTTCCGCCCGCTCGCCGCGCGCAAGGCGTGAGAAGAAAGGGATGAGGGATGAAAGCGTGGTCACTCAGGTCGAGTGATCTCTCTTTCATCCCTCATCCCTCATCCTTTTCCTTGACCTCGCGCCGGCCCGCCACTATATTCTCGCTTCCGATCCAGCGGGTCTCAGCAGTTCTCGCAATTCCGTCATTCAACGAATCACATAGCAGCGCACGACACCTGTGCGCGCGCCGCCATGATCAACTCCATTCCCCCTAGCCGAGAGGAAACTATGTCGAGCAAACTCCTGACCGGACTCAGCCGGGCACTCCTGCTGTGCGCCACCTTCGCGTTCCTCGCCTCGTTCGCGCACGCGCAGTCGCAGGCGACGACGGGCGACATCACCGGACGCGTCGTCGATCCGAACGGCGCGGCGGTGCCCGGCGTGACCGTCACCGCGACGAACCAGCAGACGGGCTTTACGAAGACCGCGACGAGCACCGACGAAGGGCTCTACCAGATAGTGCTGCTGCCGCCCGGAACCTACCGCGTCGTCGCCACGGGCGCGCGCGGCTTCCGCGACGTGACGCTCGAGAACGCGCAGGTCACCGTCGGCGGCAAGACCACGCTCGACGTCAACCTCAGCCTGTCAGGCGAGAACACGATCATCGACGTGTCGGGAGAAGTCCCAGCGGTCGAGACGACGCGCACCTCCGTCGCCACCACGATCAACCAGCGCTCGATTGAGAACCTGCCGATCAACGGGCGCAACTTTCAGGACTTCGCCACGCTCTCGCCGGGCGTGGTGCGCGACCCGCGCGGCGGCGACCTCTCGGTCGGCGGCCAGCGCGGCACGATGAACAGCCTGCAGGTTGACGGCGTGGACAACAACAACACCTTCTTCGGTCAGGCGCTCGGGCGCGGCGGCGTGCGCCCGCCTTACCAGTTCTCGGAAGAGTCTGTGCAGGAGTTTCAGGTCAACCAGAACGGCTTCTCCGCAGAGTTCGGGCGCGCCGGCGGCGCGGTCATCAACGTCGTCACCAAGTCGGGCACGAACCAGTTCCACGGCGGCGCGTTCGAGTATTTCCGCGACGAGTCTTTGAACTCGAACGACCCCGTGACGAAGGCGAACGAGTCGCGTCGTGGCTTGCCGAACAAGCGACCGGCCTCTCACATCAACCAGTTCGGCGGGCGCTTCGGCGGCCCCATCGTCAAAGACAAGGCGTTCTTCTTCGCGACCTACGACGGGCAGCGCTCGAACGTCCCGCAGGTGCTCGACGTGCCGAACCTCGGAAGCGCACCGGCGGGCGCGCTCGCGATCCTGACGCCGAAGCTGGGCACCTATCAGGTCGGTCGCTCGCAGGACGTCTTCCTGGGTAAGACCGACATCGCCTTGAACGGTAAGAACCAGCTCAGCCTGCGCTACAACCATCAGGGCTTCACTGGCGCGAACAACGAGAACAACGGCACGCTCTCGGCGGAAGAACACTCGGGCGACAGCCTCGTCAAGAGCGACACCTTCAGCGGCTCGCTCGCCTCGACGCTCACGTCGAGCATCGTCAACGAGTTTCGCTTCCAGCTTGCGCGCGACAAGGAGCCGGGCGAGGCGAACAGCGACGCGCCCGAAGCCGTCATCAACACGGGCGGCGGGAACTTGAACATCGGGCGCAACAACTTCAGCCCGCGCGAGACGACCATCAAGCGCGTCCAGTTCATCGACAACGTCTCGTACCTGCGCGGGCGCAACAACTGGAAGGCGGGCGTTGATTTCAACTTCGACCGCATCTTCAACTTCTTCCCCGGACTCTTCAGCGGCTCCTACACGTTCCCCTCCTACGCGGCCTTCGCCACCAACACGCCCTCGGCCTACACGCAGAACTTCGCGGGCGCGGGCACGACCGGCGGGACGACCGAGCCGAACCTGTCAGAGTACGCGTTCTTCCTGCAAGACGACCTGCGCGCCACGTCGAAGCTCACGCTGAACCTCGGCGTGCGCTACGACTACGAGGGGCTCAAGTGCCCGCCCGTGCAGAACACGGACGCGCTACTGATTGCGAACGGCATTGACACGGCGCGCTGCCCGAAGGACAGGAACAACTTCGCCCCGCGCTTCGGCTTCTCCTACGCGTTCGACGAGAAGACTGTCTTGCGCGGCGGCTTCGGCGTCTATTACGGGCGCACCCCGGCCATCGTCGTCGGCACGGTGCACTCGCAGAACGGCATCAACGTCACGGGCGTCAACCTGAACGCCGCGCAGATCGTCGCCGCGGGCCTGACCTACCCGCACATCCTGACCGCGCCGCCCGCGGGCACGTCCGCCAACCCGAACCTCTTCGTCTTCGCGCCGGACTACGTCAACCCCTACGTCGAGCAGGGGCGCGTCGGCATCGAGCGCGAGGTCTGGAAGAATTTGAGCCTGTCGGCGACCTACCTCTACTACCACGGCGTCCACCTGACGCGCACGCGCGACATCAACCTCTTCCCGCCCACCGCGTTCCCGCGCACGGGGCCGGACGGCGTGACCTACACGTTCCAGCGCTTCTCTTCGGCGCGCCCCATCTCGCGCGCGACCGGGGTCTCCTACAACCGCATCTCGATCTTCGAGAGCGCGGCGCGCTCCGTCTATAACGGGCTGGCGATTCAGGCGACGCAGCGCTTCACGCGCGGCTTCCAGTTCATCGCCGCCTACACCTACTCGCGCGCGAAGGACGACCGGCCTGATCAGACCATCGTCGTCGTCGGCGCGGACGACGCCAAGATCGTCGAGAACCAACTGAACCCGTCGGCTGACTACGCGCGCTCGGACACGGACATCCCGCACCGCTTCGTCTTCAGCCCCGTCTATGAGTGGGGCAAGATCAAGTGGAGCGACAACTCTGTGGCGCGCTCTCTCTTCAGCGACTTCACCGTCTCCGGCATCGTGCAGTTCCAGTCGGGCACGCCCTATTCGGCGCTCGTCGGCGGCGACCCGAACAACGACGGCAACCGCTCGAACGACCGCCTGCCGGGCACTGTGCGCAACCAGTTCACCACGCCCGCCGTCTATCAGTTCGACGCGCGCATCACGCGCAACGTCCCCATCCACGAGCAGATGCGCCTGCGCTTCATCCTCGAAGCCTTCAACCTCTTCAACCGCTCGAACGTGGCGACGGTGAACAACATCTTCTTCAACTATTCGGGCGGCGCGTCGGGCACGCTCACCGCGCCCTCGTTCGTCACGGCGTTCGGCACGCCGCGCTCGTTCCAGTCGCCCGCGTCGGGCACGACGACCTTCGTCACCCCGCGCCAACTGCAACTCGCGATCAAGTTCGACTTCTAACAACGAGTCGAGCTAGAGTCACGACGCACAAAAGAGAGGGCGGGGCGATCTCAACTGAGATCGCCCCGCCCTCTCGTCTTTCTTCTTTAGTCTTCGCTTCCCGGAGCGCGCGTCCGTTCTGTTAGCGTCGGTTGCCCGCGTTCAGGATGCGGATCAGCGCGAGGAAGATGTTGAAGGCGTCGAGGTAGAGCGCGAGCGCGCCGGAGACGTATTCGTTCACGGGGTAGCGACGGATGATGTTCGATGTGTCGTAGAGCACGAAGCCCGCGAACAGCAGCAGCGTCGCCGCCGCGACCGCAAAGCCGAACGCGCTCGACCCGATGAGCAGCACGTTCAGCAGCCCCGCGAGGATGACGACGATGAGTCCCGTCACGACCATCCCGCGCAGGAAACTGAAGTCGCGCTTCGAGACGAAAGCGTAAACGGTCAGCCCACCGAAGATGCCGACCGTGAGCACACCCGCTTCGACGAGCGACGCCGGATTCGTCCGGAGCACGTACCACATCAGCGGCGAGATGACGACGCCCGTCAGGGTCGTGAAGCCGAAGAGCGCGGCGAGATTCACGCCCGGCACGTGCCGCACGGACTGTGCGCCCATCACGCCGCCCATCATCGCGAAGAGCATGACGAACGGGTGTTGCAGCGCGAAGATCATCAGCGGCTCGAACATGAAGCCGAGCAGCACGCCGCCCACCGCGAAGAGCGTGCCCGCGAAGAAGAGCGCATAGACCTTGCGGATAAAACCCAGACGCTCTTCGACCGAAGCCTGAGCCGCCGTCTGCGCTTGCAGACTGCCCCACGCTCCGCCCGGCTGTTGCGCCGAGCCGCCGCGCGAGTCATAACCGGAATTGGGGGATGGAAATTCTCTCATCTGAACTTTGCCTTTCGTGAACGGTCCTTAAATGGTTCGCGCACGTTCGCGCGTCCTGCCATCACTTAAGATGCTATCACGTTCGGCGCGGATGTACGGTTCGCGTCGCTTCGCATCGTCGATGCAAGAGGGCGCGCCCGGTCGCCGCTGGTCAACTTCCGTTTTCACCTTCGCGCCCGATGGTCGAGTCGCGAATGTCGCGTGATGCGCCGATCATCTGCGCCGGATCGTTTGTGTCAGCCAATGCCTCGAAGCGTTCATACTCCGCGACGCTCGACGCGGGCACGCCCTCCCACCAGTGCGCCGCAACCATCCCGCCCCACACCGCCGCGAAGCCGACCGTCACGCTCAAAATCACGTTCAGCAACGCGAGCGCCATCCAGCGCTCTTCCGACAGTCGCAAGGTCTCGTACTCGAAGGTGGAGAAGGTCGTGTACGCCCCGACGAAGCCGACCGCCACGGCGAGCCGCAGGTGCGGGCTGAACTGCGCGCGCTCCGCCGCGAGCGTCAGGAAGAAGCCGAGGACGAACGAGCCCGTCACGTTGATGACGAACGTCGCCACGGGGAACGGCGTCGCCACGCGCGACAGGATCGTCCCGCCCAGGAAATAGCGCACGACCGCGCCCACCGCGCCGCCCGCCGCGACCGCGAGATACTTGGTCAGAGTGTCCAACGCGCACGTCTCCTGATCTGACTCCGACGCCAAAGAAAAACTCCCGACCGCTTGGCGCGCGTAGCCAACCAAGGCGCGCTCGCCCGATCAGGAGTCATCAGCCTCCCCACGGCGGAGGCGGTTATCAGGCGAACCCCACCGCCACGAATGTACGGGCTATTCTACCTGCCTAGGGGCGCAGACACTACAGGAGATTGAATCTGCCTAACGCCCGGCATCAGCGGCGCGCACGAGCCGTTGATGATAAGAGGCTAGCAATTTGCGCGTCCGCTGCATGCCATTGTTAGATTTCGCCTTCGATAAAGACACAATGCTATTGCTTATGCTTTGCCTGCTTTAGCTTATCAAGCTGTTTAATATCATCAGCTGCGTATTTCAGTTCTTTAGTCCTTGAGCATTCACTGGTCTCAAGTTCAGTGTCAGGGCCATAAGCATAGATCAGGTACTTCTCTCCCAGTACGTACCCGTAGTCGCAACTTGAAGAAACATAATACCCATCGGCAGACTTAGTCGTCCCGGTCAGCATCACGACCTCTTCTATGGGCTTGCCTTTCCATACGCCCTCAACCTTGAGAGTAGCGCGGAAGAAATCGAGCTTAACAACCTCTCCGCTAAAGATCCGCGTCGCAGCACCTTTGAAAGACGTTTCAACAGACGGTTTCCAGCACCGACAGGCATAGGCGTCGCCACTGATCAGCAAGAGCAACGCGATAGCAAATATGAGTGGTGCCAGTTTTGTCATACGACTCTCCATGGCTAGCGACAGAAATCTAACTACTGTATAAGCGGAGGACTTCCACATAATACGCCGATCCGGGGTGCTATGTGGAACTCTTCCGCATAGCGCCGCCATGTGCGGAAGTGCGGAAGCATCTCGTCCAAACCGATCAACGCCTTTCGAGCGCATTGTACTTGCGCAGGATTTCGAGCGTGCGATCAAGTGGCAGGGCTTCGACGGTGTGACCGTTGCCGGTCACAGTCTCGGCGCGCAGGAGCGAGTTGTAGATCGCCTCCTCGGTTGCTTCGATGACGGCGAGGAAGAGCGGCGACATGGCGTCGTTCGAGAGCAGATGCGCGGCGCGAGGCTTGTATAACTCGTCCGACTTCTGCGGACGGATTCGCAGCTCCGGCGCGGTCGAGAAGGCGATGGCGTAGTCGCCGCTGCCGTTCGACCCGGCAGCGCCGGTGCGCGCCAGCCCTAACATCGCGCGCTTCGCCATGCGCCGCAGGTTGCGCGCGTCAACTGGCGCGTCCGTCGCGATGACGATCAGGCACGAGCCGTCCGCCGTGTCATTGGCGACCGCCGGGGTCTGCGCGTCCGGCGCGCGTTGAGACTCGACGCCCGCGCGCGTGTTCGCGTTCGCGCGTTCGAGTTCTTCCTTCAAATAATACCTGCCGAGTTCGCGCCCCAACGGCGCGCCGTTGACGCTGAGCACGCCGCCGAAATTCGTCTGAACCAACACGCCGACCGTGTGGCCGCCGAGCGAGGCGGGAAGTTTGCGCGACGCCGTGCCGATGCCGCCCTTGAAGCCGAATGCAATCGTCCCTGTGCCCGCCCCGACCCCGCCCTCTGCGACCGCGCCCTCGCGCGCGTTTTTGATCGCGGCGAAGACGTCTTCGCGCGTGACGGGGCGCGAGCGAATGTCGTTCAGTGTCCCGTCGTTCGTCTCGCCGACGAGCGGGTTGACCGAGCGCACGTCCTCGTTGCCCGGCAAGCCGAGCATGTACTCGACAAGCGCGTCCGCCACGCGCGGCACGCTTAAGGTCGAGGTCAGAAGGATCGGCGTCTCGATCTCGCCCAACTCTTCGACCTGCGTCGAGCCCGCGAGCTTGCCGAAGCCATTGCCGACGTACACCGCGCCGGGCACCTTCTCGCGGAACAGGTTCCCGCCGTGCGGCAGGATCGCCGTCACGCCGGTGCGCACGTTCTCGCCCCGGATGAGCGTCGTCTGCCCGACGAGCACGCCCGCCACGTCCGTGATCGCGTCGAGCGCCCCCGCAGGGAGCACGCCGACTTTAAGTCCGATGTCGCGAGCGCGTGGTCGCGTGTTCTGTTTCATGTTGGTCGGCGGTTGCGCCGCCGTTGCGCAGAGCACGGCGAGCGCGAGCAGGGGCGTCGCGAGGCGCGCAAGTCTGTGAGCCTTCATGATAGAAAATCGCCTGTAGTCAATTTCGCCGCCTTGATCTATCATCTCCGCGCTTTCAATTCAAACCAACCTTCCCGGCTGTCAGCCCGCAAACGGAGGAGACGATGTTCCGAGAATGCCCGCCCGCCCGCATTTTATCTGCGGCGCTCGCCTGCGCCCTGCTCTCTGCCGCACACGGCGTCTTCGCCCAGAGGGCGACGCGCCCCAACGCGAAAGCCGCGGCGGACGCTTCCGCCGCCGCGACGACCGTGCCCGCGAACGATGAGGCTTACGGCACGAAGATCAGAGAGTACACGACGGAGAAATATTTTCTGACGGAGTTCGTCGATCACCTCCCCGCTTCCGCGACCGTGCCGTCGCCCGACAAAATCCTCGGCTACGTCGTCGGCGCGCCGAACAAGCTGACCTACACGAAAGACCTCTACCGCTACTACCGCGCGCTGGCCGCCGCCAGCCCGCGCGTCAAAGTCTTCACCGCGCCGGAGCACTCCGAGGAGGGGCGTGAGCAACTGCTCGTCGCCGTCGGCGACGAGGCGACGCTCGCACGTCTCGACCGCTACAAAGAGATCACCGCGCGCCTCGCCGACCCGCGCCACACGACCGACGCAGAGGCGAAGCAACTCATCGGCGAAGGTAAAGCCTTCTACTGGCTCTCAGGCTCGATCCACTCGCCCGAAACCGGCTCGCCCGAAATGCTCATGGAACTGGCTTACCGACTCGCCGTTGACGAGTCGCCGTTCATGCAGGAGATTCGCCGGAACGTCATCGTGCTCATCACGCCCGCGCTCGAAGTGGACGGGCGCGACATGATGGTGGACACCTACAACTACCGCAAGGCGAATCCGGGGAAGAACGCGCCGAACCTTTTGTACTGGGGCAAGTACGTCGCCCACGACAACAACCGCGACGGGCTCGGCATGGCGCTCGCGCTCACGCGCAACCAGATGAAGACGTTTCTCGAATACCACCCGACGATCCTGCACGACCTGCACGAGTCCGTCCCCTTCATGTACACCTCGACGGGGACGGGGCCTTATAACGCCTGGCTCGATCCGTTAGTCATAGACGAGTGGCAAGACCTCGCCTACTACGAGATCGAGGAGATGACGAAGCGTGGCGTGCCCGGCGTCTGGACGCACGGCTTCTACGACGGCTGGGCGCCGAACTACATGTTCTACGTGGCGAACGGGCATAACGCGATCGGTCGCTTCTACGAGACCTTCGGCAACGGCGGGGCCGACACGCGCGACCGCACCGTGGGCGCAGAGTCGCAGCGCGACTGGTTCCGTCCGAACCCGCCGCTGCCGCGCGTCAAGTGGTCGATGCGCAACAACGTCAACATGCAGGAGTCGGGCGTGCTGCTCGCGATGAACTACACGGCGCGCAACCGCGAGAAGTTCCTCG
>JBJMGS010000096.1:0-9580 GCA_045807785.1 Pyrinomonadaceae bacterium
CCTGATTTGGGCAGACTTCTACGCCCGATGATTGAGTCCCGCCCCGTCTGAGTAACCGCCGGGGTCGGTCACGGAAATGGGGCGCGGTTAAAGGCGAGGGGCGCGACGATTGGAATAATCGTCGCGCCCCTCGCGTCTCGTCCCGCGGACGGGTTAGATCGCGCCGCCGTTTACGGGACTGCCTTGACCATGACGAAGAAGGTGAAGCTGCCGGACTTTTGGACTCCGAGCAGGAACTGCACGACGATGGAGGCGCCCGGGTGGAGCGGCACGCCCGTCGTGATTACGCCCGCCCTGGCCGTCGAGTTGTAGCCGCCGCCCATCGACTGCGCGGGCGGCGTCTCCAACGTCGTCCCCTGGAGCACGAACGAGCAGGGCGTCCCGAGCCCGAAAGCGCCGCAAGTTGCCGGGTCGTTGATGCTCGGTCCCGAGATCGCAGGGGAAGTCAGGAGCCGCACGTCCGCCACGCCCGCCGCCGCCGAGCCGGGCAGCGTCGTCATCTGAACGACGCGGAACCTGAGCCGCGTCACGTCTGCCCCCGTGTTGTTGGTAAAGCGACGCCGGATCGAGAGCGTGCCGAACGTGCAGTTCGACGGCGCGGCGCCCCCGTTACAGACGTTCGCTGTCGAGTCGCGCACGCGGTTGGGCGCCATGGTACTCGATTGCGTGGCGTCTAAGGGCAACGAGCTGATCTGCGCGTTGGTCTTTAAGACCGGGCTCGCCAGGTTCTCCGGCCCCGGCGCGCCGAGGCGCGGCGTGGCGTTCGAGCCGACCGCCGCCGAGGGCATGGTCGAGACGACGAAGAGGTCCGCCGCGTTGTCGTTCGTGTCCTGCGCGTAGCCGGTCGTCAGGTCGCGCACGAAGCTGTGCTCGGCGGTGCTGCCGTTGGCAGCCGCCAGGTTCGTGCCCTCGCGCAGCAGGTCGCAGTTGCCTCCGGTGTTCGCGGGCGTGAAGCCGACGGCGTCGAGCAGCGCCGCCGAGGAGAGCGCCGCCGGGTCGATGGTCGTGAAGAGGGCGACGTTTCTGTCAGCCTCGATGTTGGGCGAGGTGGCGGTCGCGCTCAAGGTGGCGTCGCCTGTCGCCGCGCCCGTCCCGCCGTAGTTGGCGAGCGAGTAGGCTGTGCCGATGAACAGGAAGTGGCCGCGCGGCTTGATCTGCGTCGTCGCCGGGATGACGCCGACGAGCGTGGGCATGTCCGTGCAGGCGGCGCCCATCTTGAAGAGCCCGTAGCCGCCCGCCGGGACGGTGAAGAGACTGTCCGAGTTGTTGTAGATTTCGACGAAGTCGTCGTCCTGACCCGCGGGGCCTGACGTGCGCAGCTCAGAGATGAGGAGTGTTGCCGGCCCGGTCGCGCTCCTGATGCTCGCCGTCTGAGCCGAGGCGGGCGCGAGCGGGGCGAAGAGCATCAGCAGCGAGAGCAGATTCGAGGCGCGGGCGCGCAGATCGAGCGAGTGACAGACCTGAGAGAAGCGGCTCGCGGTCGCGAGACAGAAGCGAGGGATATTCATGTGTGGCTCCCGGGCGAAAACGATCTCGGCAGATTTGGGTAGAAATGGCGGGCAGCGGGCACGTCGGCTCATGCCGACGCCTGATAAAGCTGACAAAACTGTAATACACGCCACCCGCGGCTCACAAAAGAAAAACACGCGACGTTGGGTCAGGCGGGACGCGAGTTCTCGAGAAAAGTTACCAGCCCTTCGCTCGTCGGTAGCCCCGCGCGCGCGCCTAAGCTGCGGCACTTGAGCGCGGCGACCGCAGCGCCCGCGCGCAGACAGTCTTCGACCGTCGCCCCGCCGAGCATGGCGTGGAGGAAGCCCGCGTGGAAGGCGTCGCCCGCGCCCGTCGTGTCGCGGCACGCGCCGGGAACTGGGAAGGCTGGCGACTCGACGAACCGGCCTTCGTGAAAAATAATCGCGCCGCGTGCGCCGAGCGTCATGCCGACGAGCGCGCCGTCGTGCAGACGCGACTTCAATTCGGAGAGGGCTGTGCGCTCGTCCGCGATGCCCGTCAGACGGCGCGGGAACTCGGAAGAGGAGATGAGCACGTCGAGGTGCGGGAGCAGTTCATCGAGGCCGGGATAGACGTTGTCGATGTCCGCCGAGACGATGGTGCCCGCGGCGCGTGCCTCGCGCGCGACCACGACACACGCCGGCGGATCGTGCGCGTCGAGGTGCAGGACGCGACCGCGTGCGGCGAAGTCCCGTGGTGCTTCATCTGCGCGGTAGGCGAGCCGCTCGTCCCTGTCCCAGATGATCGTGCGCTCGCCCGTCGGCGCGTCGATGAGAATGAAGGCGAGCTGCGTGCGCGCGCCCTCGACCACTTCGGCGCGCGAGACTTCGACGCCCTCGTCTATGAGCGTCTGAAGTCCGAGGCGTCCTTCCGCGTCCGCGCCGAAGCGCCCGGCGTAAGCCGTCTGCCAGCCGAGGCGTCGGAGCGCGACCACGGCCGTCGCCGTCTGCCCGCCCGCGCTCGTCACGTGTTCAAGGAAACGCGACTTGGTGTCGAAGGCGGGATACGCCGGCACGACGACGAGGTGATCGACCGCGTTCAGGCCGAAGCCGACGCAGTCGAACTCGCGCGTTTGCGGAATGGCGAAAGGGAAGCGCACCACTCAAGATGATTATCGCGGCGACGGGGAAAAGCAAGGGATGAAGGATGAGGGATGAAAGAATGGTGCTCAACGTGAGAGTCCACGCTTTCATCCTTCATCCTTCATCCTTCATCCTTCATCCTTCATCCTTTCCCTGCCGCCATCGCCTGCATGATGAAGGCGCCCGCCTCGTCGCTGTAGGGCTTCGGGAACGGCGCGCTCCACTGCGGGTCGGAGTACATCTGGTTGAGACCCTTTTGTATCTCCGGGTCGCCGCCCGTGAAGCCCTTGATCAACTCCGACCAGCGCGCGGCTAAGCCCCGTGCCCGCTCACTCGACGGATCGACTTTCTCTCTGACCGCCGACTCTACTTCCGCGATGAGCGCCATCCAGTCGCGCTGACCTTGTTCGATCACTTCGCGCGGGATCGTCTGTTGCCTTTCGGCGATCTTGCGTTGGGCTTCTTCCGAGTAATACTTCTTCGTCCAGTCCGTGTTGTTCTGCATCTCGATCACCTCGATTATTTTAGCGAACGCCTCGTGCCCCGGCTCTGCGCCGCCCTCGACCAGCCGCTCGGCTGCTTCGACGGCGCGCGCCGCGCTCGCGACCTGCCGCCCCTTCTCCAGCAGGATGATCCGCTGGATGCGGAGCGTCGTCGCGAGATCGCGCGTGTCTCGCGCGAGGACGTCCTTGATCTGTTTCAGCGAGAAGCCGACGAACTTGAGCGTGACGATCTGCTGTAGGCGCGCGAAGTCTGGCTCGCCGTAGAGCCGGTAGCCGGCGGGCGTGCGCCGCGCGGGCTTCAAGAGCCCCAGCCGGTCGTAGTGGTGCAGGGCGCGCACCGTCACGCCCGCCGCCCGCGCGAACTCGCTCGCCCGGTACAGCTTCTCGCCGCTCGCGTCCAAAACGTCTCCTCCTCCCATGCGCCGCATCCTAAAGCCTGACGTTGCGTCAGGGTCAAGCGTTTTTTGCGACGCGAGCGAGGGGGCGAGGGTTGAGTCGGACGGTCGTGTACGCCCGCACCTCGATTTTTTTCGCGCCGTTTCAAGGGGAATCGAAGGGTTCGGAGTAATTCCTCACGCGCACCCTGCGCCGCCGCACATTCTTTTGGCGGGTCGTGCTATACTGCGCCACGCAAATTCGGCAACGGCTTCGAATTACAGCGAGCCTCTACCCCAACCCGATTTTTCAACCGTCTAAACAGAGCTGGAAAGTGTGCCATGAAGATTTTGCTTTATAACCCGGATAACGGCGTGACGCGTAATTTCATGCCACACCTCTGGATGTTCCTGTTGCAATCGCTCACGCCGCCGGAACATGAAGTGATCCTGATCGACGGCAACGCCCGCGCGATGACGGAGGCGGAACTCGTCGAGTTCGCGCGCGCCGAAGGCGTCGGGCTCGTCGGCATCGGCGCGATGACGCGCATGATCGCGCGCGCCTACCGCTTCGCCGACGCGCTGCGCGCCGCCGGGATCAAGGTCGTCATGGGCGGCCCACACGTCACCGAATGCCCCGACGAGGCTCTGGGTCGCGACGGTGGCACGCAACACGCCGACGCCGTCGCGCTGGGCGAGGCGGACGAGACGTGGCACCTCATCGTCGAAGACGCGGCGAAGGGTGAGCTGAAGGAAGTCTATCAGCCGGAGCGCGACGCGAAGGGTCTGGACAAGAAACCGACCCTGCAACCCTATCCGCACATCCCCTGGGAGACGCTGCCGATCGAGCAGTTCAGTCTCGTGCCCAAATTCATGAAGCCGCTCCTGGGCAAACTCGGCGGCGGCTGGGGGTCGTTCCACGTCGTGCCGATTGAGACGGGGCGCGGCTGCCCCTACGGCTGCGAGTTCTGCACCGTCACGGGATTTTTCGGCGACTCGATCCGCTTCCGCACGAACGAGTCGGTCGTCGAAGAGCTGCTCAGGCTGAAAGAGCGAGCCAAAAGAGAGCGCGGTCAGATCGCCGTCTTCTTCATCGACGACAATCTGGCGATCAACGTCAAGCGCACGAAGTCACTCCTCAGAGACATCATCGCGGCTGAGGCGCAACTGCCGTGGGTCGCGCAGATCAGCGCGAACCTCCTGCGCGACGAGGAACTGGTTGACCTGATCGCCGAGTCGGGCGGCAAGTGGGTCTTCATCGGGATGGAGTCCATCGACCCGCAGAACATGGCGGACGTGAACAAGAACTTCAGCAAGCCCGGCGAGTACGGCGCGGTGCTCGACCGGCTCGCCCGCCGCGACATCTACGCCATCACCTCCTTCATCTTCGGGATGGACAACGACACGACGGGCGTCGCCGAGCGGACGCTCCGAGAGATTCGCACGTGGCCCCCGACGCTGCCCGTCTTCGGTCAGCTCACGCCCTTCCCCGCCACGCCGCTCTACGACCGTCTGGAAAAAGCCGGGCGGCTCGCGCGCCCCAAACACTGGCTCGACTTCGCCCCCTTCGTCATGGCGCACGCGCCTTTGAAGATGACGATTGAGGAAGCGCGTCAGGAGACGCGGCGCGCGTGGGAGTTGTCCTACAGCCCCGAGCGCAACGCACAGGTCGTCGAGTCGCTTGAGGGGCGGGCGTTCCAGTATCGCGCCGGGCACCTCATCGCGCGCCTCTTCTTCCGCGGCATCTACTTCCCGCAGATGGGCAAGCGCGCCTGGGCGAAACTCGTCTTCGACAACCGCCGGACGCTCTACAGTCTCGTCAGAGAGGGGACGGGGAAGTGGCGCGCCTCGCGCAAGAGCCAGAAGGTCAATCTCGCGACCGCGCCGCCCGCCTGAGTCGCGCGCGGCACACCGCGCCAAGATAATTTCGGCTCTCGCGTCCGCCCGCCGGAGATCAGTGACAAAGCTGATCCCCGGCGGGCGGACGCGTTTAGCCGCCGCACAGCTTCCGGGTTATAGTAGGGACGTTCCCCCTAGAACTGACGCGAACGATCCGGGCACAACCGCGCCGCGCGGCACGCCCGCAGACGATCCGGGAGTGTGCGAGATGACAGAGACGATGCCCGCCGTCTTCTTCGGGCACGGCAACCCTCTGAACGCGCTGGCGCGCAACGCTTGGACTGAAGCGTGGGCGGCTCTGGGGCGAGACCTGCCGCGCCCGCGTGCTGTGCTCTCTGTCTCGGCGCACTGGTATCTGCCCGCGACTCTGATCACGGCGCAAACCAGCCCACGCACGATTCACGACTTCGGCGGCTTCCCGCGCGAGCTGTTCGAGGTCAGTTACCCCGCGCCCGGCTCGCCCGACCTCGCGCGCCGCGTGCAGGAGTTGCTCGCGCCCGCCTCCGTCGGACTCGACACGCGCTGGGGACTCGACCACGGCACGTGGTCTGTCCTCTGCCACGTCTATCCAGACGCGGACGTGCCCGTCGTGCAATTGAGCATAGACGAAACTCAAGCCCCGCAGTTTCACTACGAACTCGCACAGCGGCTCGCCCCCTTGCGCGACGAAGGCGTGCTCATCGTCGGCAGCGGCAACCTCGTCCACAACCTGCACACCTACGCCTGGGGGCGTCACCCGGTCGAGCCTCTTGACTGGGCGGTGCGCTTTGAGACGCGCGCGCGCGAACTGATCGAAGCGAACGATCACGCGCCGCTCATCGCTTACGAATCTCTGGGGCGCGATGCCACTCTGTCGGCACCGACGCCCGATCACTATCTGCCGCTGCTCTACGTCCTTGCCCAACAGCGCGAGGGCGAGCCTGTGACTTTCCCGGTCGAGGGCTTCGATGGCGGCTCGATCTCGATGCTTACGGTTCGCGTCGGGTGAGCGCAAAAATTCTTTCGGTCAACGGCACTTATTCAAGAGTCAGGAGAAAACGGATGAAAACACGGCAACTGGGCAAGAGCGGCTTGACGGTCTCGGCTGAAGGGTTGGGCTGCATGGGCATGTCGGAGTTCTACGGCGAGCGCGACGACGCGGAGTCCGTCGCGACAATCCAGCGCGCGCTCGATCTCGGCATCAACTTTCTCGACACGGCGGACATGTACGGCCCCTTCAAGAACGAGGAACTGGTCGGTCGCGCGATCAAGGGGCGGCGCGCGGAGGTCGTGCTCGCCACCAAGTTCGGCAACGTGCGCGGCGAGGCGGGCGAGTTCTTAGGCGTGCGCGGCACGCCCGACTACGTGCGCTCGGCGTGCGAGGCTTCGCTGCGCCGGCTGAACGTCGAAGTGATCGATCTCTATTACCAGCACCGGGTCGATCCGGACGTGCCGATTGAAGAGACCGTCGGCGCGATGTCGCGTCTCGTCGAGGAAGGGAAGGTGCGCCACCTCGGCCTCTCCGAGGCCGCGCCGGAAACTGTCCGCCGCGCGCACGCCACGCACCCGATAGCCGCGCTCCAGACCGAGTATTCGCTCTGGACGCGCGACGTGGAGGCGGAGATTCTGCCCACCTGCCGCGAACTAGGGCTAGGCTTCGTCGCCTATAGCCCTCTGGGGCGCGGCTTTTTGACGGGTCAGTTCAAGACGCCGGAAGACATCCCCGAAGGCGACTACCGCCGCAACGCGCCGCGCTTTCAGGGCGAGAACTTCGAGCACAACTTCCGTCTCGTCGAGCGCGTCGAGGAGATCGCGAAAGCGAAGCACGCGACGCCCGCGCAGATCGCCCTCGCATGGGTGTTGGCGCAGGGCGCGGACGTGGTGCCGATCCCCGGCACGAAGCGGCGGAAGTATCTGGAAGAGAACGCGCGCGCCGCCGAGATCGAGTTGAGCGCGGACGATCTCCGGCGCATCAATGAGATCGCCCGACCGGGCGTCGCCGCCGGCGCGCGCTACCCGGAAGCTTCGATGAAGACGGTCAACCGTTAGGGATGAAGACGGTCAACCGCTAGGCGCGGGCGTGGGGAAGTGTCGCGCCGCCGCCGGACGCGTTCGGCGAGCGGCGGCGCATCGGACGGGAACAAGGCATGGGACACGGGAGAGAGACGCCACCGGCGTTCATGTTCGCGACGGGCATCGAGAACAGCGCGCCGACGATCAAGCAGGGCACGGTGCGCGTGGACGAGATGGAGCGCTGCGGGCACTACGAGCGCTGGCGCGAAGACTTCGAGCTGGTGCGCGAGATGGGCATCACCTTCCTGCGCTACGGCGTGCCGCTGCACAAGGTCTTCACGAGCGCCGACCGGTTCGACTGGTCTTTCGCCGACGAGGCGTTCGGCGCCCTGCGCGGGATGGGCGCCGTCCCCATTGTCGATCTCTGTCACTTCGGCGTGCCCGACTGGATCGGCGACTTCCAGAACCCGGACTTCCCCGCGCTCTTCGCCCGTTACGCCCGCGCCTTCGCCGAACGCTTCCCGTGGGTGCAGCTCTACACGCCGGTCAACGAGATGTACATCTGCGCGAAGTTCTCTGCGCGTTACGGCTGGTGGAACGAGCAGTTGACTGGTGAGCGCGCGTTCGTCAACGCCCTGAAGCACATCGTCAAGGCGAACGTCCTCGCCATGCGCACCATCCTCGAAGTCCGCCCCGACGCGATCTTCATCCAGAGCGAGTCTTCGGAATACTTCCACGCCGACAGCCCCGACGCGATCAAGCCCGCCGAAGTGATGAACGCGGAGCGGTTCCTCTCGCTCGATCTCAACTACGGTCGCCGCGTCGAGTCAGAGATGTACGAGTATTTGATGGACAACGGCATGACGCGCGACGAGTACCACTTCTTCCTCGACAACACCCTGAAGCACCACTGCATCATGGGCAACGACTACTACGTGACGAACGAGCACCGCGTCGCGGCGGACGGCTCGACGCGCGCGGCGGGCGAGGTCTTCGGCTACGCGGAGATCACCTGGCAGTACTACGACCGCTACCGCCTGCCCGTGATGCACACGGAGACGAACCTCCAGCAGGGGGCGAATGGTGACGAAGCCGTGAAGTGGCTCTGGAAGGAGTGGGCGAACGTCCTGCGCGTGCGTAACGACGGCATCCCCGTCGTCGGCTTTACGTGGTACTCGCTCACCGATCAGATCGACTGGGACACGGCGCTGTGCGAGGAGAACAACCGCGTCAACCCGCTCGGCCTCTACGATCTCGACCGAAAAATTCGCCCCGTCGGTCGCGCCTACAAGCAACTGATCGCCGACTGGCGCGACGTGCTGCCCACGATGAGCGTCTGCCTGAAGGTGCCGGTCGTGATGCCGGATGAAGATGACGGACAGACGGCGAAGCAGCGCAGCGCGACGCAGGCGCAAGGCGTTGACGACACGGCGCCGACCGCGCCCGCGAACGCGGAGACGGAAGGGAGCAGGCGATGAGGTTCACGGATCGCGTGGCGATTGTGACGGGCGCGGCGAGCGGTATCGGGCTCGCGACGGCGAAGCGACTTGGCTCGGAAGGCGCACGGGTCGTCATCGCGGACTTGAATGAAGACAAAGCGCGCGCGGCGGCGGAAGAGGTGCGCGCCGCCGGAGCGCCCGACGCGTGGGCGGCGGCGTGCGACGTGTCGCAAGAGGATCAGGTTGAAGCCGCGTGCGCGGGCGCGGTCGCGCGCTGCGGTCGGCTCGACGTGGTCGTCAACAATGCGGGGCTGATGGTCTTCAAGCCGATCACCGAGACGAGCGGCGAAGACTGGCGACGCATCCTGAGCGTCGATCTCATCGGCGCGTTCTACTTCACGAAGCAGGCGTTTCTCAAGATGAAGCCCGGTGGCGCAATCGTCAACGTCTCAAGCATCCACGCGGAGGAGACCGAGCCGCTGGTCGCGCCCTACGCAGCGGCGAAGGCGGCACTGCTGTCGCTCACGCGCTCCGCCGCGCTCGAAGGCAAGCCCCTCGGCATCCGCGTCAACGCGATCCTGCCCGGCGCGGTGGACACGCCGATGCTGTGGGACAACCCGAACGTCAAGAGCGGCGCAGAGAAGATCGACCAGGCCGACGTCGGCAAGCCCGAAGACGTCGCCGCCGTCATCGCGTACCTCGCCTCGGACGACGCCGCCTTCGTGCAGGGCGCGGCGGACAGGGTTGACGGCGGTCGGCTGGATCGCCTCTAGCCGCCGTCG
>JBJMGS010000097.1:0-7912 GCA_045807785.1 Pyrinomonadaceae bacterium
AACATCACGGAAGAGATGGTGCAAGAATATCTGGAGCACCATCGGCATCCGTCGAACGAGGAGACGGACAACTTCATCCTGGAGGAGTAGGACTTTCAGTCCTGCTCAAACCTCTGCACTTTCAGTGCAGAGTGGTTTAGTCTTTGTCTAACAGACTTCCTTGCCGTGGTGTTGCGCCTCGTCAGCCGCGCCGAACGAGATGCCGACGTCGCGCGCGGTGCGGACGAGCTGGCTGCTGACGGGGACGGTCTTGATGTTCGCGACGGCTTTCGAGAGCGGCACGGTGATGATGTCGGCGGCGCGCAGCGCGACCATCTTGCCGCGCTCGCCGCGCATCAGCGAGTGGATGGAGCACGCGCCGTAGTTGGTGGCGAGCATCCGGTCGAAGGCGTTGGGCGTGCCGCCGCGCTGGAGGTGTCCGAGCACGACGCAGCGCGACTCCTTGCCCGTGCGCCGCTCGATCTCGTGCGCGACGTACTCGCCGATGCCGCCCAGCCGCGGCGCGTGTTCGCGGTCGCCGGGGTCTTGATAAACCTCCTGCCCGCCCACGGGCGCCGCGCCCTCGGCGACGACCACGATGGAGAACTGCCGGTCGCAGCGCTCGCGCTCGTAAATCTTCTCGACGACCGTCTCGTAGGTGAACGGGATTTCCGGGATCAGAATCACGTCGGCGCCGCCCGCAATGCCGGAGTGCAAGGCGATCCAGCCCGTGTGCCGCCCCATCACCTCCAAGACCATCACGCGGTCGTGCGAGGCGGCGGTCGTGTGCAGGCGGTCGAGCGCCTCGGTCGCGATGTCGAGCGCAGTGACGAAGCCGAAGGTCAGCTCGGTGCAGGCCAGATCGTTGTCGATGGTCTTCGGCACGCCGATGACTGGCACGCCGCGCGCCTCAAACTCCTGCGCGATGCCGAGCGAGCCCTCGCCGCCGAGCACGACGAGACCGTCAATGCCGAGCCGCTTCAGATTCCCGATCGCCTCGTCGTAGCTCGACGCCGCGTCCGTCCCGCCGTCGCCGTCGCGCGCGACGAAGCGGCCGCGGTTGCGCGTGCCGAGGATCGTCCCGCCGCGCGGGAGCAGTCCCCGCACGTCGTCCGGCGTCAGCTCGCGCGTCCGGGTTTCCCCGAGCAGCCCCTCGAAGCCGTCCTCGACGCCGACGACCCGCAGGTTATAGACGCCGATGGCGGTCTTCACCACCGAGCGGATGACGGCATTTAAGCCGGGCGCGTCGCCGCCGCCCGTGATCAGTCCGATTGTTCTTATCATGATGGCTCAGATGGTAAATCCTAAACTGCGGATCGTACAATGCGTTGTCGAAATTCAAACAAATTAAAGACGGGCTCGACGCCGTGGCGCGCCGCGACAATTGCGCGCCACGTGCGCCGTGCCGTCGGGACAAACGACCCTTGCGAGAGACTTCAACAACGGACGCGACGACAGTCACCGTCACGCGGCGCGGGGCGGATCGCGCGCGCGGCGGACACCTCTGGATTTACCGCAGCGACGTGGCCTCCGCCGCAGGCGCGGCGGGCGGCGCCAGCGTGCGCGTCGCGGACGAGCGCGGTCGCTTCGTCGGGCGCGCGCTCTACAGCGACCGCTCGGAGATCACTCTGCGGCTGCTCACGCCGCGCGACGAGGAGACGGGGCGCGATTGGTGGCGCGCGCGCCTGCGCGCGAGCGTAGCGCGACGCGCGGGAGTGTCTGAGGGGGCGGACGCCTACCGGCTCGTCTATGCCGAGGGCGACGCGCTGCCGTCGCTCATCGTCGATCGCTACCGCGACGTGATCGTCTTGCAGACGCTCTCGCAGGGGACGGAGGCAATCAAGGGTCTGCTCGTCGAGCTGCTCGTCGAAGAGTTGAGCCCGCGCGCCGTCGTCGAACGCAACGACGTGCGCGTGCGCCGCCTCGAAGGGTTGGAGTTGCAGACGGGCGTGCTCTACGGCGACGCGCCTGCGGAGATGCTGGTCGAGCAGCACGGCGTGAAATTCTCGGTCGCGCCGCTCGCGGGGCAGAAGACCGGCGCGTTTCTCGATCAGCGCGAGAACCACCTCGCCGCGCGTATGTACGCGCGCGGGCGCGCGCTCGACTGCTTCACCTTCAACGGCGGCTTCGCCCTGAGCGTGGCGCGGGCGTGTGAGACGGTCGTCGGTCTCGACGTGTCGGCGGAGGCCGTGGCGGCGTCGCGGCGCAACGCCGAGTTGAATGAATTAGCGAACGTCGAATTTCGCGAGGCGAACGTCTTCGACGCGCTGCGCGAGATGCAGGAAGGCGGCACGCGCTTCTCGACGATCATTCTCGACCCGCCCGCCTTCGCCAAGAACCGCGCGAGCGTACGGGCGGCGGCGCGCGGCTACAAAGAGATCAACCTGCGCGCCCTGCGGATGCTCGAAGCGGGTGGCGTGCTCGTCACCTGTAGCTGCTCCTACCACATGACTGAGCAGATGTTCCTCGAAGTGGTCTCGTCCGCCGCCGCGGACGCACGCCGACGTCTCCAGATCGTCGAGAAGCGCATTCAGGCGCGCGACCACCCGGTGCTCGCGGGCGTCCCCGAAACTCTCTACCTCAAATGCCTCATCGCGCGCGCGATTGACTGACAGTATCTGAACTGTTGACGACTCGATCTCAACTCGATCTCGACACCGCTTCGCGTCTTTGCGTGAGAAAAGTTTTCACGCAAAGGCGCAAAGACGTGAAGAAAATTCTCCGAGGTCTGAGTCGCTTGTTTGAGTTGGACGAAACTTCAGCCGGTGGGGTTGGCGCGCACCATCTCGGCGAGGCGGCGTGCGTCGGGGAAGGCGTCGAGGGCCTTTAAGAGCTGCGGGTCGGCGTCGAGGATGGTGCGCAGTCCGGCTTCGTTGCCGTAGGCGGCGGTGACGATCTCTTCGCGGATGCGCAGGCGCGCGTAGTCAGCTTCCGCCTCGATTTGCGCGGGCGTCAGCGCGTAAGTCTCCGTGTCCTTGCGGACGAACTCGCGGAAGGCTTCGAGCACGCGGTCGCTGACGGGGAAGTCGTTCGCGCGCGGGTGCTGGCCGTAGAGAACTTTCTCGACGCGGTAACTTTCGAGCCCCGCGATCTGGCCGGCGGCGAGCTGGCGCGTGAAGTGGAACGCGGCTTCAAAAAGCTTGAGGCGCACAGGGCTCGTCACGTCGAGCGGCTTCACCTCGACGTCGGGCGTGATGCCGCCGCCGCCGTAGAAGACGCGACCACCCGCCGTCTTCACCGCGGGGCCTGCCGGGGCGGGCGAAGGTGTCGGCTGCGGCGTCGGCTGAGTGAACAACGCATTGCTGCCGGGCGCTCCGGGCTGCGCGGGCGCGTGCGGCTTAGGCTCGTCCGTCGGGTCGTGGCGCACGTAGTAGTCGTAGAGCGAGCCACCCGAATAGTCGCGCTGGATCGAGCGACCGTAGGGCGTGAAATACTTTTGCGTCGTCAGCGTCAGGCCGTCGCCGTAGGGCAGCGGGAAGAGGTGCTGCACAAGCCCCTTGCCGAAACTCGTCTCGCCGACGATCAAGCCCCGACCGTGATCCTGAATCGCGCCCGCGACGATCTCGGAAGCCGACGCCGTGCCGCGGTTGACGAGGACGACGAGCGAGTAGTCCTGCGAGCCGTCGAACTCGGTGTTCTTATAGACGAGCGTCTGCGCGTTCTCGGTGCGACCGCGCACGGAGACAACCGGATAGCCGCGCGGCAAAAACTGCCCCGCGACTTTGATCGCCTGCGGCAGCAGTCCGCCAGGATTGTTGCGCAGATCGAGGACGAGCTGCGTCATGCCCTGCTTTTCGAGCGACGAGAGCGCGTGCTCCGTCTCGTCGCTCGTCTCAGAGCCGAAGCCCCCGGTGAGCGCGATGTAGCCGGTGCCGGGCCGGATCATGTAGGCGGCGCGCACGGTCGGCTGCGGCACGGCGTCGCGCACGATCTGGAAGTAGAGCGGGGCCTGCGCCCCGGCGCGCTCGACCTTGATCGTGACGGGCTCGCCCCGCTCGCCGCGCACCGCCTTCGAGACCTGATCGCCCGTCCAGTCGCGCGCGTCCTTGCCGTCAACTTCGAGAATCTTGTCGCCGTAGCGCAAGCCCGCCTTGTCGGCGGGCGTCTGCGCGACGACCGACTGGACGTACACGGCGTCGCGGTGGCGCAGGATCGTCACGCCGATGCCGTAGAACTCCGCTTCGTGATCCTGCTTGAGCCTGTCGAAGTCCGCCTTGGTGAAGAAGGTCGAGTGCGGGTCGAGCGTCGAGAGCATTCCCTGGATCGCCGCCTGGCTCGCCTTCTCGTAGTCGATCTCGTCGGCGTAGTTCTCGTTGACGATGGCGAGCGCCTCGTCGTAGTCGGACTCGATCATCCGCTCGCCCGGCGGCAGGGAACTCCCCTGCGACACGTCCGCCACGCGCCACGCGTGCCCCGCCAGGAGGCCGCCCACGATCGCGCCCGCCGCGATCACCACGGCGAAGGCGATGAGGCTCAGCCTGCTCTTCATGACGCGCTCTGCCATTCGAGACTCTCTCCGAACCGGTGAAGACCGACCGGAATTCTAACACACCCGCCGCCCACGCGCCGAAACACGCGGGTCGGCGGGCGCGTATGCTATAAAGACCGTGAATCGTCAATCGTCAATCGTCAATCGAGCAGAGCCGGTGGCTCTTCTATAGACGATTCACGATTGACGATTCACGATTCACTAACTGGGGCATCGGATGCCGAACTCCGTCTTTCTCTCCCTGATCATCCCGGCTTACAACGAGGCCGCGCGACTCGGCGCGTCGCTGGCGCGCGTCTTCGATTACCTGAACGTGCAGGTTTACGCGAGCGAGGTCATCGTCGTTGACGACGGCTCAACCGACGAGACGGCGCGCGTCGCCGAGGATGGCTTCCGCGCGGCGGGTCGCGTCGCGGCACGCATCATCGGCGGCGAGGCGAACCGCGGCAAGGGCTACGTCGTGCGCAAAGGTCTCGTCGCGGCGCGCGGTCGCGTCGCCCTCTTCTCCGATGCAGACCTCTCGACGCCGATCACGGAGACGCCGAAACTCGTCGGCCCGATCCGCTCCGGCGAGTGCGACATCGCGTTCGGCTCGCGCGCGCTCGACCGCAGTTTGATCGGCACGCATCAACCGTGGCGGCGCGAGCAGAGCGGTCGCGCCTTCAACTTCACCGTGCGCCTCGCCACACACCTCCCCTTCCACGACACGCAGTGCGGCTTCAAGGCTTTTCGCACGGACGTGTGCCGCCCCGTCTTCGAGGCGGGCAAGATTGATCGCTTCGGCTTCGACGTCGAGCTGCTCTACATCGCGCACGCCGCTGGACTGCGGTTGCGCGAGGTGCCCGTGCGCTGGAACGACGTGGCGGGCAGCAAGGTCACGCTGCGCGCCGGCCTGGACGGCTTTCTGGAGCTGCGCGAACTGCGGCGGCAGGCGAAGGCCGGCGTGTACGACGAAGCGATCCGGCGCGCGCGCCAACTCGCCGCCGCGCCGCACGCGCGTGATCCTATTCCGCTCGACGAAAACGAGCCGGTGCTGAGCGACGTCTCCGCCGAGCTCGCCGACAGCGCGCGCCGCATCTGAACTCGCCTGCAAAATTTCTCTCGCCCCGATACATCCGCCCGGCGTGATTCGCGCATCGGACGGACGCCACGCAGACGACGGAACTCGCCACCCACACTTCGCGTCTCGGCGTCTGGCGTGTGACGAAATGAGCTGCGCCCCCAAAGTGGGACGACTCTTGCACGCGCGGGAATCTGCGTCGGCGTCACACGTTTCAAATCAGACTTCAAAAAAGTGAATGCCGCGCGGCACGACCGGTGTCGCGGCGTCGCGGCGTCGCTGTCAGTTCTACGGTAGCTCTACGAAAAATTGAATCGGAGGTCGTCTGATGACTCGCTCCCGGAAGTCTCTCCCCGCCTTACTATTGATCTGCGTCGGCGCACTGTTTAGCTGCGGCAACGGTTCCACGGCGCGCGACGCGAACCGCACGGGGGCGAGCGCCGCCCCGGACGCGACGGCGATGTTTCGTGGCGGCGCGTCGCACGCGGGTGTTTACCCTGCGGCTGCCACGTCCGAGTACGGTGGCTTGCAGTGGCGCGTCCAGACGGGCAGCGCGGTGCGCTCTTCGCCGACACTCGCGGGCGGCGTCGTGTATGTCGGCAGTAGCGACGGCCTGCTCTACGCGCTCGACGCGCAGAGCGGCGCCGAGCGTTGGAAGTTCGACGCGCACAGCCCAGTTCTTGCGACGCCCGCCGTCGCCGGCAATCTGGTCTTCTGCGGCGCGCGCTCGGGCGGGCTCGCGGCGCTCGACGCGGCGACGGGAAAACTGATCTGGACGCACAAGGCGGGCGCGGACGCGCCGCTCGCATGGGGGCACGAGAGCGGCGACTTCTACACCTCTTCGCCCACAGTCTCCGGCGACAAAGTTCTCTACGGTGGCGGCGACGGCTTTCTCTACGCGCTCCGGCGCGCGGACGGTCGCGAGGCATGGAAGTTGAAGACGGGCGGGCGTGTCCGCTCGACGCCCGCCGTCGAAGGCGCGACGGTCTTCGTTGGCAGCTTCGACGGCTGCCTCTATGCCGTCGATCTCGAAACGGGCCAGCTCAAGTGGCGCTACGAGACCGAAGGCGCGAAGCTGAACTCAAGCGAGTTCGGCTACGACCGCAGATCGATCCAATCGTCGCCCGCGGTAGCGGACGGCGCGGTCTTCTTCGGCGCGCGCGACGGTTTTCTCTACGCGATCGAGGCGGCGACTGGCGCTTTGCGCTGGCGCTTCGATCACAAAATCTCCTGGGTCAACACCTCGCCCGCGGTCGTCGACGGGATGGTTTACGCGGGCAGCTCCGACGGCAGGTTCGTCCAGAGCGTTGACGCGCGCACGGGCAGAGAAGTGTGGCGCGCGAAGACCGACAGCCTCATCTGGTCTTCGCCAGCGGTCGCGGGCTCGATGCTCTACACGGGCGACTGGGCAGGCAACCTCTACGGGTTTGATCGCGCGAGTGGCAGGGAAGCCTGGCGCTACCGCGGGCAGGGTCGCATCCTCACGTCGCCCGTCGTCGCAGAGGGAAGAGTTTACTTCGGCGGCGACGACGGCGGCGTCTATGCCGTCAACTTCGCGCGCGGCGCGGCGCTCAAGCGCGCCGTCTTCTGGGACGCCGACTACGCGAAAGCCGCCAGCGTCCGCAACCACGAGGCGCTGCGCGACTACTTCAAGGCGGACGGCTATCAGGTGTTGAACGCGGCAGACCTTGCGCGGTTCTTCGACGAACGCGCGAGCGATCACGCGCCGAGCGTCGTCGTCTTCGCGATAGACTTTTTGCCGAAGCCGCTCGCCGCGGGCGACGCACAGTCGCCGCTGCGCAAATACCTCGACGCGGGCGGCAAGGTGGTCTGGGTGGGAGTGCCGCCCGCGCTCTGGGAGATCGATCCCAAAACGGGCGACCGCGACATCAAGGGGCTCGACCGCGCGGCGACCTCGCGGCTGCTCGGCGTCAGTCACGAAGGGTCGAACTTCGACGCCAACACGGCGCGCGTGACGGACGCGGGGCGCAGGTGGGGGCTGTCGGGCTGGTGGCTGAGCAACTGGTCGGCGGAGCCTGGGGCGGTGACGACCGTGCTCGCCGAGGACGAGATGGGTCTCGCCGCGGCGTGGGTGCGGCGCTACGGCGGCGGCGAGGGCACGGGCTTCGTCCGCGTGCCTCTGGTCGAGCCCGCGGGCGGCGCGCCGACGAACATGGCGGCGATCAAAGTCGCGGCGGAATACCTGCCGCGTTGAAAACTGCCAGGAGTATTTTACGGCGCGGGAAGTTTCGTCGCGGCTGGGGGTTGGCTGGACGTGCGTAGCAGGGGCGAGAAAGTCGAGCGCCTTCAGGCGGCGCGTTTGTTGTGGCGCGTGCGACCGACAATCATGCGGACGACGCCGGCGTGGATCGTCCAAGTGTGGC
>JBJMGS010000098.1:0-3500 GCA_045807785.1 Pyrinomonadaceae bacterium
CCCGCATCCCCCGCGCGATAAAATACATGTACAAAGATCATGCACCGTGCATGGTTTCTCGCGTATCGTGCGGGTTCACCGCACGAGCGAAACAGCCTGTAAGTTGTTGCACGCGGTGAAATCACTTTCACCCACATCTCTGCTTTGCAAGCGGCGTGCGCGAGGATGTCTCACGGGCGGGCGGCGCGGCTTCATGTTATGCTGGCGCCATATCGGGGAGGCAATTTCAGATGGCAACTGCCGGCGACGCCAAAGCCGTCATCAGATACGCGGGCGACGACCTGTTCGTCGCCGTCACGCCGAGCGGCCACGCGCAGGCCATCGAGACGGAACCGTCACGCGGGCGCGCGGCGACGCCGATGGAGTTACTCCTCATCGCCCTAGGGAGTTGCACGGGCGTTGACGTGATCTCGATCCTGAAGAAGAAGCGCGAGCACGTGACCGACTACCACGTCGAGGTGCGCGGCGAGCGGCGGGCGGAACACCCGCGCGCTTTCACGCGGCTCGAAGTGAAGCACGTCGTCCGCGGTCGCGGCGTGTCCGAGCGCGCGGTCGCGCAGGCGATTGAGTTGTCTGAGACGAAGTATTGCAGCGTGGCGGCGACGCTGCGCCCCGCCGCCGAGATCGTTTCCAGTTACGAGATTCTGGAAGACGAGGGCGCGGCATAAGAACATGGGAAGTCGCGCCCGCAGGTTGGTCGCGGGCGAGGTTTAGCTGCTAGAATGCGCGACACGGTACGCGGAAATTTAACCCCAAGGAGTAAAGCCATGGCTGACGAGAAGAAACATTGTAAACATCCGGGCTGCCTCTGCCCCGCCGATGAGGACAGCGATTATTGCAGCGCCTACTGCCAGGGTGCGGGCGAGCGTCCAGAAACGATCTGCGACTGCGGCTGCCCCGACTGCATGTGAGCGTATCTCAATTTCCGGCGACCGGCTGAAGCGACTCCCCGCTGGGGCGCACGTCTTCAGCCGGTTCGTCGTTTGGCAGAACCAGTTTTGTCGCGGCGGTCAACAACCGCCCGCCGCCCACTTCAAACTCTTTGGCCGACACGTTGAGATCGAAACGACCCATGCTATTGCCCGCCACACTGTGCCTCTGCTCGGCGCTCTACGCGCTCACGCTGCTCCCCGCCTGCTATCACCGCGCCGCGCCCGCGAACGCCAACGCGCCGGACGCCGCCGCGTCGGTCTTCTTCGAGACCCTGCCGGACGAGCAACAGGGCGACGACGCGCTCGCTAACGCGCGCCGGCTCGATCACCAGAGTCGCCAGTCAGACGGCGGGCTGCCGAGCATGAGCGCGCAGGAGCACATGCGCCGCGCCGCCGTCTATCTCGCCAACCGTGCCTTCGCCGAGGCGCGCGAGCACTGGACGACGCTCATCGCGCGCTACCCAACGGATGCGAACGTCCCCGCCGCACTCTTCGGCATCGGTCGCTCGTTCTACGTCGAGCGGCGCAACGCCGAGGCGCTTCCCTTCTTCGAGCGTCTGGGTCGTGAGTTCGAACAGCAGAAAGAGGGGCGAGAGGGTTTCTACTATACCGCCGCGACGATGCTTCGTCTCGGCAGACCCGCCGACGCCGCCGCGCGTTACCTCGAATATGCTGAGAAGTTTCCCGCGGGCGAGCGCATCGAGAACGCCTACCTGAATGCGATTGACAGTTGGCGCGAGGCGGGTCGCGACGAAGAGGCGCGCCGGTGGATCAGCTTCACGCGTGAGCACTTTCGCGGCAAGCCGACGGACACCAACGCGCTCTTCGCACTGTTGCGCCTCGAACTCGCCGCGGGACAGTGGCAGGCGGCGGTGCGCGTGGCGGACGAACTGCGCGCGACCACCTTCGCGGCGGGCGTGCAGACGACGCAGGCGGAAGTGGCTTATCTGAAAGCCTACGCGCTCGAACGCGCCAAACAGGAAGCGCAAGCGGGCGCGACGTTTCAAGCGATTGCGGACAGGGCTGCGTCTTACTACGGCGGGCAAGCCACGGAGCATCTGCAAAAACTCGACAGTGCGTCGAAGCGCGCGGCGGCGGCGAGGACGGCGGCGGTGAAGAAGGAAATCGAAGCGGCGGCGGCGAACTACCCCGTGCCGAACCGCGAAGTGCTCCTCAACGCCGTCAAGGGCAAGAATGTCGATCCGCGTTTCGTGCTCTCGATCATGCGGCAGGAGAGCAGCTTCAACCCTCGTGCGCGCTCGAACGCCGGGGCGCGAGGCTTGCTGCAACTGACCATCGACGCCGCCAACAAGTACGCCGCAGGCGCGGGGCTCAAGAACGTGACGGAGGAAGACCTCTACCGACCGGAAGTGAACATCGCCGTCGGCGTCGAATACCTCGCCACACTCTTCCGCATGTTCCCGAATTTGCCCGAAGGCGTCGCGGCTTCCTACAACGGCGGCGAAGACAACGTCGAGCGCTGGGTGCGCCGGACGGTAAATAAAGACAACGGCGTCTTCACCGCCGAGATCGGCTTCCCCGACTCAAAGGACTACGCCCTGAAAGTCATGGCAAACTACCGCGCCTATCAACAGCTCTACACGTCTGACCTGCGACGTCGTTAGCCGACTCTACCTGTGACCTGCGTTCGCGTGATGATGCGATGAGCACTCAGTAATAGGGATTAGCGCCATCCGACCGTTAACCCACCCGCTATCATCGACCGCCACTTGACCCGCCTTCGGAATCGACTGAACGGCGGGCGGCTCCGCCGTCATCGTGCCCATCATCGGATAGTCTTCGACGGTGTTTCCGATGGTCGCGCCGGGCATCAGGCTTCGAAATAGGTCAACGCCCGACATGATCCCCAGTCCGGCGAAGAAGCTGATGACCGCGGACAGTGTGGCGCTGGCGACTTTCGATACGCGGCGCTTGAGGGCGCGCAGCCCGACGGGGCAGTTTTTCGTCAGGATCGACCCGTCCCTTCTCCTGTAGAAACGCACGCAGAGTCGCCCCTCTGCTCGCGTCAACAGCGTTTCCGCATCGCGCCGCGTCATGCCCGACAAGTTATAGACGTTGAGGCTGCACTGATCGCAGAAGCGCACACGCTCGTCGCCTCTCATGCGATCCCAGTCGGCGGGACAAGGGGCGGCGACGCGCACGTGTTTGAGTGGATTGGTGTACCCGGTCATAACGATCTCCTTAGAGCATTCATGCACACAGGATGTTAGACGCCGCGTGCCCGAGTTAGTTCCTAAACGTGAAGTCCATCGCTAGGGCACGGGACAGAACTTCGGGTCTTTGAAGCCGCGCGCGCGTTCACGCCGACGGAGCGGATCGGGCTCGACGGCAACAGGTCGTGGCAGAATGCCGAGGCGGACGAGCGCCGGGCGATACTCGTAGCGCATTGTCACCTGCGCCGACGGCTCGCTTTCGAGATCGAGGTTCACCCAGCGCACGTCGTTGCCGACGGCGCGACCGATCCCTGTTGCCGCGTATTCGTCATCATCACTCTTCGGCGCGACGGCGCGATCTCTCGCCTGACCCGCGCCCGCGGGCTGCGAAGAC
>JBJMGS010000099.1:0-13341 GCA_045807785.1 Pyrinomonadaceae bacterium
AAGGAAATGTTGTCGCCGTTTGACAATCTCCGCGCCCTTACGTAAATTTTTTCTCGCCTTAATGGGAGGTCGTCCAATGGTAGGACTCCAGACTCTGGATCTGGCTATCGGGGTTCGAGTCCCTGCCTCCCAGTCTTTTAGTAGCAAACACTTACGGGCAGCTGACAAGCTGCCCGTATTTACTTTGTATCACTATTGTGTCACTACCTTACTGGAACATGGATATGTAAGCGTGCCACCGTGCCGGTAGAGATAATTTAACCGTGCGCGGTTTGCAGATAGTGACTATTCATGTGGCAGACCTCTAGACGGGGGTCTTCTTGGCCGCCGGTTTGGCTTTGGCTTTCCTTTGCCCATCGCGTCACGCATAGCCTGATAGCCGGCGGCGTATTCCGAGACCGGGAGCCGGGCCACGGCGCTCTCAACCACATCCAACGCGAGGTCCGGCAGCGTCTGGAAACGGAGGCAGCCCTGGCCCATGTCCAGCTTCTTGCCGCTCTTTGCGTATTGCGCCTTGAACCACTCCAACAGCGCCGGCTGACCGTAGAAACAAATCATGTGCAGCGCCATATAGGATTTCTGTGATGCCAGGCTGATCAGCGGTAAGGGCTGCTTGGGGTTGCCGCCATAGCCGGCTGGGTACGTCGAGAGCGGAACGAACCAGCTGATCATGCCGAACTGGATTCCTTCCTTGTATCCCGGTGGCAGGGCCCCGTTGATTCCCCGGCGGACTTCCGTCAACGCGTCACGGCGCTCCGGGGAGAGTGCGGCAAGGTATTCGGGCACAGTGGATGCTGGCATGGGCCAAGACTACCGTAACGGTTTTGACGGGGCAACTGTCATCTCAGAGGCGCGTCCCGGTATGCACCCGACCCGCGATACGGTGGCTCTCATGTAACACAATGGGGCCGGCGGGCAGGTGATGTCGGGCGTTGGGCGCTTCTAATTGAATATGAGTCGAATGAATATAAAAGCTGCTATCGGCGTTTTACTGATAGTTGTCATTTTGGCTCCAGTCGCGAAGTCGCAGATTAAACGCGCCGAGTCAGTTTCGGCAGAGCCATGTCCAGACCAGAAGACCTATACCGGAAAATACAGAAATTGGGTCTATGGATTCTCGATTATTATTCCGGCAGGGCTGAAGGGATATTGGAACTCAGCTAGATGCGCGCCCGATGAAAAATATGGCTGCGTTTGTATGGGCGATCATGGGCGCTTTATTCCGCTCTCAGATGACGCTTCTATTGAGGCATTCGTGGGTTACGAGATGGGAGATGAGTGGTCTGTAAGTGATTATGAAAATGAGGAAGTCTCCAATCTGAGACAGAAGCAAGGTGTCGAGCAGATGAAAGTGTTAGGCTCAAAGTGGATTCGGCTGGGAAGATTAAAAGGTAGGAGGTTTCTTGTTCAGTTTGTCGAGAAGAATAAAAATGTGGTGATAGATCACATCATTGCTTTACATAAAGGGGTCGAATACGAGTTGATTCTTCGCACATCACCTGACAGGAATCAAAGGGATGCGCGAGAATTTGAAAGGGTGATAGCGAGTTGGAGGCTCACGCCGCGAGCATAATAGTTGCCACGCCGCGCCCAACAAAGGCATGCAGCGGACGCGCAATTAGCGTTCTTCTCATGATCAAAGGCCCGTGCGCGCCGCTGATGCCGAGCGTTAGATTGCTGTTGCATAGCTATGTCAACTAGAGACGAGATTGAGGGGGAGGGTAGCCGATGAAAATGTTACTAAGGCTGGCAGTTGTGGCACTGTCATGCGCCCCGTGTCTCGCGCAGACCGGGCCCGTCGCGTCGGGTAAGGGGGATGAGGTCTCCCGGCAGGCTCCCCGCGCCCCCGAGATCATGCCGTGTACGGACAAGCGCATCCAGGCCTTCTTCGACTCCGTGACGTCGCGGCTGCGGCCCGAGGCGGCTGCCAAGTTCCGGGAGCTCTCCAAGTCCGACGCGGTGCGCGGCCGGGCACTCCCCTCCGCGCCACGCCGGGAGGCGATCGGGCGGGCGCGTCAGGCCGTAAGGCCGGACTTCGCGGTCCTGGGCGGCCTCACTGATGGTGACATCGAGGCCCTCGTCTTCTTGGTCCTGACACAGGCGGCGAAGTCCGCGCAAGAGGACTTGAAGGCGATCATGGATGGTGTGAAAGACATCGACAAGGAGAAGGATGCGATCCGCCAGACCCGGGAGGAGTTGAAGAGGGAGATCTGCGAGTTCATCTACGAACGCGAGGGGCGGCCCAAGAAGAACGGGCAGAGATGAGCGCTTTTGTCATGCCCGAGTCGCGCCCGCGCGCGGCGGTCGCAAGAGGCGGGAAGCAAAGACGCAAGCGCGCCCACCTTCAGTGTTGTGGAAACTCAAACCGTAAATGCATGGTGCGACGAGAGGCGCAATCTAACAACTCATTCAACCGGAGCGCGGAATAGCGTCTCTTTCGGCAGAGTTGACAGACGTATGTCCATCTTTGTCGTTGTCGTCGCTTCATCTCACCCACTCGTCGAGGAAGGCGAGCACGTCCTGATCCCAGATGGAGATGCCGTCGCAGTGCATGGCGAAACGCGCGTGCGCGTCTTGATTCGTGCAGCCGAACGGCGGATAGAGTTTCGACTTCCACTTGCGCGGGTTCCCCTTCAGCGCGAGTTGCTGGCCCAGCGTTGTGACGGGGCCGGTGTTGTAGTCCCCCTCGGCCTGAATAATGAATATCGGGGCATTCTCGTTCTGGACGACGTTGATGAGATACTGGCGGAGTTCCTGATTGCCCCACGACTCGGCGGCGGGTGCGAACGGAACGTAGGCGCGGATGCCGGGGTCTTTCTCAGCCGTCAGCAGGGTCTGAATGCCGCCGTAGGAGATGCCCGTCATGGCGATGCGGTTCGGGTTCACATAGGGCAGTTTCTTGAACCACTCGACGGCGGCGGTCACGTCCTTGTTGTAGAGTTTGTGGAGCATCAGGGAGTTTTCGCCGGCGTGTTCACGGTCTACGATGTAAGTGCCGGCGTCCTTCGATAGACCCTGCCCGTGCCGGTCGGGCGCGAAGAAGACGTAGCCGTGATCCACGTAGAGTTTGGCGAGCGAGGGCACGCCCTTCGGGTCAGGCTCGCTGCCGTGGTTGTAGATGACTGCCGGGTATAGCCTTTTGAGAGCAACGATGCCGCCAGCTGTGCTCTCGACCTTAGGAGTGGCCTCGGCGATGTGACCGTGGCCGGAGGCGGGCGGCTTCGTCAGGGCGTCGAACTGGGCTTGGGTACTTACGCCCGGCACGTACATGTGGCCGTGGAGCGTCATGCCGTCGGGGCCGGGGAACTCGACGTGAAACTGCTTGGGGGTGTCGTTCTCTGCGGCGGTGCAGTCGCGGAGGCCGGGACAGGGAGTCGGGCTTGCGTGCGGGTGCGGCGGTTCGCCCGGCCCGTTAGAGTTGCGCGGCGGCAGCGGATGAGGCGGCGTATTCTGCGGACTCCCTTGATAACTGCTCTGCGCGCCGACGTTCTTCTGCCCGCTCGCGGCGAGCGCGACGGTCAAGGCGACACCGACCATCAGCACGAGAAGGCATGTGCATAGTGCTTTCATGATCTTTCTCTCCTTATTGAATGCCCGAAGCTTTCAGTCGCTTGTGAACTAACCCTTTGGGGTGAAGTCGTACGACTCGACGGCTGGGGGCGGCTCGCCGCCTTTGACGAGCGGCAACGGCTTGCCTCTGACGACCGCCTGCGTCAAATAGATGAAGACGAACAAGCAAGAGCCGCCTATTAAAAGAAACAGATAGACAGACCAACGAAACACGCCGGGTTCAAGACAGGACGACGCAGGATCGCCGGGGTCGAAGTAGGCCGTCACTCTGCGACCGAGCGCATACTGGCGAACCTTTGCCGCCGCTTCGCTCTCGTTGTAGTAGTCCTGCGGCCCGGCAACGATGTGCTCGCCCGTAAATTCCTGCCCGCCCGCGACGAAGCGATACTTGACGAAAGGCCAGCAGTGATAATCGCAGGCGGGCAGCTTCGACTCGACGACGAAGCCCTCGACGCGCTCCCAACGTCGGCTCGCGCGCGCCGCCAGCCAGCGCGGGGCCGCGAGCGAGAGCATGAGCACACAGACGGTGAGCGCCACGAGCGCGACGCCGACGGCGAGCGGCGCGGGGATGGAGTTTCTGCGCTTCCAATTTTGAATGTTCGACGCCATCATCCCTTCCGCCGCGCTCGTAAATGCGAAAGCCGTTCAGTCCGAGCAACACAGTCAGCAGCAGGCGCACGATCCGACTGATGAATCGGGTAGAACTCGGTTACGGCGTCTCTCTTATTTCGGCGCGATCCACGAAGAACTCGCCGCCGCCCGGGTCTTCGTTCCAGATGACGAACATACCCGTGGGCACTGTGCCGTCGGTGCAGACGCGCAGTTGCTCCCACTCTTCATGCTTGGTGCTCCAAGACGAAGGCCCTTGATTGCCGCCGTTGGGCTGGATCGCCACGTGTCCGCGCCTGACAAAGACCCAGACGGAAAACATGACCTTCGATGGAGCCGATTGCAGCGTTTGATAGATGCCGCCTTCATTGCCCCCGGCGATGAAGTGAAGCATCTTGTTGCCGCCCGGGCCGGGCACGTTGGTGGGCACAAGATTGGATGTCACCTGAGCGCCTGAATTGCTGGAGTGCATCAGCCATTGATTCGCCGCCGAAGGCGGTTGATTCGGGCCGCCCATCTGCCAGCTCGTTTGCGCCCCGCCCGGCCCGACGACCTCGAAGCTCGGGTTTTTGGCGAGGTTGATGTTGTTGACAAAACTGTACGGCGGACACGTCGTAGCCGATGCGGGCGCAGGCGCAGGCGCAGATTTTACGGCCACCGGAAACATGCCGCCCGATAGCACGGCTCCTGCGAGGGATAGTGCCAGCGCTAAGACCGGCCCGAAAATCCATCTTGGTTTGAAGTTCATCATTCACCTCCTCATGTCTGTCGTTACTCGCGCGCGTGCGCGCTCACTCAAAAAGGAAGTCTGCGCGCGCTTCGTTTCCCCTCAACTTAGAGATGGTGCGCCTTGAAGAAATCCACGATCTCCTGCGGTGCCCATGCCGGATAGACGTGTGCGCCGGGATGGATCAGCGTCTTGACCGGCGTGTGAGTCGTTGATGAATAGTGTGTACACTGCGTCCCGCTCTGCGCGCCGCCCGGCACGGCGCATTGCTGTCCCGGCGCGTTGGCGTTATCAGCCGGACGAGCTTTTTCATTAATTGTCTTTTGTTGCAGGGCGAACAGATCGGTCGTGTCGTTCCTGCCCGCAATCGCCAACGCCGCGCGCGGCTGTGTTAGTTGTTCCGAATCCCAGAGCCGTCCCGCGACCTCGCCGATGGCTGCTATCGTCTGGGCGCGCTCCGCCCAAAGCAGGTAACTGAAGATGCCGCCGTTCGAGAAGCCGGTCGAGTAGATGCGCGTGTCGTCAACCGAGTATTTCTGTCGCAGTGTTTCCACCATCGCGTCGAAGAATTCCAAGTCTTTATTTCCGACATTGGCTTGGTTAGCTTCGACCTGCCATCCCGGTTTCAATCCCTGTGGATCAACCGGGCTTGGCCTCCCTTTCAAACCCTGCGGATAGACGACAATCGCTTCCGGCCAGACGGTCTGAATGTGCATCAACTGCGCCGTGCCCTGCATGTTGCCGCCGTGACCGTGAAAGGCGAAGACGACCGGCAGCTTCCCGTCTTTGAGTGTGATAGACGGCGCGTAAACCAGCGCCTCTCGCTTCTCGCCGCCAACCGTACAGGTCATGTGCTTAGGCAGCGAGGGGGCTGTGACGCTCCCCGCAGCCGCAAGCTCACAAGGCGTGAGACGAGGCTGTGCGGCGGCGGTGTATCCAAGCGCCGCGAGCATCACGGCGGCGAGCAGAATGCGGAAATGAAGTTTCATGTTGACCTCCTTTGATTTCGTCATTGCTTCTACTTTCGATGAACGGCGAAAGTCCGGCGAGGGCGTCGGCACGCGCGTAGTGATTCAAGCGCTGGTCGAAAAACCCTGCGCGGCCATCCTGAACACGTTACGGCTGGCCGAATGGCGATTTCACCGCCGCTCACTCTCCCGGCCATTCCTACTGATGGCGGTCGGGATCGGGCGGGTCGGCGAACGACGGCGTGCCCGCGTAAACGAACGAGGTCTTGAGCGTCGCGTTGTCGATGACTTCAACCGATGGCACGCAAGGGTCAGGCGGAGCTTGCCCATTGGAGTTCAACGTCACTGAGCGGAAGACCGGGCGTAATTGCAGGCGTCCGACCGTCGTGTCGCCGACGACAAACTCATCAGCGTCCAGGTGCAGGAAGGTGGACTGACCCCTTTGCAGCGTGACCGTGCGCCCCACCGCTTCGCCGGTACGCGGATTGGTTATCAGGTTGCCGTCGGCGTCCACAAAACCCAGACGCACGCGGCAGGGATCGGGCGGCAAATTCGGATCGCTCGGAGCGATGTTTGAGGCATTGATGCGTATGCTTTGCCCGCGCACGATTCCGACCATCGTGTAGCGGCCCGGCGGGTCAGGCTGCGGATTAAAAGAGCGCGCGCGGCTAACTTCCCAGACGGCCCCCGTAGCCAGCACCGTCACCAGGGCAATCGCGATTGTCACTCTTTTCCAGATATTAAGTCTTCTCATGTGTCCCTCCGTCGCTGAGTTGAATTCTGTTCTCGAACCTTAACGCGAGAAGTCGGGCCAAGCGACACCATCCGCAACGGAAATGTAATGTTTGTTGTGAATGGCGGGTCGTGGTGAAGGCAGTTGTATGTTTTAGGCTTTCGCCTTGCGCTGCAACTTTCGGTCGAGCGTTACCTTAACCAGCACTCCATATAACAAGCCGAGCAAGGCAGCGGGACCGCTGCCGTAAAACAAAATCAGAAGTGAAAGGCTACCGGCGTCTGCCAGCAGATTCGACCTGACAAACGACGGCTGTTTGGATGCGGCCATTAGCACACCTACTACGGAGCCTGCGATTGCTGGAATGATCACACAGCCCAGAGCCAGCACCACGCCAACAACCAGATTGATCGCTATGTTGTTTCCGCCGAGATAAACAATCCTCCCGGCTAACCCCCCGAATAGGGCTGCGGATAAACATAGTGTTGCTAACCCGACTACGATTCCGAACTGTAATTCCGGGACTGGGTCGGTCAGCAGTGCTTGTATTTTGAGCAGTAGCAGGAGAAGAAAGGCGGCGAGCACTCCCAAAGCGGCAAACAATAAACTCCATCTCATCCCGACCCTGGCGCAAACATCACGAGTGAGTTCTTGCATTCATTTATACCTCGCCAACCAAACACTCGCTCTCAATGTCAGTTCAACCATGAAGATTATCGTCGCTCGGCGGTCGGACCCGCGACGTACGACCGCGAGTCGCGAAAGCGATTATCGACCTAATGAACCACCTGCCACCGCCAATCGCGATAGAAATGCCGCCGATCAGAAACACTGCGCTCAACCCGTAGAGAAGCAGCAGAGCCGCCACATCATTCACTCTCAGCGCGGTGTGCTTGTTCGCGAAGACAACTGACGCGAAGACAGCAATGAGCAGCAGGAAGCAGCCAATCCCGAAAAACAGGGTGCCGCCGATACAGCCGCGCACGCGCATATCGCTTTGCGTCACGAACGTATTTCGATGACCGCAGTTCGGGCAAAACGGGAACGGCTGCGATGAATGGTAGCGGCACTCGATGTTCAGACAGACGTAATCCTCAGATGCCATGGCATTCACTGGCTCTCGGTGTCATAAGCGATTGATCACGCAGGCGGTTTGCCCATCCGTCGCCGGTGCGACTGCGGTCGCCACTCGCTTTCGAATATTGAGCCGTCTCGTGTGTTCCCCCTGTTGGCTGTATTGAATTCTGCTCTCAGCCCTATAACGCGGGAAAACGGGCCGGGCGACACCATCCGCAACAGAAATGTCATGTTGATTGTGAATGGCAGGTCGTGGTGAAAGCGGCTGCGTGTATAATCCGGTTGCCTTTCGGAATCGTGCCGTTTCGTGTGATGGACGGACAATGCCTCTATCCAATTTAGAAAACGTCACCGGCTTGCTGGTTGATTGGAGCAACGGCGATCAGGCAGCGTATGAGCGATTGGTTCCCCTGGTCTATGCGGAACTGCATCGGCTCGCGCATCACTACATGAACCGCGAGCGTGGCGATCACACCTTGCAAACGACGGCGCTGGTTAACGAAGCTTACGTTCGTCTGGTCGATCAGAAAAAAACGCGTTGGCAAAATCGCGCCCAGTTCTTTGGGATTTGCGCTGAAATGATGAGGCGAATCCTCGTTGACTACGCGCGCCGACAGCAGTACCAAAAGCGCGGCGGCGGCGCTCAAAGAGTCACCCTCGACGAAACGGCACAGGTCGCCGAAGGGAAGACCGCCGACCTGGTGGCGCTGGACGAAGCGCTTGAAAGTCTCGCGAAATTCGATCCGCGCAAAGCGCGCGTAGTCGAATTGCGCTTCTTCGGTGGCTTGAGCGTCGATGAGACAGCCGAAGTGATGGGCATTCATCCCAACACAGTTATTCGTGACTGGAGCGTGGCCCGCTCGTGGCTATATAAAGCAGTCACAAGCCAGCCGTAACACGTTAGCATCCCAGCATCCCGCAAAATCCGACCTTTGAGTTTTCTTGCCGATGACTCCTGAGCGCTGGCAAAGAATCGAAGACCTCTTTCACGCGGCGCGTGAACTCTCGCCGGACGAGCGCGTGTCTTTTCTACAAAGGGCTTGTGACGGCGATGCGGCGCTCATTGCGGAGGTCGGCGGTCTTCTGCGCTGTGACACGGAGGCAGGCTCCTTCATCGAGGCCGAAGCTCTTCACGTCGTCGCCTCTCTCGTCGCGCGCGAGCGCGAGCAGGCGATGCTTGGCAGACACATCGGCCAGTATCGTGTCGAATCGTTGCTCGGCGCGGGCGGGATGGGCGAGGTTTACCTCGCGGAAGACACGCGACTGAATCGCCCGGTCGCGCTCAAGCTTCTGCACCCGCAACTGACGAGCGACGACGCCCGCGTCCATCGCCTGCTGAAAGAGGCGCAGACGGCCTCCGCCCTCAACCACCCGAACATTGTCACCGTCTACGGCGTCGAACAGTCGGACGACCAGTTGCAACTGATGGCGACCGAGTACGTCGAAGGCCAGACGCTCAGGCGGCGCATGAGCGAAGCAAGGTTGAGCGTGGCCGAGGGCGTCGCCGTCGCCGTTCAGGTCGGGCGCGCTCTGGTGGCCGCGCACGAGGCGGGCGTCATACACCGCGACATCAAGCCGGAAAACATCATGGTGCGCCCTGACGGCATCGTGAAAGTGCTCGACTTCGGCATCGCCAAGCTGGCGGAGGAGCGCTCTCTACCGTTTTCGACCTTAGGCACGGGGACGACGACCGAGCAGGGTGTCGTCGCGGGCACCGTGTATTACATGTCGCCGGAGCAGTTAAGAAGACTCAAGACGGATGCGCGCACAGACATCTGGAGTCTGGGCTGTGTGCTCTACGAGATGGTTGCGGGGCGCGCGCCCTTCGCCGGCGAGACGGCGAGCGACGTGGTCGTCCAGGTGCTCGACCGCGAGCCGCCCTCCCTCGCGGAGCTTGCTCCCGCTGCGACGCCCGCACTGCAAAAGATCGTCAGTCGTGCGCTCACCAAGAATCCCCAAGAGAGATACCAAACCGCGCGCGAGATGCTGGGCGACCTTGAGCAGTCGCAGCACGACGGCGTAGCGAATGGCCGTGTGCGTAAGTACGTGGGCTTCGTCGGTGGGACGGCCTCGCGTCGGGCCATCGTGATTGCGCTCGTCGCGATTCTATTCGTGCTGGCCGCCGCTCTCTACTTTCCACACCGGGCGCGTCGAACGATCAACTCGATGGCCGTCCTGCCTTTCGTCAACGCGGGCGGCGATCCCAACTCCGAATACATCTCGGACGGGATCACCGAGAGCCTCATCAACAACCTTTCGCGGCTTCCCAACCTGAAAGTCATCGCGCGCAGCTCCGTCTTCCGCTACAAGGTGCGCGACCCGCAGGCCGACGCGCCAGACCCGCAGGAGGTGGCGCGCGCACTCGGCGTGCAGGCGGTACTCACGGGGCGCGTCGTGCAGACGGGCGATGAGCTGCGCGTCAGCGCCGAGTTGGTCAACGCCGACGACAACAGCCACATCTGGGGTGAGCAGTACAACCGCAAACTCTCGGACGTGTTCGGCGTGCAGGAAGAGATTTCCAGGGACATCTCACGGCAGTTGCGTCTGCGTCTGACGGGCGAGGCGAGCGAGGAGATGACGAAGCGGCGCACCGACAATCTTAAAGCCTTCGAGTTCTACACGCGCGGGCGCGCATACATTCATCGACGCACGCGCGAAGACCTTGAGATCGCCGCGCGCTTCTACGAGCAGGCCATCGCCGAAGACCCCAACTACGCTCTCGCCTACGCGGGGCTAGGCGAAGCCTACGGCAACCTCGGCGTGCGCGGCTACATCCCGCCGTCGGAAGGCCGCCGCCGTCTCGAAGAGGCCGCGCGCCGCGCCGTCTCCTTAGACCCGAACCTCGCCGAGGCGCACGTCGCGGTCGGCTACTCGCTGATGGGTTTTGCGCCTTACAACTTCCCCGACGCCGAGCGCGAGTTGCGACGCGCCACCGAGCTGAGCCCCAGCCTCGCCATCGCGCACCTATATCTCGCGCTCACGTTTTTGCGCGAGGGCAGACTCGACGAGGGCTTGCGCGAGATGCTCACGGCGCGCGAGCTAGACCCGCTCTCGGCGATCATCGCGCGGCAGGTGGCGCTCCACTACCTCCTCAAGCGCGACTACGCGCGCGCCCTGCAAGTTCTCCGGCAGGCGAACGAGCTGGGGCCGGCCTTCACGACGACCACCGAGATCGGCATCTACACCCAGAACCGCCTCTACGACGAAGCGCTCGCCGGACTCGACGCGGCCAAGCGCGAGCGCCACGACGACCCGGTTCTGATCTACGACACGGGTCTCGTCTATGCCGCCGAGGGGCGTCGCCGGGAGGCGCTCGAAGTCGTGCGGCAGTTGGAGCGGCTCTCCGCCGCCGACGCGAGTCAGGCGGAGTGGATCGCCAAAATCTACGCGGCGCTCGGCGAGCGCGACGAGGCGTTCGCGTGGCTTGAGCGCGGACTGGGAACGGGCGCGATAGGCGGTTTCTACAAAGACGAGCCGGTCTGGGACTCGCTGCGCGACGATCCGCGCTTCGCGAACTTGCTACGCCAGATGGGGATCCCGCAGTAAAGAGTTTTCCCCGCTTTCGACTCTGGATCTTCTGTGGGAAGTTCTAAGCGGTCTGTGTAAGTGAGTGTTGGTTGAGCCCGCCCATGGGGGTTCTTGAGAACCCCCCATATTTGATGGTCTCAAACAATGACCATCTCTAATTGTAAGCTCTCAGAGTAATGCTCCGTCAGCTCGTAAAATGCGGTCGCTTATCCGCATTTACTCTATCCAAAAGGCAAAGACACTCTCATAAGTGACCTCCTTTTTATAATCTATCGAACGAGTCGTTTCAGTTATATTGTCCCGTACGTGATTCCTTCATTCATTCCTCCCGGCTTTGAATTTAATTCGTCCCGCTCTTGAAGAGAATCTTTTCAAGTTTCTCCGTCGCGCCTTGCTGCATATCCGGCAGGACGTGCGAATACACGTCCATCGTAAGAGTGATGGGAGAGTGACCGAGACGTTCACCAACAACTTTCGGGTTCTCGTTCGCGGCCAGTAAGAGCGTGGCGCATGTGTGACGAAGATCGTACAGGCGAAGAGTGTCCGGCAATTTAGCGCGCCTCAAAATAGGGGGTTCGAGTCCCTGCCTCCCAGTCTTTTAGTCACAAACACTTACGGGCAGCCTTGAAATAGGGCTGCCCGTTTTGTGTGCCGATAAGTGTGCCAACTTCGCCGCTCGCCTCATCCACTGAAAAGCATCTTCTCCAATTTCTCTGTCGCGGCTTGCTGCATGTCCGGCAAAACGTGAGAGTAAATATCCATTGAGAGCGTAATTGGAGATCAACCGGCGGCAGGGCCGGGGCGCGATCAGATTCCGGGGCGCGAATCCCGCCGGCCGGTGGCAGACGAAGGCCCTTCGGCGTTTTGTGAGGCCGCTAGTGAGTGCGAGACAGGCGTGAACGCAGCTTAGGCGGTTTGGTTAACTCGGCCAGTAGCCGCACCGCCCGCTCGTAATAAACACCTTCGGCATACGCGGCGATGCCTGTCTCGCTTTCTTGGAGGATTTCTGCGTACCACCTCAACGGCGCACGCACGTCCTCAAGACGCGTGAGATTAGCTTCGATCGCGTGTTGGATTCGATCAAAATAGTATAGGGCACGATCAAATTCTAACCTCGCAGCAATTACATCTTGATCGTTGCTTGAACGACCGGACTCGAAGGCTTGCCGGAAAGCCTTAAAGAATTTGGCATCGTCAGTTGTTTTATCGGTACTCCACTTCCCGCGATCAATCTTCCGTAACACCTCTCCAGCCGGATCATCAAAAAGAGTGTCCAGTAGCTCGTACCCAAAACGCGCTTGATCCTGCCGGCGCACCCGGCGCTCACGAATCGAGTTGAAGAGTAGCTGGATGAGCGCTATCCCCGCCCCCACGGACGCGGCTATCCAGGCAAGGACTTGGTACGGATTTGGCACCTCTGATTGGCTCATTTGTCTATCAAAGTTTTGTCGGCCTAACGCCTGAATTAACCCGCGCCGAGCGAGAAGCGCACAGCATACGCCGTAAGGAATCATCTTGAAAAGGATGCTCTCGAGGCGCCGGGTTGAATGAGTTGTTAGCGGCGGCCGTTGAAACTGTTCTCTTCATGCTCACACTCTGCCTGACCCGAATTCTTGACTTGCACCTGCATTATAATAGAGTACAGTCTTGTTCAGAGTAGAGAAGTACATACCATTGATGGCTATGCCTCTTTCCCCCGACACAAGTCTCGGCCATTACAGGATTCACTCACAACTCGGCGCAGGCGGGATGGGAGAGGTGTACCTGGCTCACGACACGCGACTCAACCGCAAAGTGGCACTCAAAGTACTGCCTGCCGATGTGGTCAATACTCCGGAACGATTGCGTCGCTTTGAACAGGAAGCCAGAGCCGCATCAGCTCTGAATTATCCGAATATCATCACCATCCATGAAGTCGGGAGCTACGGCGACAAACACTTTATCGTCTCCGAGTTCATCGAAGGTGAGACGCTGCGCCGCAGATTGCAGACGACGCGCTTGGGGCTCGCAGAAACGCTTGATATCGCCACCCAAATCGCCGCCGCACTGGATGCCGCGCACCGCAGCGGCATCGTGCATCGAGACATCAAGCCGGAAAACATCATGTTGCGCGCGGACGGCCTCGTCAA
>JBJMGS010000100.1:0-1761 GCA_045807785.1 Pyrinomonadaceae bacterium
CGGCGAGCGGCGTGACGCCGGGCAGCCCCGTCAGCAGATAGCGACCGTTGATGATCGTGCTGTAGTGCGTGACGAGCATCAAATTCGCGAAGACGCCGACGAGGGCGAGCGCGAGCAAGGGCGAGAAGCCGCGCGACCTCCATTCTTTGAACGCGGCGAAGGGCAGCGTCGCGAGCGCGAGCGGCGCGGCGACGAAGAAGAAAAAGAAGAGCGGCGCGAAGTTTTTCAGCCGCACCGGGTGGACGGACTCTTCCGAGCGCATCGAATCGACCCAGCCGTACCAGCCCGCGCGGTAGTTGTGTATGTCGCCGAGGTAGTAGGAGAGAAACGGCGCGAAGGCGCAGACGAAGAAGACTGTGCACGCCAGCGCCGTGACGAAGAGATCGCGCGGACGGAAACGCCAGCCGCAGGCGTAAGCCCCGACGAGGAGCCACACGCCGTAGAGCGCGGCGACCTCGCGCACGTTGTTGCCCGTGCCGAGGAGCGCCGCGCCGACGAGGACGAGCGTCGTGCTGCGGCGTCGCAAGCCCCGCAAGTGAATGGTGAGCGCGACCGAAAGCAGCAGGAGCGACGGAATCTCCGTCATCGCCTGCCCGCTGTAGAGGACGTAGAAGGGCGAGAGGGCGAGCATCAGCGCGGCGACGGTCGCGGCGCGCGCCGAATCCGTCAGGTCACGCGCGAGCGTCCAGAGGGCCACGACTGCGAGCGGCGCTTCGCAGACGACCATGTACTTGAAGAGCAGGTAGGCGTGCTCTGGCCGGAGGCCGAAGACCGCGTGCGCGAGCTTATAGGCGAAGTGGTTCGTGAAGATGAAGAGCATCCGACCGAAGAGCATGGTCGAGGGCTCGCCGCGGATGGCGAGCACCGTGTAGTCGAGCGCGTCCCAGTCGCCCGCGAACGGATCGGCGAAGAGGAGCGCGAGCGCGAGCGACACTATCGCGATGGGCAGCCACCAGCGCCACGCGCCGAGGAGCGACGCGTGTTCGTGCGCGTGCGCATCGTCAGTCTCCGCTTCGTCAGAGTTGTTTAATGAGAGTGACGCTGACCCGTGGTCGGTCGGTCGCGTGTCAGTCGTCTTGAGGGTGGGGGGTGCTGTCATCTGGCGTGAGCGAGTCGATCAGTTTGTGATCGAGTGTCTCCTCCGGTCGCTTGATCATGGTCAGACGGTTGCCGCGCTCATTGTAGCGGACTTCGTCCATGATGTTGTAGATGAGGAGCACGCCGCGCCCCGAAGATTTGAAGAGGTTGGCGGGGTCGAGCGGATCGGGAATGTCGTTGACGTTGAAGCCCAAGCCCTCGTCCTCGACCGTGAAGCGCGCCTCCTGCGCCGAGAGGTCTGCGGTGATGCGGACGATCTTGTGCGGGTCGTTGCGGTTGCCGTGCTTGACGGCGTTGACGAAAGCCTCGTCGAGCGCGATGAAGAGGTTCGAGCGCTCCGGGTTGATGAGACCGAGCTGCACGACGCGCTCGTGCAGGTAATGGAGGACGCCGTTCATCAGGGAGAGATCGCTCGGCAGTTCGAACTCGATCTTCTCGTGGACGAAGGGCAAGACCTTCACGTCCTCGATGAAGCGCAGCTTGTAGGAGAGCGTCTTCTCGACGATGTCGCGCAGCTCCTCGCGGCTGTAGGGGCGGCGCACGTAGTTGGCCGCGCCCATCTTGAACGCCTTGATGACGCCCTGCTGCTGCGTCTCGTCGGACGAGACGACGACGGGGACGAGCAGGGATTTGCGCTTGAGTTCGCTGACGATCTGGACGCCG
>JBJMGS010000101.1:0-12305 GCA_045807785.1 Pyrinomonadaceae bacterium
GCTCGACCGCAAAGTCGCCGTTAAACTTCTGCCCGCCGATTTTGCAAGGGACGCGGAACGAGTGCGCCGCTTCGAGCAGGAGGCGCGGGCGACATCCGCGCTCAACCATCCGAACATCCTGACTGTCTATGACATCGGCACGAGCGACGGCTCGCCCTTCATCGTCGCGGAGTTGTTAGAAGGCGAGGAACTGCGCGCGCGTCTGAGCGGCGGCGCAATTCAGACGCGCAAGGCCGTCGAGTACGCACAGCAGATCGTCGCCGGACTTTCGGCGGCGCACGAGAAGGGAATCGTCCATCGAGATCTTAAACCCGAGAACATCTTCGTCACGACGGACGACCGCGTGAAGATTCTCGATTTCGGGCTGGCGAAGCTGAAGCCGGCGGGGCTCACGGGCGGCGCGGATATGGAAGCCGAGACGCGCAAACCCCTGACGAATCCGGGCGTCGTGATGGGCACGGTCGGCTACATGTCGCCGGAGCAGGTGCGCGGGGCGGTGGCGGATCATCGTTCTGATATTTTCTCGTTCGGCGTCGTCCTCTACGAGATGCTGAGCGGGCGCAGGGCGTTCGCGGGCGAGTCCGTGGTCGAGTTGCTGAACGCGATCCTGAAGACGGACGTGGCGGATTTGGACGGCGACGGCACGCGGAAGATTTCGCCCGCGCTGGAAAAGATCATGCGGCGGTGTCTGGAGAAGAAGCCGGAGCAACGCTTCCACTCGGCGCACGACCTCGGCTTCGCGCTCGAAGCATTGTCGTCACCGAACAGCTCATCTGGAAGCGGTCTGACGACAGCGGCGAACGCGGCAGTTGAAGAGAGCGCAGGATGGGCGGCGCGTCGCGGCTGGCTCGCGTGGGCGGTCGCGGGCGCGTTCGCGTTAGCGATGCTCGCGCTCGGCGCGCTCTATTTCTCAAGTCGTTCTGCCAACGAAGCACGCGCCGTGCGGCTCTCGTTTATCCCGCCGCCCGAGCTCGCCTTTAACGATACGCTGCCGGATGCGGCTGTCATCTCGCCCGACGGGCAGAAGATCGCTTTTACCGCCATGTCTGCGGACGGCAAGAGTATGCTCTACGTCCGCAACCTCGATTCCAGCGAAGTAAAAGTTCTGCCGGGTTCCGAGAACGCATTAGAGCCATTCTGGTCGCCGGACAGTCGAGCAATCGCATACGGCTCCAACGGAAAGCTCAAGCGCTCTGACCTGACGGGCGCGAACGCGCAGGTGTTGTGCGATTCCCCTCGACTGATCGGAGGGACGTGGAGCAAAGACGGCATCATCGTCTTTGCTCCCGGCTATCGCATGACGCTCATGCAGGTGCCGGCGCAGGGTGGCGAGCCGAAGCCGGCGGATATGCAGACCGAAGGTGATGTAGAGCATCGCAATCCATACTTTCTGCCCGACGGTCGCCATTTTCTTTTGCCTCGGAGGGGAGGCATTTGGGTAGGGTCGCTCGATTCGCCGGAGATCAAACAAATTGGCGATGTCAGAGGGGCGGCGGTTTACGCCCCGCCGGGCTGGCTGATCTTTTTACAGAATGACGTGCTGGTAGCTCAGGCTTTCGACGCGGGAAAACTCGCTCTCACCGGCGAGCCGATTCCGATCATTACCGGCGCGAAAAACAATGCTAATGTTCGGCGATTCTCCGTCTCGGACAACGGCGTTCTGGTTTGGCAGGGACAGTGGCAGCGGGATTATCAGCTCCTCTGGTACGACCGTGCCGGGCGGCAGTCGGGAGCGATTGATGCCCCGATGAAGGTCAGCGTCGGTCAAAGCCCGATGCTTTCACCCGACGGGAAACGCCTCGTTGTGAGAAGGGAAATGAGTTCCGCCGGGACAGGCTTAAATCCCGGGGCAGGCTCAAATCTTTGGGTCGTCGATCTCGAAAAAGGAACCGGACTGCGAATAACTTCGACGTTCAGTCAGATGCCGGTCTGGTCGCCGGACGGAAGCCGCATCGCGCACAACGACGGGAACGACATCGCAGTGAAAGCCGCCAGCGGCTCCGGTGATGCCGAGATTCTTCTTCCGCGAACCGCCTTTCCCGCATCGTGGTCGCCCGACGGTCGTTTCATTCTTTTCATGGAGCGCGGCGCCAAGACGCGCATGGATCTGTGGGCGCTGCCGATGTTTGGTGACAGGAAAGAATATCAGTTGACGAATTCGCCGTTCGACGAGCAGCACCCGCAGCTTTCGCCCGACGGACGCTGGCTCGCCTATTCATCCGATGAAACAGGCAATTACGAAATCTACGTCCAGTCGTTTTCCGCGGACGGCAAACTGGGCGCGGGCAAAAAGATCGTCTCGACCGCAGGCGGCAAGCTTCCCGTCTGGCGGCGCGACGGCGGCGAACTCTTTTTCATCGCCGCCGACGGGCAGATGATGGCTTCGTCAGTGAAGACCGGCGAGACGGAATTTCAATTCGCCGCGCCGAAGCCGCTTTTCAAAACTCGAACATTGGCATTAGAGGGCGCCATTTTTCACGAATACGACGTTTCGCCCGACGGTCAAAAATTTATTATCGGAACGCTCATCGGCGACACGAAAGCTCAGCCGCCGACCGTGATTCTGAACTGGACGGCTGACTTGAAGAGGTGAAGGAGGGCACGAGTCTGGGGCAGGACAAAACTCTTTTGCCCCCACGGCGCGGGCGGGACGGGCGAGGTCTATCCGGCGCGACACGAATCGGCGCGCGCAGTTGCGATCAAGGCCCCCCGAGGACTCAAAGCAGAATGATCAAAGCCCTAAGTCTCAAGTTATGAGACTTAGGGCTTTGTAACTCCGCAGGTAGGACTCGAACCTACAACCCTCCGGTTAACAGCCGGATGCTCTGCCATTGAGCTACTGCGGATTACTGACACCTGCGCGGAGTGGAGTGGAGACTCACCACGACGCGGGGAAATTTTTATAACAGACGGCTCGCGGGAGCGTCAAGCGCGGGTCGGTTGAGGCGCGGCGGCTTGCGTCGCGTGCGCGTTGTGGGGGATTATCTGTCACCGCGAAGTAAGCTTGAGACGGGGAAAAAGTTCTTCCAGACGAGTGCGCCCGCCACAGAGGGGGTGCGCAAGATGTGAGGTGTTTCGCGATGCAGCGTCGGACGACCGCGTGGTTTAGCCCGCGCCTGGGGATGGAGATGCCGCTCGTGGCTTACGGCCACGCCGGCGTGCCGCTGTTGATGTTGCCGACGGCGGCGGCTGATTACTTAGAGTATGAGCGGTTCTATCTCGTCGATTCGATCCGCCCGTTCATCGAGTCGGGGCGGGTGCGCGCCTACTCGGTCAACAGCGTCAACCGCTACAGCCTCCTCAACGATAAAGCCTCGCCGCAGCTCAAGGCGCTGCTGCTGACGCGCTACAACGAGTACCTGACCGAAGAGGTCTTGCCGCTCATCCGCAGGGAGGCGGGCGGCGACGCGCGACCGCTGCTGACGGGCGCGAGCCTCGGCGCGACTCTCTCGGCGAACGCCTACTTCCGCCGACCCGATCTCTTCCGCGGCGTCATCGCCATGGCGGGCAGCTACGACATCCGCTCCTACTTCGACGGCTACAACGACGACCACGTCTATTTCAACAACCCGGTCTCGTACCTGCCGAACCTGAACGACGAACACTACCTGCCGATCCTGCAACACGCCGAAGCGATCTACGTCGTCACGGGACAGGGCAAGTACGAAGCGCCGGAGCGCAGCCGCGAGCTGTCGAACATCCTGCGCGCCAAGGGCATCCCGCACCAACTGGAGATGTGGGGGCACGACGTCGATCACGACTGGCCCTGGTGGCGCAAGATGCTGCCGCACTATCTGGGAAAGATTCTTGGGTAGGGGACTGCGCGCAAGACGCCTCAGAGCAGTTTCTTGAACTCTTCAACCGTCAAGCCCGCGTCGCGGACGATGCCGCCCATGGTGTAAGCGTTCACGGGGTTGTGGCGCGGGATCGTGAGGATGCGAACGCCGTCCGACATGACGACGTGTTTTCCCTGACGTACAACGCGGAAGCCCGCCTTCTCTAAAGCTTTCAACGCATCCAGGTGATTGACGCCGGGAATCTTCGGCACGGCTACACCGTCACCTCGATCTCGCGGACGTGCTCGCCTTTCACTAACTCGTCCACCGCGGCTAAGTAATCCCTGATGGCCTCTTGAATACTCGCCAGCGCCTCCTGCTCGGTCTCGCCCTGCGACCAACAGCCGGGCAGACCGGGGCAGGAGACACTGAACCCTTCTTCCGATTCGTGTAAGAGAACTTTGTAATTCACGCTTCTGCCTCCGGCGCTGATTATACTCGTCATAAAGATTCAACGCTCATACGACGCTGCGCTTAGGTCAACGTGCCCTCCGCGCGCGCTCCATCAAGAGGCTGTAGCCGACGCTCTTCTCCTGTAGGAGTCGCATCAATTCTCGTCGGCGCTTCTCGTCCTGGCAGGACTTCAACTCGGCGCGCAGCGCCGCCATGTCTTTCAGCAGTTGCACCTCTTCGGGGACGAACCCACCGTTCTTCAACATCGAGTGACCCATCCGCAGGTCTTCGGGCGACTGGAAGTACGGATCGAGATCGAGCGGCTGCCCCTTGCCCGGCAGATCGTCGAACTCGCCCTTCCCGATAGCCTCTTTAATCAACTCCTCGATGCCTCTCACTTCGTCGTTCATGGCTTCACCACTGAGTATCTAATGTTAGGCAAATGCAGTATCACCGTGTAACCGTAAAGATCACCTCGCCGCTCGTGAGCTTACATGCCGTGCTCTTACGGACATGCTTCATCGCCTCTTCATCGTGTTTACCGAGAACGATGCCGCCCCAGTCCATCGAGGGGCGGTTCTCGTACTCGTACCGAACTCGGTACTTACCTGGCTCCGAGAACGCCGCCCAGACGTAGGTGCGGAAGGTCTCAGACTCACCCGGCGCTAGGGTGAAAACCTCGTCGCCGCGGAGCGCGTTGATGTTGTCGTCCGGCATGACGGCTCTGATTATGCCCTTGGGAACACCCTCACCTCGCAAAGGCTTAATGAGCCACCTTTCGAGTGGTGTTCGGAGACCGCGGTCACTGCCGTCACCTGGTCGCACTAGTGTGACAGGCTCATGTCCCCGGTTGGTAATGATGATACTCACCGCCGGCATCTCCATGACGCGTATCGTCGTCACTCCCGCCGAGAGTTTAAGGCTTAGGTCTGCTGACTTGCGTAAGGAAGTTGAAGTCGTCACAGTCGATGGCAAGCTCAACAAGTAGACGGTCAAGAACAGCAGGACTTTGATTCGTTTTGCCCGACACATGTGCAACCTCCGATTATACACCTAACATAAATCGTACGCCGGAAAGCCGTAATGTACGACACCCATTCCGCCGTCTAGCCTTTGCTGAAAAAGATGCGCAGGAGGATGGGTGTGTTCGCGAGCAGCATCCAGAGCCAGGTTGACGGGCGGCGACCGTCTTCGGCGAGGTAGAAGAGGCGCGGGGGGAGGTAGATGAGCAGTGCCGTGAAGCCGAAGGTGAGCAGCCGGTCGCCGACGCCGCTGTGATCTTTGGTGAGGCTCAGCATCAGGAAGCCCCAGAACATCTGGTAGCCGATCATGTTGAGGAAGAGGCAGGCGTCGCCGAGCGACTCGGATAGAGGCGTCTCTAAGAACTCAAAGAGCGGCGGACGCTTCGGCTTCCAGAAATAGAAGTAGGCGACGGCGGTGTTCAGGATGGCGAGCGCGGGCACGCCCAGGAAAAGTACGGTGAAGAGTCGCGGCGGGAGTCCGAAATAGTCGGTCGAGCCGTTGGAGGGCGCATCGCCGAACACGATGTCAACCATCATGCTGCTCGCCGCGATGAGGAACAGTAGCTTCGAGAGGAAGTAAAAGAACGGGTGGAACAGGCAGCCGGGCGAGGGCTCAGACAGGTTGGGCGTCCTCTCGTGCGCGCGCCTGCGTTTCAGAATCGCGCCGAGTGGTTGCAGGAAGGTGAGTCCGAGGAAGAACAGGAGCGCCCCCACCCGTGCGCCGGTGTCGGCTGTGTTGGCTTGGCGCACGAGGTTTGCGAAGAGGCTCGTGAGGGCGAGCATTAAGATTGTGTTGACGACGAAGACGACGACGTCCAGCAGGACGCCGCGATTCTCCGGCGCTAGAATTTTTCTCGCGTCTATCATCGGCAAGCGTCACCAGCAAACATCAAAGGGCCGAAGACGCGAAAGGCTGGGAGAGTGTCGCACGGAGACTCTCCCAGCCTTTCATGTGTCCGGTCGTGAGCGGTCAGGTGCCGGTGTTGTCGTTGCCGCCCTTCTTGCCCTTCTTCTTGGCCGGCTCCACTTCGCGCGGGCGCGTCGCGGGCTTGTCCGAGGCTGCGGGCGGGGCGGCTTTCTCGATTTCGGGGACGGTGACGGGCGGCTTGTGTGGCGCTTCTTCCGCCGCCGGGTGCGTCTCCACTTCGCCGGCTGATGGCGGCAGCGTGATCGGTTCGAGCTTCGTGTCGATGGGCGCGGCGTTCGGATCGGTTGTGCCTGCGTCGGCGCGCGCGACTCTGATCTGCTCCGCCTCAGCCTGCATCTCTTCGCGCATCTCGCGCTGCCGCTGCTGGTAAAGCTCCTTGATGTCTTCGGGCATCTTCGGCGCTTCGGGGAACTTCTCTTTATCCTTGTCCTTCAAGAAGTCTTTCATGTACTCGACCCAGATCGGGAGCGCGCCGTGCCCGCCCGTCATGTCCGAGCCGAGGTTCTTCTTCCGATCCGGATAACCCATCCAGACGCCCGTCACATAGGTCGGCGTGTAGCCGATGAACCAGACGTCTGTATGATCGTTGACCGTGCCGGTTTTCCCTGCGACCTGTCCGCCGACCACAGACGCGCCGGGCGCGGTGCCGCCGGGCGCGGTCACGCCGCGCATCATCCCAACCATCGTCAGCGCGACGTACTCGCTCACGACCTTGTAGGTCGTCTTCTCGAACTCTTCGAGCGGCGCGCCGTCGCGGTCGAGCACGCGGCGGATGAGGTGGTTCTTCACGCGGATGCCCTTGTTCGGGAACATCGAGTAGGCGGAGACCATCTGCTCTAACGGAACTTCGGTCGCGCCGAGCGCCGAAGGCAGGTACGGCGCCATCGGCACGGTGATGCCAAAGCGCCTGACCATCTGCGCGCCCGTCTGGATGCCGATAGTGTCGAGCGTGTGCACCGCCGGGATGTTCATCGAGTGGGCGAGCGCGATCTTCATCGGCACGTTGGCGCAGCTCGTCGCGCCGTCGTAGTTGTGCGGCTCCCAGTCGCCGCGCTTAATGGGCGCGCCGCTCAAGACCGTGTCCGGCGTCATGCCCCACTCAATCGCCGCCGTGTAGATGAAGGGCTTGAAGCAGGAGCCGGTCTGGCGGTAAGCCTGCGTCGCGTTGTCGAACTTGTTGGTGTAGAAGTTGTAGCCGCCGATGAGCGCGATGACCTCGCCCGACTTCGCGTTGACCGAATAGAGCGCGCCCTGGATCGAGGGTATCTGCGAGAGCTCGACCGAGAGGCGGCGCGCGTCCTTGTCCACCTGCAGGACGTGAAACTCCGCGAGGTCGCCCGGCTTGAACTCATCTTTCGGCTGATGGTGCGACCAGCCCATGTCCTTCGCCGCGACGGTTGCGGTGAACCCGCCGAAGCGCACCGTCGCCTCGTTCCGTGTGTGATCAACGTTCGTCACGAGCCCGCGGACGTAGGTGTCTGGCGCGAAGTTGTTGGCGTACCACTCCGGGATGACGAAGCTGTTGAACTGCTGGGGCGTCGGGACGGGGTTGTTGTCGCCATCGTCCGCGCCGATATTTTTGTAGTCGGAGCGCCAGCTCGTGTGCGAGCGGTCGTAGTTACGTAGTCCCGCGCGCACCGCCTCGTAAGCCTTCTTCTGCGCGTCCGGGTTGATCGACGTGTAGATCGAGAGACCGCTGAACGCCACACGCGACGTGTACTTGTCCTCGACGTACTGCCGGACTTCTTCGACCGGGTACTCGAACCACGCGTGCGAGGCGGCGGGCGGCGGATACCACGCCGTGTCGGCGATCTTCAAGGGGCGCGCCTTCGCCGCGTCCGCCTCTCCCTGCGAGACGAAGCCGTTCGACGCCATGAGTTGCAGGACGAGATCGCGCCGCTCCTTCGACCGCGCCATGTTCACCGTCGGCGAGTAGGTTGAAGTCGAGCGCGGGATGCCGGCGAGCAGCGCCGCCTCTTCGAGCGAGAGGTCTTTGGCGTGCTTGTTGAAGTAGATTTGCGAGGCGGCTTCAAAGCCGTAGGCGCGCGCGCCGAGGAAGACGTGGTTGACGTACATCTCCATGATCTGGTTCTTCGTGTAGTAGCGTTCGATCTGGAGCGCGATGAGCCACTCGTTGAACTTGCGCGTGTAGGTCTGCTCGCGCGTCAGAAACAGGTTCTTGGCGAGCTGCTGCGTCAGGGTCGAGCCACCCTCGCGCCGGTTCTCCGTGACGTTCTTCCACGCCGCGCCGAGGATGCGCACGGGGTCGATGCCGTTGTGGCTGAAGAAGCGCGCGTCCTCGACGGCGAGGATGGCGTTCTTCAGGACGGGCGGAATCTCTTCGTAGCGCAGCGGGATGCGCCGCTCCAGCGCGAACTCGCCGATGACCGTCTTGCCGTCGTCCGCATAGACGCGCGTCACCTGGCTCGGCTGGTAGGTCGCCAGCGCCGCGACCTCGCTTGCCGCCTTCGAGTAGTTCAGCTCGTAGGCGACGACGACGCCGGTCAAGCCCCCCGCGGCGAGCGCGAGCAGGAGCACGGCGGGGAGCCAGAAGCGGCGGATGGGCGAGCGGCGGCGCGGCGGCGCGTTCGATTTGACCGGGCGGCGCGCGGGCGCGAGTTGGCGCGGGTTCTCAGTTGCCATGAGAAAAATTCCTTAACCGGCTGAGTGTGGCGGCACGACGAGGGTAAACTTGTTTGATGCGCGGCGGAGATAAAATAGAGGCTGCCGAAAAGCCGCATTTATCCACGGGAGAGACTGCCGGCGCCGTAGATTATAACGCAACCGGAAGGCTCGCGCGAACGTCTAAAGGAGGTAAATCGTCAACCGTGAATCGTTAAATCGCTCAGACCTGGGGGCGCGACGATTGACGATTCACGGTTGACGATTTACGATTAGTTCGTTCGGGGGTGAAAGGTCTCGACAGGGGTCTTGACGTTCGGACGGATGCATGCCGGGCTTACTCTGAGCGGCTCGTTAAAAAGCTTGGGGAAACACAATTGCCAACTCTAATGAATTGGCCCTTGCTGCTTAATTAACCTTAACCAGCAGGCGTCTCACCGCAAGTTGCTCAAGCGCGCGGAGCGAGATGTCACTCAGTTGAGCTGGCCTGCCGCACGTGTCCGGGTGCGGCGGGCGAGATAAACGGGCTAGCCATCGGCGGGGTCTTCGTCGCTTCACTTACCCGCGGGAGGCGAACGCGCCTGAGAGAGACAGGCAACAGAGAAGCGTCTAAGCATGTAGATTCCGACGGGCGCGACCTTTGGACCCGAGTTCGACTCTCGGCACCTCCATTGGAAGGTCTCGAACCGGGAGCGGTCAAACGAAACGGCGGTGTGATAACATCCCGTTCGCGCGACCGCTCCTTTTTTTGCGCGCGAAAGCGAGGACGCTGATGAGCACGACGACTCGACTGATGACGGCGGACGAACTCCTCACCCTGCCACGCGGCAGCTTTCGTTACGAACTCATTAAAGGAGAGCTGATCACGATGTCACCCGGCGGCGGCGAACACGGCGCAATTATCGCCCACCTCACAGGTTTGCTGTATCAACATGTCAGAGCAAACAAGCTCGGCGTCGTCTTCGGGGCGGAGACTGGCTTCAAACTCGAATCCGAGCCTGACACCGTACGTGCCCCCGACGTGGCTTTCATCCAGCGCGAGCGCGTCGAGCGAGAAGGAATCTCGAAAGGTTACGGCACGGGCTCGCCCGACCTGGCGGTCGAAGTGCTCTCGCCGGACGACTCGCCGAGGAAAGTTGAAAAGAAGACCGCGGACTGGTTCGCGGGCGGGGCGCGCGAAGTCTGGAACGTGAGCCCGAAGCGGCGCACTGTCGTTGTCCATCGCTCGCCGACGGACATGACAATTCTGACGGAAGCGGACGAGCTTGACGGCGGCGCGCTCCTGCCCGGCTTCCGCTGCCGCGTGTCGGAGATTTTCGTCTGAGGTGAACACGAGTCTGCCTATCGGCATCTTCGACAGCGGCGTCGGCGGTCTGACCGTCTATCGCGCGCTGCACGACCGCCTGCCGAACGAGCGGTTCGTCTATCTGGGCGACACGGCGCGCGTGCCCTATGGGACGAAGTCTCTGGCGACGGTCGAGCGTTACGCGTTGGAGAACGCGCGGTTTTTGGAAGCGCGCGGGATCAAACTGCTGGTCGTCGCCTGCAACACGGCTTCGGCGCTGGCGCTGCCGGCTGTCCGCGCGGGCGTCGATGTCCCGGTCGTCGGCGTGATCGAGCCGGGCGCGCGCGCCGTCGTCGAGCAGTCAGACGGCAGAAGGGTCGGCGTCATCGCGACCGAGGCGACGGTGCAGAGCGGCGCGTACCGCCGCGAGATCGAAAGGCTCGCGCCGCAGTTGGAAGTCGTCGAACGCGCGTGCCCGCTCTTCGTCGCGCTCGCCGAAGAGGGCTGGGCGGAGTCGGATGTGGCGCGCGGCGTTGCGCGTGAATATTTGAGTGAGTTTCAAGGCGGCGCAGTGGACGCGCTCGTGCTCGGCTGCACGCACTACCCGATTTTGCGGCGCGTGATCCAGGAGACGGTCGGTGCGCAGGTCAAGTTGATCGACTCGGGCGAGGCGACGGCGCGCGTCGTCGAAGAGCTGCTCGAACGCGAGAAGTTGCGCCGCGCGATTGACACGGCGACCGGCAGACTCTTCGCCGAGCGTGCGCGCGCTCGCCGCCTGTGCGATGATCTCGACAACTTCTACGTGACGGACGCGGCGGATCGGTTCGCGCGCGTCGCCGAAAGATTTTTGGGGAGCGCGCCTTCGGTGCTCGAAGCCGTCGAAGTCTGGGGGCAGGATAAACTTCCCGCCGCGGAGCGAACATTTGTCAGCTAACAAAACTTCCAAGCGCACGGATGGCAGGCAGCCGGACGAACTGCGCCCCGTGATCATCACCACCGACTTCATGCCCTACGCCGAAGGCTCGGCGCTCATCGAGATGGGGCAGACGCGCGTCATTTGCACGGCGACGCTCGACGAGTCCGTGCCGCGCTTCCGGCGTAACTCGGGCAAGGGCTGGCTCACCGCCGAGTACGCCATGCTGCCGCGCGCCACGCAGCAGCGCACGCAGCGCGAGTCAACGCGCGGCGGCGCTTCCGGGCGCACGCACGAAATCCAACGCCTGATCGGTCGCTCGCTGCGTGCCGTCTGCGATCTCTCGCGACTCGGCGAGCGCACGCTCGCCATCGACTGCGACGTGCTCCAAGCCGACGGCGGCACGCGCACCGCCTCGATCACGGGCGCCTACGTCGCCTGCGCCGTCGCCTGCCAGCGCCTCCTGCGCAAGGGCGTCATTACGAAGTCGCCGATCAAGGATCAACTCGCGGCGGTCAGCGTCGGGATCGTTGACGGCGCGCCGCTGCTCGATCTCAAGTACGACGAGGACTCGCGCGCGGGCGTGGACATGAACGTCGTCTGCACGGGCGACGGGCGGTTCGTCGAGTTGCAGGGTACCGCGGAGGGCGAGGCTTTCACGCGCGAGGAGATGGACGCGCTGCTCGCGCTCGCCACGCAAGGTCTCAAGCAACTCTTCGCCGCGCAGCGCGAGGCGGTCTCGCGCGCCGCCGCGTAACGACAGGGCAACAGGACGGACGCGCCGCCGCATCTTAGCCGTCTGACCGGGACATGCTTGGCCGCGCCGGACGGCGCCGAGCGGGTAGCACTTCGAGGAGTTAAAAGAGGATTTATGCGACGCCTGATCACACTCGCCGCACTCGCGCTCGTCTTCGCCGCCCCCAACGCGCGGGCTCAGGGCGGGCAGACCTACACGACCGACAATCTCGACTACGCGCTCGACCTGCCCAACGCGACCTGGCGCGCCGTGCCGCGCGCCGACAGCATGCACGAGCACGTCGAGTTCATCTACGGCGACCGCGCGGACGGGCTGCTGCGCGTGCGCAAGGAGGTCGTCGATGAAGGCACGCCGCCGTCTGACATCGCGCGGCGCGATCGCGACAACAAGCTGCGCTTCCAGAGCGGCTACGTCGAGGGCAAGCAGGACCCTTTCCCCGGTCGCCTAAAGGGCATCGCCTCGTCCTATGAGTTCACGGGCGGCGGCAAGCCGATGGTCGGCGTTATCTATTACCTGCAAGCCGACCCGCGTACGATCTACGTCCTCCAC
>JBJMGS010000102.1:0-12967 GCA_045807785.1 Pyrinomonadaceae bacterium
CACTCTTTCACAACACGACACTCATACGATAACCTGCTCGAATGGCGCGACGACGGCGCGGCCTACGACGACGCACACGAGATCGCAGACCCCCGCGCACAGACATCTCACACTGAGACGCCGGGAGCGGGCGTCGAACATGAGCAACAAACTTCCGACGGCAATCCGCAATCCGCAACCCCCAATCCGCAATCGGAAAGTCCGCCGTCCCTCACGCACCACTTCCGCCTCATCGACACGGCGGGGATCAGGCGCAAGGGCAAGACCGAGGCGATGGCCGAGAAGCTGTCGGTCGTGATGGCGCGCAGGAGTCTTGAGCGCGCGGACGTGGCGATTGTGGTCGTGGACGCGACCGAGGGCATCGTCGCTTTGGACGCGAACATCGCGGGCTACGCGGTCGAGGCGGGCTGCTCCGTGATCATCGCCGTCAACAAGTGGGACGCCGTGCCGGGCAAGGAGACGGGCACGCCCTTCGAGTTCGAGCGCGAGCTGCGCGACAAGATGAAGTTTCTCGACTGGGCTCCGGTCGTCTTCATCTCGGCGCTCACGGGTCAGCGCGTGCCGAAACTACTGCCGTTAGTCCTGCGCGCGAACCGCGCGCGCAACCGCCGCATCACGACCTCGCAGGTCAATCAATTCTTCGAGCGCGCGGTCGAAGCGCCGGGAGCGCCGACGGCGGTGGCGAAGGTCAGAGGCGGACAATCGAGACTGCACATTCAATACGTCACGCAGATCGGCGTGCGCCCCCCACGCTTCGTCGTCTTCACGGCGGGCGGTCGCCCCGGACTCCACTTCTCCTACGAACGCTACTTACTCAACCGCCTCCGCGAAGAGTTCGACTTCTACGGCACGCCCATCCGCATCATCGAACGCCACCGCAAAGAGCGCAAAGGGAAGTAGTCCACTCATCAGGTACGATGAATCCCCAAGTTCAGAACATCATTGCTGATCTCGACGGCATCAGCTCGATTGAAGATGAACTTCAACTAGAGAAGTTGGAGGACATCGTTCGCGGGCTGTCTTGCACAGTCAACTCTGAACTTGTGGTCAATGCTTTGTTGCGTGTGTTTGAGCGTTTTCCGTCAGGAGATGCCTATGGCCTTTTCTGGAGTATTTTAAGTGTACTTGAGAGCATTCCTAACTACGAGCTTTGCTTACTAGAGTCTATAAAGCGACAACCTTCTGAGTTCGGCTTATTGATGATCAATAGCATACTAAATTCTGGACGGGTCGAAGTTAGCGGGGAAAGCCTATTGAGTCTTTTGAAGGATGTGGCCGCTAATGAGCAGCAGCCCGAAGAACTCAGAAATGAAGCACGAGGGTTTATTGAGTGGCAGAAGAACAGAGTTAATGACCGATGTTGAGAATAATCGTAGTAGTTTGAGATGAGTCCAATTTCGTCAGTATCAAATGTCAAAGCCTGCTATTAACTGGCAAGTCGTCGCGCAGGAAGGCGAGGCGCGCGCAGGGCTTTTGCAGACGCGGCGCGGCCGTGTAGAGACGCCCGTTTTCATGCCGGTCGGGACGGCGGGGACGGTGAAGGGGACGCGCTTCGAGGCGCTGGAGTCTGCGGAACTCGACGCGCGGATCATTCTCGGTAACACCTATCACCTGTGGCTGCGACCGGGCGCTGGGGTAGTGCGCGCGTGCGGCGGTCTGCACCGCTTCATCGGCTGGGAGCGCGCACTGCTGACCGATTCGGGCGGCTTTCAGGTGTGGAGTCTGGACAAGCTGCGGAAGCTGAAAGAGGAGGGCGTCGAGTTTCGCTCGCACCTGAACGGCGATCTCTGTTTCCTGTCGCCCGAAGTTTCGATGGAGGTGCAGGCGGCGCTCGGCTCCGACATCGTGATGGTCCTGGACGAGTGCGCGCCGGGCGAAGCGTCGCACGAAGCCGCGCGCACGTCGCTCGAACTAACCGCGCGCTGGGCGCGTCGCTCGCGCACGCGCTTCGACGAGTTGCAGCGCGAGGGCGCTGACGCTGGACGCACACGCGAACACGACCGTTCGGTCAACGGCGAGCAGGCTCTGTTCGGCATCGTGCAGGGCGCAGCGCACGCGGATTTAAGACGAGAGAGCCTGGCGCGTACGGTCGAGATCAGCTTCGACGGCTACGCCATCGGCGGCTTGAGTGTCGGCGAGGCGAAGCCCGTCATGTACGACACCATCGAGATGCTCGCGCCGCTGATGCCGCGCGACAGCCCGCGCTACCTGATGGGCGTCGGCACGCCGGAGGACTTGGTCGAGGCGGTCGCGCGCGGCGTGGACATGTTCGACTGCGTGCTCCCCACACGCAACGGTCGGACGGGTCAGGCTTACACCTCGCGCGGGCGTCTGAGCATCAAGAACGCGCGCTGGGCGACCGACACGCGCCCGCTCGACGAGTCGTGCGCCTGCGCGGTCTGCCGCCGCCACTCGCGCGCCTACCTGCGCCACCTCTTCAACGCGGGCGAGATGCTCGGCGGGATTTTGCTGACGCACCACAATCTGGCGTGCTTCCTTGACACCATGCGGCGCGTGAGGCAATCTATCCGGTCTGGTGATTTCGCGCGATTTCGGCGGGAGTTTACAGAGCGCATCAACTCCGGCGTGGAGTGACCTGAGCGCCGTCGCGACGCCCACATTCGCGCGTGCGACGGCGACGGTTTGAGCCGGGGAGGCGCGCTTCCGCAGAGGGCGAGTCTCGTCTTCCCCGACGCCGCCCGCGACGCGCATTAGAGTCAATTCTCCGACACACAACTTTCTAAAACATGACACTTGCTCTCCTACAGGCACAGGGCGGCGGCGGATCGTTTCTGATCTCGCTCATGCCGTTCTTTCTCATCTTCGGCGTCTTCTACTTCCTGATCATCATGCCGCAGCGCAAGCGGCAGCAGCAGTTGCGCGCGACCGTCGAAGAGCTGAAGGCGGGCGCGCGCATCGTCACGACCGGCGGCATCGTCGCCACCGTCACCGCCGTGCGCGAGGCGACGCTCATCGTGCGCAGCGCCGATAAGTCGATGTTGGAGATCACGCGCGCCGCCGTCGCCGGACTCTACGAGGGGAGCGAGGGCTCGTAAAACTGTCTCGCGCGCGAGGGTGCTTAACCGGCTCGCGCGCGTTTTTTTGTCGTCATGAAGAAGAATCTTACACAACGCTTCGTCATCATCGCCATCGTCACGCTCGTCGGGCTCTTCGTCATCTTCCGCCCGCGCGACGCCGAAGGGAACATGCGCCGCCCCACGGCGCGCGACTTCACCGCCGCGGGCGTCAAGGAGACGCTCGCCAACAACATTCATCTGGGCTTAGACCTCAAGGGCGGCTCGCACCTCGTCATGGAAGTGCAGGTGCCGGAGTACCTGCAACGCCTGACCGAGGGCGCCGCGGGCGCTGTGGAGAAGGCGGCGAAGGACGCGGGCTACGACGTGAAGGAAGTGCGCTCGAACGTGACCGGCGGCAACTACGCGATCATGCTCACGCTCGGCGACGCCTCGAAGCTGGCGGACGCGCGCGATCAGATTCCGCGCAAGGTCGATCTCCAGGCATTCTCGCCTTCCGTCAGCGGCAACACGATCACGTGGACAATGACTGGCACGGCGCAGAGCACGCTCGGCGAGCAGGCGGTCGATCAGGCGCTCAAGATCATCGAGACGCGCATCAACGCCGTCGGCGTCTCGGAGCCGACCTTGCAGCGGCACGGCGCGACCGGCTCGCACCAAATCCTCTTGCAGATGCCGGGCATCCAAGACCCGGAGCGCATCAAGGGTCTCATCGTCGGCGAGTCGCGGCTGGAATTGATGAAGGTCGTCAGCCCGTCGAACCCGCAGCCGATGCAGGTCTATAACTCGAAGGAAGAGGCCGAGGCGGCGGCGGGCGGGGCGAACGGCCAGCTCCCGTCGAACCGGCGCGTGCTGCCCTACTCGGAGCGCGACGAGCCGGCGAACGCGGCGGGCGACACCGGCCAGCCGAAGCCCGCGCAGCCGACGCACTACGTCGTCGTCGAGAACCCGGCGGTCGTTGACGGCAGCGAGCTGCGCAGCGCCGAGGCGCTCTCGCGCACGGCGGGCGGCGTCGGTGCAGGCGAGGGCAACTACGAGATCAACTTCACGCTGAAGCCGACGGGCGCGGAGAAGTTCGGCGCGTGGACCGCCGGAAACATCGGCGCGTATCTCGCCGTCGTGTTGAATGAAGAGGTCAAGAGCGCGCCGTTCATTAAAGGACAGATCACGGACAACGGCCAGATCACGGGGCGCTTCACGAAGCAGTCCGCCGACGATCTCGCTCTGACGCTGCGCTCCGGCGCGCTCCCCGCGAAGCTCGTCTATATCGAAGAGCGCACGGTCGGCCCGAGCCTCGGCGCCGACTCGATCCGCGCGGGCGTCACCGCCTCGGTCGTCGGGTTGGTGCTCGTCGTCCTCTTCATGCTCATCTACTACCGCGGCTCGGGCGTCAACGCCGTCGTCGCGCTGCTGCTGAACATGATCCTGACCGTCGCCGCGCTGATTCTGTTCGACGCGACGCTGACGCTGCCCGGCATCGCCGGGCTGATCCTGACCATCGGCATGGCCGTGGACTCGAACGTGCTCATCTTCGAGCGCATCCGTGAGGAGCTGGGCACCGGCAAGACCGTGCCGTCGGCGGTCGAGCAGGGCTTCGCCCGCGCCTTCGTCACGATCATCGACACGCACGTGACGACCATCGTCTCGTCGCTGTTCCTCTTCGTCTTCGGGACGGGGCCGATCCGCGGCTTCTCCGTCACGCTCGTGCTCGGCTTGCTCGTCAACCTCTTCTCGGCGGTTTACGTCTCGCGCACGATCTTCATCTGGCACCTGAACCAGAAAGGGCGCCGCGCCGATTCGCTCAGCATTTAACTGCCGTCAATCGTCAATCGTGAATCGTCAATCGAACTGAGCCGACTGACTTCCGATTCACGACACGCGCGAAGCGACGCGCGGCCACGATTCACGATTTACGATTCACGATTTACGACATCATGGTAAGACTCTTTCACAACGTCAACTTCGACTGGCTCGCCAACCGGCGCATCTTCATCATCGTCTCGATCCTGCTGATGCTCGCCGGCATGGGCTCGGCGGTTCTCCGCTACGCGCGCGGACAAGACCCGTTCAACCTGGGCGTGGACTTCAAGGGTGGCACGGTCATCACGGCGGAGTTCAACCACCCCGTCTCCGCCGAGGACATCCGCAAGCGGCTGGCCGACGCGGGCGTCTCCGAAGCCGTCATCCAGCCGACTCTCGACAAGCCGAACCAGATGCTCATCAGGCTGCCGCTGACGGGCGCGCACCAGATGAGCCAGCCGCAGCCCGCCGCCCCGGCGCAGGCCACCCCCGCCTCTCCCGGCGGGCAGACGCCAGCCGGTCAGCAGGCGGAGGTCGATCCCGCCGCGACGAAAGTCCAGCAGGCGCTCGTCGCCATGGGGCCGGAGGTGGGCGCCAAGATTCTCCAGCGCGACGCGGTGGGTCCCGTGGCGGGCGCGGCGCTGAGGAATCAGGCGGTCGCCGTCACGCTGCTCGCGCTCGTCGGCATCCTCGTCTTCATCTCGCTTCGCTTCGAGTGGACTTACGGCGCGGCGGCAGTCATTGCCGTCTTCCACGACGTGCTCGTGACTTTGGGCATGTTCTCGATCTTCCAGTGGGAGATCAACCTGACGGTCATCGCGGCGCTGTTGACGCTCGTCGGCTTCTCGGTCAACGACACCATCGTCACCTTCGACCGCGTCCGCGAGAACCTGCGGCTGCACCGGCGCGAGTCGCTCTACAAGATCACGAACGACTCGATCAACCAGACGCTCTCGCGCACGATCATTACTTCGGGTCTGGTCTTCCTCTCCGTCATCGCGCTCGCGCTCTTCGGCGGCGAGGTCTTGCGCCCATTCTCGCTCGCGCTCGTCATCGGCATCGTCTTCGGCACCTACTCGTCCATCGCCATCGCGAGCCCGATCATGGTCTGGTGGCAGCAGCGCTTGGAGCGGCAGACGCCGCGCGCGGCGAAGGCGGCGGAGTCGCGCGCTACGCAGGGCGGCAAGGCGTCGGGGCCGGGTACGGCGCGCGCGCGCGCAGCAGCGTCAACCCGCTCGCAACGCGCGGCGCGGTAGCGAGTTAAACGCGCCTGACGCGCGCGGACTTTACGCTTGACTTCACGCGCGACGCGACATAGACTCAGCGACGTTGCTGGCTAATTAAATAGTTTCGTAAGACGCGCAAGGCTTCTCGTGCACATCTGTGCCGGAAGGTCGTCGCGGCTGTCCCCCGCGAGCATCGATCGGCGGGCTTCGGAAATGAGCCCCCAGCGCGTCCCGCGCCGCGCGCGTGTCTGTTGCAGCGCGACGTGCCCGCAGAGGGCGACGCCACCCCCGGAATTTTAGTTCAACTACAACTCGTGCGTTTTGAGAGTCGGCGTTCGGGAACATAACACTTCTCTCCGGTATCTAAGAGGCTGATCTCAACGCGACCCTGATCCACTGGCACCGGAAGTAGGGAGGAGACAGATGTTCGAAAATTTAGTCGAGTCAACTTCACACAAAGACGATCTCTCGCGCAAGGGCGGGTTCTTCCTCGGCACGCTCGCCATCTACGGCGTCCTCTTCGTCGCCCTGTCGATCATCGGCATCATTACTTACAATGACCGCCTCGACGCGATGAACATGGAGCTGACGACGATGGTCGCGCCCGTGCCGATCCAGCAGCAGGCTGAGGAGAAGCAGCCGGAGCAGAAGCAGGAGGCGAAGCCGCAGACGCAGGAGCAACAGGTCGCGACGCGCACCGAGTTCGTCTCGAGCACGCTCGACCCGACGAAGGTCCCGGCGAAGGTCGAGGCGGTGGCGTCGCGTGTCCCGCCCGTGCCGCCGGGCGGCGCGGTCATCGGCAAGTCGAACAGCGACCCCGTCGGCGGAGCGACCGGTCCGGTCGGCCCGGGCACGGGCGGCGCGGGCGGCCCTATCGGTGGCACCGCGCCGCCGAAGGTTGTTGTCCCGACCGACGACGAGCCGCCGCCGCCGAAGCCGACGCCCGAGCCGAAAAGGAATATCACGATTTCGGGCGGCGTGCTGAACGGCAAGGCGATCTCGAAGCCGGCGCCGCCCTACCCGCCGATCGCGCGCGCGGCGCGCGCCTCGGGCGTCGTCGTCGTGCAGATCACGGTTGACGAGTCGGGCAAGGTCATCTCGGCGCACGCCGTGAGCGGCCCGGCGCTGTTGCAGCAGGCGGCGACGCAAGCCGCCTACCAGGCGCGCTTCACGCCGACGATGCTCTCGGGGCAGCCCGTGAAGGTCTCCGGCACGATCAGTTATAACTTCTCCCTGCAATAGGCCGGGTGAGACGACTTTCGGGGGTGTGCGCGCAGTCGGCTTAAGCAATCCGCTGGCTGTCACGAGTCGCCGCCCCCGAACCCGCTGCTTCCGAATTTCGCACGACGAAGTTCTCGCTATAGTTGAGTCTGAAAATTTTGGAGGGTTCTACCGTGACAATCCTAACGAGTTTGGTCGGAACGAAGACCATCGGTCTCCTGTTATTCCTGCAAGACGCGGCGGCACCGGGCGGCGCGTCGGACGCCGGCAACGACATGGCGAAAAACTTCACGATGCGCGAGATGATCCACAACCTGGGTCCGGTCGCCATCGGCGTTATCGCCATCCTCCTCATCATGTCGATGTACTCCATCGCCGTGATGGTCGAGCGCTACCTGACCTACCGCGCCGCCAAGCAGCAGTCGCGCGAGTTCGCCCCGCGCGTCGCGCAGGCGCTCAAGAACGACCGCATCGACGAGGCGATCACCATCGCCGACAAGCACAAGAAGTCGCACCTCGCGATGGTCGTCAACGCCGGCCTTCACGAGTTCCGCGCGCACGAGTCGGGGGCTGATCTGTCGGGCGAGGAGATCGACGCCTCGAAGCGCGCGCTGCAACGCGCCATCGCGATCAAGAGCGCCGAGTTCCGGCGTGGCCTGTCGGGTCTCGCGACCATCGGCTCGACCGCTCCGTTCGTCGGACTCTTCGGCACGGTGTTCGGCATCATCGCCGCGTTCACTGGCATGAAGAACGCCGAATCAGCAGGTATCGGCGCGGTCGCGGGCGGTATCGCGGAAGCCTTGCTGACGACCGCCCTCGGTCTCGCCGTCGCCGTGCCCGCCGTGTGGGTCTTCAACTACTTCACGGGCAAGGTGGACGGCTTCGTCATCGAGATGGACAACTCCGCCTCCGAGCTGATCGACTACTTCATCAAGAACCGCACGCGGCAGTTGAAGCCGTAAGCGCGCTTCTTCGTCGGCGGAGTTTCCCGGCGTCAACCGGGTTGCGGGGCGCGCCCCCTCTGGTGGCGCGAGCCCCGCCGACCGCGGGATAGGAGAGTATGGTATGGGAATGAGTGGGGGTGGGAACCAGAAATACAACTCCGAGATCAACGTCACCCCGATGGTGGACATCATGCTGGTGCTGCTGATCATCTTCATGGTCGTCACGCCGCTGCTCCAGTCGGGCGTCTCGGTCACGCTGCCGAAGGACATGAAGAACCCCGAGGTGGACAAGGCGATCATCAAGGAGTCTTCGGTCGTGATTGCCATCACGGACAAGAACGAGTTCTACGTCGGCAAGGAGAAGGCTGACGTCGCCGAGATCAAGGAAAAAGTCACGAAGGCGATGGAGAACAAGCAGCCGGAGGAGCGCATCGTCTATATCAAGTCGGACGTGAACGCCGACTACGGCAGCGTCGTCGAGGTCATCAACTCGATCCGGCAGGCGGGCATCGATCAGATCGGTCTCGTCGCCGATAAGAAGAAGGGCGGCGCGGCCGCCGCGCCGAATACCCCGGCGAGCTAAGCCGCCGCCGACAGCCAGGTTTACGGAGGAGTTTTTAAGCGATGGCAATGAGTGAATCGGGCAGCCACGGCGAGTCCCGTGCCGTGCCCTACATCAACGTCACGCCCTTGATCGACGTGTTGCTCGTGCTGCTGATCATCTTCATGGTCATCACGCCCCTCAAGCCGACGCGCTTCAAAGCGCTCGTGCCCAGCGAGCCGCCGCCGACCAACGAGCCGATCAAGCCGAACCCGCTCACCTTGGTCGTCTCCATCGAGAAAGACTTGAAGCTCAAGCTCAATCTCGACGACGTGGGCTCGGTCAACGATCCGGCGGCTTTGAGTCAGGCGCTGACGCAGACCTTCCGGCAGCGCCGCGAGAATCACGCCTACGCGCCGGGCATGGAGAACCGCATGGAACTCCCCGAAGAGGATCGCATCGCCAAGGCGGTCTTCGTCAAAGCCCCGAAGACGATGAAGTACAACGAGGTCGTCAAGGTGATCGACGCCATTAAGGGCGCGGGCGGCAATCCCATCGGCTTGCAGCTCGACGATCTGGCGCAGTAGTCGTCGCCGTTAACGGTTTTCGTTCAGATTAAAATCAGGACGAGTGGCGGGAGAGGACGTTTCATCGAAGAAGCCCTCCCTGTCACTCGTCGGTCTTTGCCCAACACCTCTTAAGGATTCCTTCGGGAGTTAAAATTGATGCGACTCTCTCAGCCAAAACTCTCCGCCTTCGCCGCCCTCGCGTTTGCCGCCGCCGCCACGTCCGGCTGCGGCTTCGTCAATGGCCTGCGCGCCAAGAGCCAGCTCAACGACGGCGCGCAGGCCTACCGCGCGCGCAACTACCCCGAGGCGCAGGAGCACTTCCAGAAGGCGCTCGATCTCAACCCGGAACAGCCCAACGCCCGCCTCTTCATCGCGCGCTCGATCCACGCGCAGTACAAGCCGGGCGTCGAGAAGGAAGAGAACGTCCAGAAGGCGCGCGACGCGATCAAGGCTTACCAGGACGTGCTCGCCCACGACCCGAATAACGACGACGCCTACAATGCCGTCGTCTATCTCTACCGCGCCATCAAGGACGAGCAGCGCGAGCGCGAGTGGCTGATGCAGCGCGCCGACATGGAGTCGGCCCCGAAGGAGAAGCGCTCGCAAGCGCTGACCGTGCTCGCCAGTAAAGCCTGGCAGTGCTCCTACAACGTCACCGAGCAGACCGAGAACAAGGTGACGGTGATGAAAGAGGGCAAGGCGATCATCCAGTATCGCAAGCCGAAGGAGCAGCGCGACTACGACGAGGCGATGAAGTGCTCGACCGACGGGTTGCAGCTCGCCGAGAAAGCCATCAGCCTCGATCCGAACAGCGAGCAGGCCTGGTCGTTCAAGACGAACCTGCTGTTGGAGCGCATCAAGCTCGCCAAGATGGACGGCAAGGACGCGGACGCCGCCGAGTTCCAGAAGCAGGCCGACGCCGCGCAGGCGCGCACCACGCAGCTCAACGCCGAGAACAAGCGCAAGAAGGAAGCAGAGGAGAAGGCGAAAGCTGCCCAGGGCAAGAACGCCAGCAGCTAACCGCCCGGCACGCGGACAGACGACGGGCGGGCGACCCAACTCGCGGCCTCCCACATCAAAACAGGTGGTGCTCGACTTTCGCGTCGGGCATCACCTATTCTTGTATGAAGCTGTGAGCGATTAGCTTTTAGCTCTTAGCCAGGCGACTTGTCTTGAGCAGCACGTCGAAGGCGGCAGCTCACAGAAACGTCTGGCTCATAGCTAACAGCTAATCGCTCACAGCCAACAGCTAACAGCTTCCCCATGATTCGCATCGACGATCTCATCGAAAAGGTCAGGCAGAGCCATCCGCAGGCTGACCTCGATCTGCTCCGGCGCGCCTACTTCTTCTCGGCGCGCGAGCACAAGGGGCAGACGCGCGCCTCTGGCGAGCCCTACCTCGTCCACCCGCTCGAAGTCGCGAACATCCTCGCCGACATGCGCCTCGACGAAGTCTCGGTCGCGACCGGTCTTTTGCACGACGTGGTCGAGGACACTTTAGTTGAGCCCGACGCGATCCGAGAGATGTTCGGCGAGGACGTCTCGCATCTCGTCGAGGGCCTGACGAAGATCGCGCAGATCAGCAACCAGTCGAAGGAAGTGCAGCAGGCGGAGAACGTCCGCTAGATGCTCCTCGCCATGGTGGACGACGTGCGCGTCGTCCTCGTCAAGCTCGCCGACCGCCTGCACAACATGCGCACGCTCCACTTCCTCAAGCCCGAGAAGCGGCAGCGCATCGCGCAGGAGACCCTCGACATCTACGCGCCCATCGCGCACCGCTTGGGGATGGGCAAGGTGCGCGGCGAGCTGGAAGACCTCGCCTTCCGCCACCTCCACCCGGAAGAGTACCGCTCGCTCGCCGCGCAACTAGAAAAAAGGCGCGCCGAGCACGAGGCGTTCCTCGACGCGACGACGGCGCGCATCGAGGAGAAGCTTCGGGAGTCGGACGTCCCCTTCGTCCGCGTCGAGGGTCGCGTCAAGCGCCTCTACTCGATCTACAAGAAACTGCACCGCCAGAAGATCGAACTCGATCAGGTGTACGACCTCGTCGCCGCGCGCATCGTCACGCCGGACAACGACGTGCGCCACTGCTACGCCGCGCTCGGCGTCATCCACAATGCCTGGAAGCCCGTGCCCGGTCGCTTCAAGGACTGGATCGGCACGCCGCGCGACAACCTCTACCAGTCGCTCCACACCTCCGTCATCGGCCCCGAAGGCCAGCCCTTCGAGATACAGATTCGCACCGAGGAGATGCACCGCATCGCCGAGGAGGGCGTCGCCGCGCACTGGAAGTACAAGGAAGGCAAGCGCGGCGCACACGACGACGACGAGGCTTTCCAGTGGCTGCGCTCGCTCGTCGAGTGGACGCAGGAGGTGAAAGACTCGCGCGACTTCCTCGAATCCCTTAAGCTCGACCTTTACCCGAAGGACGTCTACGCCTTCACGCCGATGGGCAAGATCATTCAGCTCCCGCGCGGGGCGACGCCGATTGATTTCGCCTACGCCATCCACACCGAGATCGGGAACACCTGCACGGGCGCGCGCATCAACAGTCGCATGATCCCCCTGCGCACGCCGATCCAGAACGGCGACGTGGTGGAGATCATCCGCACGGCAAACTCGCACCCCTCGCGCGACTGGCTGAACTTCGTCGTCACCTCGAAGGCGCGCAACCGCGTGCGCCACTGGGTGGCGGAGCAGCAGCGCACCGAAAGCATCGAGATCGGGCGCAAGATGTTCGAGCGCGAGGCTTCGCGCTTCCAGCTCTCGGCGAAGAAGCTGCTGAACGACGCGGACGGCGCGATGAAGCGCATCGCGGGCGAGTACGGCTACGGGCGCGCTGACGATCTGCTTGCCGCCATCGGTTACGGCAAACTCGTCCCGCGCAGCGTCATCGCCAAGTACCTCGGCCCCGAGAAGTTCGACGAGCGGGCGCAGGCGCTCGACGAGCGCAAGCCGTCGCGGCTGCGCGACGGGGTCGAGGCGGTCAAGCGCATGATCCGCCTCGGCGATGACTCCATCGTCGTGCGCGGCGTGGACGATCTCCTCGTCAACCGCGCGCGCTGCTGCAACCCCGTCCACGGCGAGGCGATCATCGGCTACGTCACGCGCGGCAAGGGCGTGGCGGTGCACGCGCGCCGCTGCAAGAATGTCCAGCAGTTGATGATCAACCCGGAGCGCATCGTCGAGGTCGAGTGGGCGGGTAAGCCCGACTCGGTCGCCTACGCCGTCAAGCTGCTCGCCGTCACGGAGAACCGCACCGGGATGCTCGCCGGGATCACTTCCGCCATCTCCGACATGAAGACCGGCATCCGCGACGCGCGCGCCTCGGTCGGGGTGGACGACCGGGGGCGCGTCGAGGTCACGGTCGAGGTCTTCGACGTCAAGCACCTCGACCGGGTGATGGGCTCGGTCAGGAAAGTCCCCGGCGTGTTAGACGTCGAGCGCCTGAACGGCGCGGCGTAATTATTCGCCGCCCCGCGCCCGCGCCCCAAGCATCCCGCCCGCGCTCCGCGCTCATCAATTAAGTCTGAAGTCTGAAATTACAGGTGCGGCCTGACCCGCGCGTCGCTATCGGGCACAGTCGCCCCGCGCGCGTTGGTGCGCGCGGGCGGATTCTGTTAAAATTCAC
>JBJMGS010000103.1:0-11932 GCA_045807785.1 Pyrinomonadaceae bacterium
CACGGTGACGGGATCGAGCGAGATGACGACCGCGCCGTCCTCGACCGAGGGCAGGTTGTACATGCCTTCGGAGTCGGTGATGACCGACTGGCCGTTGTCGATGTAGAGGCGCGCGCCCGCCACGGGGCGCTCGCCGCCGTCGAACATGCCGTTGCCGTTCGCATCCACGAAGACGCGTCCGACGATCATCTGCCGGGTCGAGAAGACGCCCGCGCCGACGCGGACGGTGGCGTGCGCAGGCCCCGCCGTGATGACTTCGCTGCCGCCGAAGTGTGCGGTCGCGGTGGCGGAGTTCACCTGATCGCCCTCGCGCGCGTTGGCGCCCACGCGGACGCGGTAGGTCAACGTCGCCGTCGCCCCGGCGGCGAGCGTCGGCACGCGGAACGTCAACTCGCTCCCCGCGACTTCGGGGGTGATAGCTTCAGCGGGCGCGGGCGCGATCTGCAAGAGTGCCGTGCCTTCGGCGTAGTGGAACGACTGCGGGAGTTGGTCGCGCACGGCCACGTCGTGCAGCGCGGCTTGCGTCGTGTTGCGGAGCGAGACGTGGTAGGTCACGACGTCGCCGATCTCTGCGCGCGGCTGCTCTGTCGTCTTTGTGATTTCGAGCGACTGCGTCTCAAACAGTGGCACGTTCAGGGCGACGCTCGCGAGGTTCGCGAGTGCGACCGGGTTTTCGGTGAGCGTGAAGCCCCCCGATTCGGCGAGCGGCTGATCGTCGAGCGCGCGCACGGTCGCCGCGTAGAGCCCCGCGCTGGCGGGCTCGACGTCGAGCCGGATCATGCGCGTGCGGTAGCCGCGCGCCGAGACGTTGAGATAGTAGGTGGCGGGGGCGCCCCCCGCGCCGAGCTGTGCGGGCGAGAGGACGAAGCCGAAGGTGCCGCCCACGGACGTCGTGAAAGGGTTGTCGTTCGCCGCGTTGGGCGCGTAGCCGACGCCGGGCGCGGTCTGGAGGGTTGCGTCAGTCGTCTGCGCGGTGAGGAGCACGACGCGCGCGCCCGCGATGGTCACGGAACTTCCGCCGCGGCCCGAAAAGACGATGCCGAACGGGTTGATGACGGCGACCGCCGCCGAAGAGTTGGTGCGCTCGATGTTGTCGCCCGTGAACGTGGCGACGTTGATCGCGCCCTCGCCGGCATGGATGTCGGCGGTGACGCGCGCGCGGAAAGTGTAGGTCACGAGTTCGTCTGGGCGCACCTGCGCGAGCCGCACTTCGACGCGCCGTCCGTTGTTCGCGAGCTGGCCTTCGTCCGCGTCGGCGGCGTCGGTGAGCGCGCGCTGCGCGAGGCGCAGAGAGCCTGCGACGTATTCGAGCCCGGTGGGGAGATCGTCTGCGGCCAGGACGTTGCGCGCGACGATCGAGCCGCGGTTGCGGAAGGAGATCGTGTAGTCGAGCGTCTCGCCGGGCGCGGCGGTGGCGCGCGACTCGCCGTTGACGAGCTTGAGCGGCGGGGAGGCGGGGTTCGTCGGGTCTGTGAGCTTCGCCGGATCGCCGACCGAGTTGATGATCGTGCCGTCGTCTGAGACCAGCCCGTTGACGCTCGTCGCGACGTTCGAGCGCGCCGTGAGCGAGATCGTCAGGTGCGAGCCGGAGACGGCGGCGTTCATGTCGATGGTGGCGACAACACTCGCGCAGGCGTGGGGCGCAAGGCGCGGGGAGAACGTCGAGCCGACGGTGATCGCGGTGTCGCCCGCGCTGAGCGTGCTGGAGTTGTCGAGGTCGAAGGCGAGGGCGGTGATCGCTGCGGGGGCTGAGACTTCGGCGCGCGTGATGGTGTAGAGGTCTGGCGTGTTGCCGCCGTTGCAGACGCGGAAGGTGCGCGTGATGTGATCGCCGGGCGCGACCGCGTCGGAAGGCTCCGTCTCGTCTGGCGTGGTGACGACTGACGAGACCGTGCGGACGGTGACGGTGACGGTCTCGGAGACCGTGCCGAAAGCGTTGCCCTCTTCGTCGACGTAGGTCGCCTCGGCGCGGTTGGAGATGATGGAGCCCGCCTCGGCGGAGCCGTCAAACGCGAGCGCGCCGCGCCCCGTCGCCGCGAAGGCGGCGAGCAGGACGGCGGCGAGCAAGCGCACGAGGCTGTTGGGGCGGGCTTTAGTCATCGGAGAAGACGGGAGGATGGAGATTAGAGGTTGGAGGTTAGAGGTTGGTTAAAACAGGTTAGGGTTGGAGGTCAGTGTAAAGCCCTTTTACACTACTAACCTCCAACCTCTAACCTCTAACCTCTCGCCCCTAGTTGATGCGGCGGCGGAAGACGAACGCCTTCGAGACGCCGGGGTTGACCGTGCCCGCGGCGTCCTTAAGGAACGTCGTGGTTGCGGTGACGGCCCCGTTGGTGGTGCCGTCGGTGATCGTCCCGCCGTTGGAGTCGGACGGGGCGGGGCTCAAGACCTGCGTGGTCGTTGCTGCCCAGTTATTAGGTGCCGAAGCGCCGTTTTCGCTGATGACGACGTTCGACGCGACGAGGTCAACGCAGCCCGCGCCGCCGCCGCCGACCGAGACATTCGAGTAGGTGATCGTGTACTGGATGTCCGCGCCGGGGACGGGGTCTGTCGCCGCGCCCACGCCCGTGCCGTTGATGACCGTGTAGGTCTTGACGAGCTTCAGGAAGCCCGTGTAGAGGCGGTCGATGGTGTCGTTGCTCTGCCCCGCGGTGATGCCGGACGTGGCACGAATGGTCGTGCTGAAGCCCTGCAACACAGCAGTGCCCGTTGGGGCGGTGACGCGCACGATGACGTTCGCGCTCGACCCGAAGGCGACCGCGAGGGTGGTGCTTCCGCCGCCCGAGAGGGTGATGAACGACGTGCCGCCGTTGGTGCTGATGGCGACGGTGAAGCCCGCGGGCACCGTGGGCGCCGTGAACGTGAACGTGTCGTTGGCGTTGCCGGTGTTCTGGACGGTGTTGGTGAAGTCAACGCTGGCCGCGCCCGAGAGCGTGTCGAGGTGCGAGAGACCGGCGATGGCCGCAGGCGCGACCGACTTGTTCGTGTAGTCGTCGTTGTTGTTGGTCGGGCCGACCGCGGCGGGCGCGCCCGAGGGGCCGACGAGGACGCTGCCGACCTGCGTGAGCGTCGTCGGGAGTTGGAAGCCCTTCGTCGCGCTCAAGGGATCAACGCCGAACTTCGGCTCGTTGAAGTTCGCGTTGCCGTCGCCCTTGTTGGCGACCTGGCCGGTGGAGTTGTCGGACCGGTCGGTAATCATCGTGCCGATGCTGTTGCGTCCGAAGGCTTCGGCGATGCCCCAGATGGGGTTCGTCGCGTTGATGCCGATCTGAACCGTCAGCACGATGTCGAGGCCGGAGATGACTGCGCCGTTGGTGACGGGGTTGCCGCTGTTGACGCGGAAGGCCACGCGCGTCGTGGACGAGATGACGCCGGGGGCCGTCGTCGTCCATGCGACCGCGTTAGAGAGCGGGCCGGAGGCCGGCGGGTCGCCGGGGCCGGGGTCTGCGCCGAGCGCGGAGGTTGAGTAGAGCACCGTCACGCCGGCGGGCGGCGCGGGCACGGATTGAAGCACCGTGTTCTGCGGAATCGGCACCACGACGAAGACGCCCGTGTTAGAGCCGGCGGGCGCGTTCTGCAGCGTCTGCGCCGCGACGGGGCGCGCGCCGTTGTTGCGCAGCGTCGTCGAGTAGGTGATGTTCGAGCCGAGAGCGACGGGGCCGGAAGGAACCGTCAACTCGACCTGAAGCTTCGCGTCGTTCTCGACCGAGGTCGTGATGCTGCCGACGGCTTCACTCTCGCTGCCCACGAGCGTCACGCCCGAGGGGACGGACGTGCGGACTTCAGCCGCCGAGCCGTTCGACGCGACGTTGTCGCCTGAGGCGTCGCCGAGTGTCACGCTGATGCTGTCGCCCGCGTTCGCGGCGGCGTTGACGGTCGCGCGCACGACGACGTTGAAAGAGGCGTTGCGAGCGAGGTACGGCGAGGCCGACGGGTAGAGCACCGCGGAGCCGTTGCCGAGTCTATCCACGTCGCCCGCGCCGAGGCCGTTGCCGGTCACGTCGATGACGGCCTGCGTGACGGTGACGGGGCCGGAGGTGACGATGCCTGCGCCGGCCGCGGGGAAGCGCACCTGCGTGGCGAAGTTACCGGAGTTGGTAACGGTGAAGGTGAAGTCGACACTCGTCTGGCCGGCGACGACCGTGGGGACGGAGCCACCGTCGGGGGTGATGGTCAGGCCCGCGACGTTCGCGACCGTGACGGTGACGGTGTTCGACGTGGCGCTGTAGCTGTTCGTCCCGTCGGAGTAGGAGGCGGTCGCCGTGTTGGAGATGACGGTGCCGCCCGCGGTGCTCTGCGCCATCACGGGCGTGATCAGAGCGCACAGCATCGCGATGAGCGCGAGCGCGGCGCAGCGCAGGTTGCGTGGGGGTCGGAGGGTCTGTGTCTTCATCTTATCAATCCTCAAAAATTAGTGGGAGTTCTCGGGTCGGCGCGGGCCGGACGTTTCGAAGGCGTCGGAGACGTGGGCGGATCGGGTGCCGCGCCGCGACTTATTTGACGCGCACCTTGTAGGAGGCGGTCAGCGTCGAACCGGCGGCGAGGGGGTCGGCCCACTCGTAGCGCACCTGCGTGTACATCGAGATGGGCGCGGGCACCTGCTTGACGGTGCCGTCGGCCTGCTTCTCCTCGATGATGGGCTGCGTCGTGAAGGACTTGCCGTTGTCGATGCTGTAGGTCACCTGCGCGCCATACTCGGCGGTGGCCGATCCGGCGACAAGCGACGTGCCCGCGGGGATGTGGCCGACGGTCTTGTACTGGCGCGCCGCGCTGTCGCCCTCATTGGCTGACGTGATCTGCCAGTCGAGGATGTCGCCGGGGTGAACCGCGCCGGCTTTGTCGAGCGCGACCGCTTCCGTCCCGCGCGCGACCGAGCCATTGAGCGTCACACGCACTTCAGGGTGGCCGCCCGCGCGGGCTGCCAGTTGCTTCTGCGCGAACGCAGCCGCCGCGCCTGCCGCCAGGAGCGAGAGGGCGACGAGCACGATGACGCGCGATTTCATGTTCAGGTTCTTCATCTGTTTTCTATCTCCTTCAACTTCGAGTGGGGTATTGGCGAGTGTGTGGTATCGGGGTGGCAAACGTCGGGGTGTCACGTCAGGCTGCTAGCCGACGGAAGGTTTGAGGAGGGGGCGGGCGTGGCCAGCCCCTTGTCGCGACGCCGCGGGCGTGGCGGCGCGCACTCGGCGAGAGCGCAGGCGACGGCATACATGAATCTTTTCGTCTCGACCGGGCGCGGCAGCACCGCGGCGAAACTCGAGTGCGCGGCGGCGCGCATGATCTCGGCGGGCTTGTCGTGCAGCGCGATGATGGGCACGCGCGGCGCGATCTCGGAGAGGGCTTCGACGGCCCCGGCGCGACCGAAACCGGCCATGTCGAGCCCGAGCGCGATGAGCTCGAAGCGCCCGTCGGCGGCGGCGCGCAGCATGTCCATCGTGTGGCGGCAGACTTCGGCCTCGTGCCCGGCGGCGCGCAGGGCGGCAGCCAGCTCTTCAGCCGTTTCTCGATTGTCGTCGCAGATCATCACGCAAGCCATTAAGTCGTCTCTCGACTTCCCGGAGGGTTCGACCGCCCAAAAATTACACTCGGTCGCACCAACCATTAACAAGCCCCGTGCCGCGCCCCGCGCGAAGCCGGAAGACCCTTGCAAGTGGATGAATAGTTGGGCTTGCCGGAATACGGCGGGCAGCGGGCGTGACGCCCCGTGGCGGGAGATGACAAGGGCGACTGACGTTTTGTCAGACTTAAGCCAATAATGTCAGGGTAACTCCTGCTTGACAATCACAACGCGCCCGTTGTGCAACCCACACGTTGCACAACGGGCGCGTTGTTGATTGGAGAGTTTTATGGTGACAAATCGAGTTGGGTCGCCGGTACGCCTTGATGACTTCTTTGGGCGTGATCCGTTCGTTGAGCTTCTGTGGGAGAAGCTAGAGGCTGGAAATGTTCTTTTGGCTGCACCGCGCCGTTTCGGTAAAACGAGCGTGATGTACCGACTCATGGATAGACCCCGAGAAGGTTATAAGTTCGTCCATGTGGATTTGGAAGACATGGCACAGCCTGCCGAATTGATTACCGAGCTGGCTGTTCAGATTGCCAAAGCCAGCGACGGCAAGCTGGCGCAAATAGCTCGTGGTCTGAGCTACCTGTCTCAAGCCGTCTGGTCCGGCGTGCGAAATACTATTGATGAAGTTGAGGTGGTCAACGTCAAACTGAAACTTCGGGAAGAACTAAAGACAAGATGGCAGGAGGGCGGGGAAGAGCTTTTCAAAAAGATTGCACAGCTAGATGTTCCCGTCATCTTCGTCTTAGACGAATTCCCGATGATGATCGACCGCATGGCCCGGTCGGAAACTCACCGGCAAGAAGCCAGAACACTGCTTCACTGGCTTCGAGCATTGCGGCAGTCGCCGGACTCGAAGGGCGTTCGTTTCCTGATTGCTGGATCAATAGGAATCGGGCGCGTCCTCAACGAACTCGGCGAGATAAATGCGATCAACGATTTCGAGCAGGTGCGGCTTGAGCCCTTCACACAGAAAGTGGCATCCGCCTTCTTGAGTGAGTTAGCAAAGTCTCACAAGCTGAAACTCACGGAACAAAGCAGGCAGAAGATGCTTGAGCTTATCGGCACGCCGATTCCTTACTTCATTTTAGATATGGATTAGCGCTAATGGTGAAATTTATACGTCAAGTTGTAGAAAACCAATTAGCTACAGCACAGGATATATGGAATAGAGCTGTAGAGTCTCTGAAATTATCTAATGCCAAGCAACGCCATGAAATAATTAATGACACGTTGATCACCGTATCACAAATGGGAGAACGCGAGTTTGCCAGAGACTTAATCAAAGAGTCGGGGCTGGAAGATTCTGTCTTCCCCTTAACACGCGCTCTCGATTATCTGCTTACGAGTGATGAGTCTTTAATCGAAAAGCTGTCGCCCGAAATCCGCAATATAGTTGAGGAGATAGTTAAGAAACTTCAACCCATAGCTAAGGCTTCAACTAAATCGGGCAGCAAGAAGAAAACTCGTAAAACAAAATCAACCCCGCGCCGCAGCACGGCGAAGCGGCTGCGATGAAGTATTGAAACTCACGCGCGAGACCGTCTCTCCGCCAAGCCATCCAGTTTAAGCGAATTCACGATCAGCCAAGCTCGGTCTCGTACTCGCGCAGCTTGCGGTAGAGCGTGCGCGAGGAGATGCCGAGGATGGTGGCGGCGCGCTCGCGGTTACCACCAGTTTCTTCGAGCACGCGGAGGATGTGTTGACGCTCGATGGTGTCGAGCGTCGGGTGTTGGAGGTCGGGGGTTGGAGGTTGGAAAGATTCTGATTGCGCCTGGCTCTGCCCTCCGACACCAGACACTTGACCCCCGACACCTATCCCCCGTTCCCTGTCCCCCATGACCTGATCCGCTTCGAGCACGTCGGAGGACGAGAGCGCGGCGGCGCGCTCTAAGGCGTTGCGCAGCTCGCGGACGTTGCCGTGCCAGTCGTGCTCGGCGAGGCGGCGGCGCGCGTCATCGGAGAGCGCGAGCGCGGGGCGTTGGAAGCGCACGCGGTAGAGGTCGAGGAAGTGTTCGACGAGCGCGGGGATGTCCGCGCGCCGCTCGCGCAGGGGCGGGACGTGGAGCGAGATGACGTTGAGCCGGTAGAACAGATCGGCGCGGAAGCGACCCTGCTGCACGTCTTCGGCGAGGCGGCGGTTGGTGGCAGCGATGATGCGCACGTCCGAGGCGCGGTCGCGCGTCGAGCCGACGCGACGGAAGCGACCCTGTTCGAGGAAGTGCAGAAGCTTGACCTGCATCGGCAGGGGCATCTCGCCGATCTCATCGAGAAAAAGGGTCGAGCCGTCCGCCGCTTCGATCAGCCCGTGCTTAAGGACGCTCGCGCCGGTGAAGGCACCCTTCTCATGGCCGAAGAACTCCGACTCGAAGAGCTGTTCGGGAAGCGCGCCGCAGTTGACGCGGATCATGGGCTCGCCCCTGCGCGCGCTGCGTGAGTGAATGAAGGAGGCGAGCACGTCCTTGCCCGTGCCCGATTCGCCCGTGATGACGACCGTCGAGTCGAGCCGCGCCGCCTGCTCCGCCATCTGCACGAGCCCGCGCATCTGCTCGCTCTCGCAGACGAGCGCCACGCCCTCGTCCGCCTGCGGCTGGCGCACCGCCGCGCGAAGGCTGGCGTTCTGTCGCACGAGCCGCCGCTTCTCTTCGGCCTTGCGGATGACGGCTTCCATCTCGTCGAGCGTCGAGGGCTTCGTCAGGTAGTCGTAGGCGCCGAGGCGCATCGCTTCGAGCCCCGTGCCGAGCGAGGTGTCGGCGGTGAGCATGACGACTTCGGGCGCTTCGTCGAGCTTGCGAATTTCGCGCAGCGCGTCGAGCCCGGTCATGCCGCTCATGCGGATGTCTAACAACACCACGTCGTAGTCGGTCGCGCGCAGAGCGGCGAGCGCCTCCTCGCCCGAAGCGGCAGACGCCGCGTCGAAGCCAGAGCGCGACAAATGTTCGGTGACGAGTGTCCTCAGCAACGGATCGTCGTCAACCACGAGCACACTAATCTTCTTCATCCCTCATCCCTTCGTGTCCCTCATCCCTTCCGGCGCGCGGCGCGGGAGCCAGAGGCGGAAGCGGCTGCCCACGCCGACCTTCGACTCGACCGTGAGCGCGCCGCCCAGGGCTTCGGCGAGCGTCGCGGCGATTGCCAGCCCCAGCCCCGATCCGTCGCCCGCATACTTCGTCGTGAAGAAGGGATCGAAGATGCGAACGATCATCTCGGGCGGGATGCCGTGCCCCGTGTCGGAGACCTCGACGCGGACGCGCTCGCCCTCAAGCGCGGTCGAGACGAGGATCGTGCCGCCACCCGCGCCGAGCGCGTCCAGGGCGTTCGCCAGCAGGTTGTCGAGCACCTGTCGCACCATGCCCTCGTCGGTCGCCAGCTCGCCGACCGCCTCGTCGAGGCTGAGACTGAACTCGAGCGCACCAGCTGAACGCGCGGCGGCGCGCTGCTCGAAGAGTTTGGCGGCGTGCGCGACGAGGGCATTCAACTCGCATGTCTCGCGGCGGGCGCGACGCGGTCGCGCCAGATCGAGCAGCCCGCGCGTGATCCCCTTGCAGCGCAACGCCTGTCGCACGATCTCTTCGAGGTAGTAAACCCACTTGCGCTCCCCGGCAATGGCGGCGAGATCGGGCACGGAGCGGATGTCGCGCAGCGTCATCTCGGCGCAGACCGTGATCGCCGCGAGCGGGTTGTTGATCTCGTGCGCGACGCCCGCGCCGAGCTGCCCGACGGTGGCGAGACGGCGCGAGCGCGCGAGCTGCTCCTGCATCTCGGAGAGCCGCGTCACGTCGCTCCAGGTGATGACACTCCAGCCCGCGCCGCCGTCGAACGCTTCGAGCGGCGCGACGGCGACGAGGTAGCGCCGCGTGTCTTCAGCTTGAATCTCGAACGACGATGCCGCGCCCGTGCGGTTCGTCATGTGGTAGGCGGCGGCGCGCTCGCCGAAGAGGCGCGCGAAGGCGGCGGCGCACGAGATGCCGATGGCCTCGGACGGCGAGTCGAAGCCCAGCATCTCGGCGGCGGCGTCGTTGGCGCGCTTCAGACGCATCTCGGCGTCGTGGACAATGATGCCGTCGGGGATGGCGTCGAAGGTCTGCTCCCAGATTTTCTTGGCGGTGCTGACCGTCTCCAACAGCCGCGCGTTGTCGAGCGCGAGCGCCGCCATCTCGGCGAGACCTGCGAGCGTCTCGCGCTCTTCGCCGGTGAAGCGGTGCGGCGCGCGGAAGCCGACGAGGAGCGCGCCGAGCGCCTCGCCGCGCGCGCGCAAGGGGGCGAGCGCGATCGTCTGCACGCCCTCGGCGCTGTGCAGCGGAAAGCCTTCCGCCGAAAACTCTTCACTCGCGCCGATGCCTTCGATAATCAGCAGCTCTTCGGACGTGGCGGCGCGCTCGGCGACCGCCCCGCGCAAGGGGGCGACGAGCTCCGCCCCGCCGTGCCCGGCGCGCGTGAAGCCGCTCGTCGCCTTCCATGTGATCGTGCGCGCGGCGAGCGAGAAGGCGGCGACGCTCGCCGTGTCCGAGCGCATCACGCGTCGCACCGTCTCGACCACCGTGTCGAGCGTCTGCGCGCTCTGCGGCTGCGAGCCGGCACGCGCGTCGGGCGCGGCCCTTTGATGCGCGGCTACGCCGCCCGCCTCGTGCGGCATCTCGTCAGAACGCTCCGTCAAAATTATTCGGCTCCGCGATTCGATCTCGAAACGAGCGTGTGCACGTTGCGCGGCGGTCGGGATGTTGGCGCTACGGCGTGTGCGAGCTTCTTGGCAGATTCTTTACGCGGTCGGACGCCCCGCGGTCAAGCGAAAACTGCGTTCCGCCCTCGCCAAGGCGCGCGCCGTGATTTTCTTTCTCCTGACGGGCGCGCGCGGCGTCGTCAGTGAGTGCGCGTCTGAAAACTCAGGGAGTTGAGCGGGCGCTCCGGTTGGCACGGTCGTTGCGATAGGGGGCCGCGCGGCGAAATAAATTTTGTCCGCAGCTGACATCATCAACGAAAGAGGATCAAGTAATGACGAAGAAGTTTCTTTACGCATTCATCGCGTGCGGCTTCGCGCTGCTCGCGCAGGCGCGCGGCGCGGTCGCGCAGACGCAAGCGGACGAGCACAAGTTCGAGGTCGGCGCAGAGGTCACGTCGATCCACCTCGCCACGGTTGACACGACCGTCACCGCCACGCCCGCCGGCACGTTCAACGCCGAGGGTTTGGACGTGACGACCTTCGGCTACGGCGGACGCTTCGGCTACAACGTGAACCGCTACGTGGCGGTCGAGGCGGAGTTCAACTACCTGCCCGAAAGGAATTTCAACGAGGTCGAGCAGTCGCGCCGCGAGCAGTTCTTCGCGGGCGTCAGAGTCGGCAAGCGTTGGGAGAAGGCGGGCGTCTTCGCCAAACTCCGCCCCGGCGTGATGCACTTCGACGAGCTTCCGTTCCACACCGTCTGCACCGCCACGGGCTGCCGCCAGCAGGACGAGAACACGTTCGCCTTGGACGCGGGCGCGGTCGTCGAATACTACCCGACCGCGCGCACCATCCTGCGCTTCGACGCGGGCGACACCATCGTCCACTTCAGCCGGGTCGGCCCCACGGCGCAGTTCGCCAGCAGCGTCACCACGCCCGCGCAGACCACACACAACTTCCAGGCGAGCGCCGGCTTCGGCTTCCGCTTCTAACATCGCCGCAGCGAGGCGAGCGCACGCAAAGGAGATGACATGATGACGCGAAGATTCATCACCACCCTACTCATCATCGTGCTCACACTCTCCTGCGCGACCCGCGCGCTCGCCTCGCCTCGCGCCGAAGACTTAGCGATAACGCCCGACGAAGAACGCGAGGCGCGTGAGTTGCTCGAAGAGTTCAACAATAAGTTTGTCGAAACGAACGACATCGCACCCCTCATAAAGGAATACTTTGTACCCGACTTCGCGTCGCGTTTGGGGCAGCATGCTGAGACCTTCCCGTTCCAACTCATCGAGTGGAAGGACGAGTCCGCACCACCCGACGCCGATGACCTGTTACGTTTCTACGTCGCCTCTACAAACTGTTTGCACACGCTCATTCCGATCTATTACGCCGCGTCTGAAAGGGCAAAGAAGGATCGCGGCGAAGACAGCGATGAGGAGGAGCCGGAACTCGAAGAGGTACTGCCGCCCGCGGCGGTCGAACTTATCAAGAGCGACCCGCTTCTTCGCGGAATATTCGAAGACAAGGACGGCGAGACCACACCAAAGTCGGATGACGGCGCACAGGCATCACTTGACAGTGCCACGCGTGCTGAAAATCCTGATGACCCTGCCAAAGGAGACGAGCAAAGGGAGAATGAGCGTGAGGACAAGGTTGATAACGCCGAAAAGTTGAGACGTGTTACGTCAGTGCTGGAGGGAGTGTCC
>JBJMGS010000104.1:0-43557 GCA_045807785.1 Pyrinomonadaceae bacterium
GAAAACTTTTTCCGCCGCGCCCGCGCCCCGCTTAAGTTTCAGCCCGCCCGATGCCTGCGCTCGCCGCCGCGCCACGCGTTCGTCTCGCCACTTGCCGAAGCGGTGAGCAGTTGCGACAACTCTCCGAGCGCGTCGCGCAAGGCGAGCGCCTGCTCGCGCGTGAGCAGCACGGTCGGCGCGCGCTCGCCGCGCCCCTCGACGGTGAGCGCCAGCAGATCGGTCGCGAAGACGGAGAGGCGCACCCGCCCGTCGCCCGCGCGCCGACCCGTCATGATTTCCGACTCGCGTTCAAGCCGTCCCATGCGAACTTAAGCACCTCCGGCACAGCGGAAATTTTTCGCGGGGGAGTTGATTCGCGGCAAAGCATACCACACGGCGCCGTACGGCCCAGTCCAGTCCAGCCCAGCCCAGCCGCCAGCCATCCGTCACAGTCCTTTGCGCTGTCGCCACTCGCCGACGACTTCGGCGGGCGCGCGCTTGTTGCCGTCAACTTCGTAGTTAAGCTGGCGCATCTCCTCGGTCGAGATCGCGCCGCCGAGTCGTTGCAGGACTTCGGCGAGCGCGGTCGCGCGGGCGAGTGCATCGCGGCGCGTGAAGAAGACGGCTTCGTAGGGCGGGAAGTAGTGGCGGTCGTCGGCGAGCTGCACGAGGTCGAGCGCGGAGATGAGCCCGTCGGTCGAGTTGCCCGCGATGATGTCAACCTCCCCGGCGGCGAGCGCGCGGTAAGTCAGAGATAAGTCCATCTCGCGCGGGCGCGAACTGAAACGCAGATCGTAAGCGCGCGCGAAGCCTTCGTAGCCGTCCGGGCGCGACATGAAGTCCTGACCAAAACCGGCGTGCCACTTGACAGCGTGCGGCGCGGCGTCGGAGATCGTGTGCAAATTAAGATCGCGCGCGTCACGCCCGCGCACGAGGATGGCGAAGTCGTTGCTGAAGCCGAGCGGCGGGGATGTCTCAACGGCGAAGCGTTCGGCGTACTCGCGACGAACTTGATCGTACACGGCGCGCGGGTCTGTGATGGGCTGATGGTTGAGGATGGTGGTAAAGGACGTGCCGGTGTATTCGGGGTAAGTGTCGATCTCTCCGGCGACGAGCGCGTTGTGGCAGAGGTTGCCGCCCAGTTCGAAATGACGCTCGACAGTCAATCCTCGCGCTTCGAGAAGTTGCGCGAGCAGCTCCGAGAGGATGACGCTCTCCGTAAAATCCTTCGAGCCGACGCGCACGACACCCGCCGCCTGTGCGCTCGGCTGATTCGCCGCCGAGTTTTTCGCGCCGCCGCGCCAGACGGCGAAGCCCGCGACGGCGAGCGCGACGACAATCGAAGCGGCGACGAGGCGGCGGACGTTTGCGCGCCTCTTCGCATCATTGGTCAACTGCGTGCGCGACTGCGGGCTCAGCCGAGTCTCGAAAAGCCCGATGAGCCAGTCGGCAACGAGCGCCATCAATGCCGCCGGGATCGCGCCCGCGAGGACGAGGCGGTTGTCGTTCATGCGAAGCCCGCGGAAGATGTACGTGCCGAGTCCACCCGCGCCGATGGCCGCCGCGATGGTCGCGACGCCGACCGAGATGACCGCCGCCACGCGCACGCCCGCGAGGATGACGCTCAAGGCGAGCGGCAACTCGACCTGCCGCAGAATCTGCCCGCGAGTCATGCCCATCGCGACCGCCGCCTCGCGCACGTTCGGGTCAACGCCCTCGATGCCGGTGACGGTGTTGCGGATGACGGGGAGCAGCGCGTACACGACGAGCGCGAAGATCGCCGTGCGCGCGCCGATGCCGCCGACGAGCGGGAGCGGGATGAGGAAGCCGAAGAGCGCGAGGCTCGGCACGGTCTGCAAGATGCCCGCGACGCCGAGCACGGGTCGCTTCCAGCGCGCGTGGCGCGTGAGCAGGATGCCCGTGGGGATGCCGACGAGGACGGCGACACTGATCGAGACGAGCACGAGCCACAGATGCTGCCCCGTCAGCGACAGCAACTCGCGCCAGTGTGTTTGCAGAAAACTCGTCAAGGTCTTTCACTCTGTCCTGCTTCGCGCCTCCAGCGCCTTTGCCTGAAGACAATTTCTCACGCAAAGGCGCTGGAGGCGCGAAGAAGATCGATCAGCCCACGTCGTCTGCTCCGAGGAGCGAGTCGCCGACGCGCAGCGTGTCGAGGTAGGCGCGCGCGTGCGGCTCGTCCGTCTGTACGAACTCTCGCGGCGCGGCGAGGAGCACGATCCGCCCGGCGTGCATGAGCGCGACGCGTGTGCCGAGCGCGAGCGCCTCGCGCACGTCGTGCGTGACGAAGACGGCGGTCTTGCCGAGCCGCCGTGTGAGCGCGGCGAACTCACGTTGCAGCGCGGCGCGCGTCAGAGGGTCGAGCTCGCCAATCGGCTCGGCTAAGAGCAAGAGCGGCGGGTCGGCAGCGAGCGCGCGCGCCACGCCCACGCGCTGGCGCTGGCCGCCAGACAACTCGCGCGGAAGTCTCTCGGAGAAGTTCGCCGCGTCGAGCCCGACGAGCCGGAGCAACTCCGTCGTGCGCTCCGAGACGCGCGCGGCGTCCCAGCCTTCGAGCGCGGGGACGAGCCCGACGTTTCGCGCGACGGTGAAGTGCGGGAAGAGCCCCGCCTCCTGAATGACGTAGCCGGTGCGGCGGCGCAATTGGATCGCGTCCCAATCGGTCGTCGCGCGTCCCTCGACGAGAACTTCGCCCGCCGTCGGCTCGATCAGTCGGTTGATGAGCTTGAGCGTCGTCGTCTTGCCGCAGCCCGACTCGCCGAGCAGCACGAGCGTCTCGCCGTGAAAGATTTTCAGGTCGAGGTCGGAGATGACGGGCACCGCCGCCCCGCGCGGGGCAAAGCTGACGCGGCGGAACTCTACGACGGGACTCTCGGTGTGCATCTTCTAACTACGCGATCCGCAGGTGCTCGACGACGCGCGCCGTCGAGCCGTGCCAGCGACCGCCGAAGTTGCGGAGCAGAACATCGGCGGGCGCAAGTCCCGCGCCGACGCGCTCCGCGAGCGCGTCGAGGTAGTGCACCTCGTCCGGCGCGACGCGGCGCAAACCTTCGCGCGCGAGAGTGACGATTTCGTTGGCGAGCGACAGGACGTTGACGCCCGCCGCGACAGCTTGCAACGCATCGCGCGCGACCCGCTCGCGCAACTCGAACGCTCCGGTCGCCGTGAGTCGCGGCGCGAGTCGCAGCGCTTCGTCGAGCGCGCTCGTGTCGTAGAGCAGCCCCTTCCAGAGTGCTTGCAGGGCGAGCGCGTCCGCGAGCGTGCCGCAGTCTGCGCCGCGCAGCTCGATGTGTTGCTTGAGGCGCGCATCGGTGAAGATGGTCGTCAGGTGGTCGGCCCAGTCGCCGAAGAGCGGTCGAACGGAGCCGCAGCCGCGCGCGAGAAAGTCGATGAACCTGGTGCCGGTCGGCGCGTCCAGATAGATGCTCTCGCGCTGCGCGAAGAGCATGGGCACGTCCATCGCGTAAGAGACGAAGCGTTCGGGGGTGAAGTCGTCGGAGAGCGCGGGCGGCGAGATGAGCGCGCGATCCACGTCGGTCGCGAGCCACGCGGCGGCGCGCGTCGATTTGTAGCCCGACGGTTCGCCTGCCTCAAACGGCGAGTTGGCGAAGAGCGCTGTGACGACGGGGGCGAGGCGGTTGCCGACGAGAAATTTTTTGCGCAGGTCTTCCTCGTCGCCGTAGTCGAGGTTCGTCTGCACGGCGCAGGTGCGCGTCATCATGTCCCACGCGCGCGCGCCACGCCGCGCGAGGTAGGGGCGCATCACGTCGTAGCGCGACTTCGGATACCAGTGCTGCTCGGCGAGCGTGCGCAGGGGGTCGAAGCCGCAGGCGAGGAAGACAAAGTGGTTGCCGTCGGCGATCTCCGAGAGGCGCGCGAGGTAGCGGCGGATTTCGCGCTCCACGTCGGCGAGGCGGCGTTGCGGCGCGCCGGAGAATTCGATCTGCCCGCCGGGCTCGACCGTCAGGCGATTCATCTGCCCGGCATTGACCTCGATGAGCGTGCCGCCCTCGTAAACGAGATCGTTCGAAGAGGGCGCAAAGCCCGCGAGCACGCGCTGCACCTGTTGGGGATCGAGCCGCGCCATGTCGCGCCGCGCGTCGTAGCCGAACAGCTCGAACTCGACGCCGCACATCCACTCAGCGACCGGCTTCGCGCCGCGCCGGAGGTTTTCGGCGAAGAGGGGCGCGGCGTCAACCGAGACCGCGTCGGTCAGCAGCGGGAAAGAGTCGCGGCGCGGCGGCACGCGCCGCGCGTCGCGCGCGTCGTCGTCGGTTACATCAATCATCTCGTCACTCGGCACAGGGCTGCTCGCTTTCGCCGACGGCGCAAAAGAGCGTGCTGCTGAAACGTCCACGCGCGTCGAGCCACGCGCCCGCGCGTGAGAAGCCCGCCCGCGCGGCGAGCGCGTCCAACTCGGCGGGCGCGTACTTGTGTGAGTTCTCGGTGTGGATGCGCTCGCCCGCCGCGAAGCGGACTTCGAGCGCGAGGGCGGCGATCTGTACGTCCTGCGCGCGCGTGCTCTCAAGGTGCATCTCGACGCGACCGGCGCGCTCGTTATAAACAGCGACGTGGCGGAACGCGCGCGGGTCGAAGTCCGCGCCCAGCTCACGGTTGATGCGCGCGAGCAGGTTCAGGTTGAAGGCGGCGGTGACGCCGAGCGCGTCGTCGTAGGCGGCTTCTAAAGTCGCGGCGTCTTTCTTCAAGTCCGCGCCGACGAGCAGGGCGTCCCCGGCGCGCAGCGTGCCGCGCACCTTGCCTAAAAACCGTCGGGCTTCGTCGGGCTCGAAGTTGCCGATGTTCGAGCCGAGGAAGAGCACGAGCGTGCGAGTGCCACGCAGAGGCTGGTCGCGTTCGAGCCGCGCGAGCGCCGCGTCGTAGTCGCCCGCGTAAGCCTCGACGCTCAGGCGCGGGTAAGTTTCGAGCAGCGTCTTCGCCGCCGCTTCGAGGGCCGAAGGCGAGATGTCAATCGGGAGATAAAGCAGCTCGTCCTGACGACCGAGGAGCGCGTCGATCAGGTGGCGCGTCTTGGTCGAACTGCCACTGCCGAATTCGACGAGCCTAATGGATTCGTCGCCGCAGGCCGCCGCGATCTCCGCAGCGCGGCGCGAGAGGATTTCGTCTTCGGCGCGGGTTAAATAATATTCGGGCAGGAGGCAGATCGCCTCGAAGAGGTGCGAGCCGAGTTCGTCATAAAAATATTTCGGCGGGAGCCGCTTCGGCTCTGACGTGAGACCGTGCACGACGTCCGCGGCGAAGGCGGCGCGCGTGTCCACGCCGCCTTCGGCGAGGCGGTGCAGGCGCAGCCGCGCCTCCGTCCCGTGTGTCTCGGTCGGCTGCATCGCCGCGTGAACTTCCTGTGCGCCCATCACGTTCGACTCTACGTCGCACTCCGCGCGTTCGGATGTCACCGGCGCGCGGCTACCTCTTTCGTTCGTGGCTTGCCATGATAACCGATCAAGGCTCATCATCCACGCTTCCGCGAGGCGGCGGGTGGACGAGTCGAAGGCGCAAATGATGAATGACGAGAACGGCAGCGGGCGCGCAGAGATTGCGGCGCAGCTTCGGGCGGCGCGCGCCGCGACGCGCGGGCTCTTCGATCTCGTGCCGCGCGAGGCGGACTTGCATGAGAGTCCCGGCTTTGGCTTCCGCCCCATCATCTGGCACCTCGCACACATCGGCGTCTTCGAGGCTTACTGGATTCTGCAAAAGGCGAAGGGCGACGCGAGCCCCGACGAACGCTACGAGCGCATCTTTGATCCGATAGCGACGCCGCGCGAGCAGTCGAAGCAGTTGCCGTCGCGGCGCGAGATGGAAACCTACCTCGCGGGCGTGCGCGAGCGCGTGCTCGATTATTTAGCGCGCGCGCCGCTCGATGCGGACGACCCGCTGTTGCGCCACGCTTACGTCTTCCGCCTCGTCCTCGAACACGAGCGGCAGCATCAGGAGACGCTCGCCTACCTGCTGCAACTGCTCGATCCGGCGAAGAAGTCCCGACCAGCCGGGCGGGATGTTGATGCAGAGTTAGCGCATCTCGCTTCAACGCACGCGGCGGCTGCCGCCGATGCCGCGTCGCTCACATCAACGCCGCAAGACATGATCGCAGTACCGGCTGGCGAGTTTCAGATGGGCGCGGTCTGGGACGGCGTGTTCGCCTACGACAACGAACGGCGGGCGCACGTCGTCGCTCTGCCCGCCTTCAAGATCGACCGCACGCCCGTGACGAACGCAGAGTTCGCGCGCTTCATCGAGGAAGGCGGCTACGCGCGCCGCGAGTTCTGGGACGAAGAGGGTTGGTCTTATCGCGAGCGAGAAGGTTGGACGCAGCCGCTCTACTGGCGTCGCGACGGTGCGTCGTCGTCAACGTCCGTCGCAGCGTCGTCCTGGCGCGTCCGCACGATGTTCGGCGAAGAAGCTCTGCCGCCCGTGCATCCCGTGTCGGGTGTGAGCTGGTACGAGGCTGAAGCTTACGCGCGCTTCGCGGGGAAGCGTCTGCCGACCGAAGCCGAGTGGGAGCGCGCTGCTTCTTGGGACGAGGCGCGCGGACGCAAGCGGCTCTTCGCGTGGGGCGACGAGTCACCGACGTCTGCGCGCGGCAATTTCGATCTGAACTTCTGGGGCACGACACCGGTCGGCGCGTTCTCGCAAGGCGCGAGCGCGACGGGCTGTCTCGACATGACGGGCAACGTCTGGGAGTGGACTTCCTCGAAGTTCGCGGGCTACCCAGGTTTCCGCGCCTTCCCCTACCCCGAATATTCCGAAGTCTGGTTCGACGAAGATCACCGCATCCTCAAGGGCGGATCGTGGGCGACGAGCCCGTCGGTCTTGCGCACTTCCTTCCGCAACTTCTTCCGCCGCCACTTCCGCATCGCCTTCGCCGGCTTGCGCTGCGCGTCGGACGCGTGAGTCCAAACCCCCGCTAGACGACGCCCGCCTCCGTCAACTCCAGAGTTTTTTCGTCCGCGTTGAGGGTGGCCTGCACACCGAGCGGGAGCGTGAGCTGGTCGGCGGTGTGCCCGATGGTGAGTCCGGTGAAGGCCGGGACGCGCGCGGAGCCGAGGATGTTATCGAGGACTTCGCCGAGTGTCGCGTCCCACGCGAACGATGGCTTGTAGTCGTTCGGCTGACACTCGCTGCACTCGCCGAAGACGATGCCGGCGGCCTGTTCAAGCTTGCCCGCGAGGCGCAGTTGCGAGAGCATCCGATCAATCCGGTACGGCTCTTCGCCCACGTCTTCGAGGAAGAGGATGCGCCCGCGCGTCTCGATCTCGTAGGGCGTGCCGAGGAGCGCCGTGACGAGCGAGAGGTTGCCCCCGACGAGTTGTCCGGTCGCCATCCCACCGCGGATCGTGCGCAGAGGGTGTTCGGGCCGGAGCGTGTTCGACTCCGCCGGGTTAGAGAGCTTGCCCAGAGGTTTCGTGTCGAAGAGGGCGCGGCGGAAGTTCTGCTTCGTGTAGTCGGTGAAGGACGAGAGCACGATGGGGCCGTGGAAGGTCGTCAGGTTGGCGTGGCGGTTAAACGCGAGGTGAAGCGCGGTGATGTCGCTGTAGCCGAGGAAGACTTTGGGGTTGCGGCGGACGAGATCGTAGTCGATCCGGTCGAGCAGTTGCATCGATCCGTAGCCACCGCGGATGCAGAAGATGGCTTTCACTTCCGGGTCGCGAAACATCGCGTGCAGATCATCCAGCCGTTCGGAGACGCTGCGCGAGACGTGACCCGAACCCGACGCGACGTACTTGCCGACGCGCGCGCGCAGGCCGAAGTATTTAAGCGTCGGCTCGACTAGAGCGAGTCGCTCCGGGTCGGGCACGGACGTGGCGGGCGCGATGACGCCGACCAGATCGCCCGCGCGCAGAGCCTTCGGCTTGATGAGTCTGGCAGCGTTCGCCTGCGTGCTCGCCGCGTTCGTCTGCATGCCGAACGACGGGCGCGGCGCAAGCGGCAACGCGAGCGCCGTTGCAACGCCCGCGCGTAAAAAAAATCTACGGTTCATCTTCCGTCCCCTTTATCGAAATTGCGGCGCACGACGTCCGCGTGGTGACTTGAAGCTCAGGCCGCCTGCAGGTCGGCGCAGCAGGCGGAGCAGCGCGACGCCTTGAGCGGGATCGAGGTCAGGCAGTGTGGGCAGTCTTTGGTCGTCGGCCCGTCGTCGGTCGCCTGCTTGCTCTTCATGTGGTTGTAGGCTTTGACGACGAGGAAGATGACGAAGACGACGATCAGGAAGTTGATCACGTCGTTGATGAACTGCCCGTAGGCGACGACGGGGATGCCCTTCGCCTTGGCTTCGGCGAGCGAGGCAGGCACGCCCTTCGACGAGTCGAGGGTGTAGAAGAGGCTGGAGAAATCGACCTTGCCCAGGATCAGGCCGATGGGCGGCATGATCACGCCCTCGACGAACGAGGTGATGATCTTGCCGAACGCCGCGCCGATGACGACGGCGACGGCGAGGTCAATGACGTTGCCGCGGTTGATGAACTCTCTGAATTCTTTTAGCATCGTTCTCCTCGAAAGATTCTCGGAAGGTGACAGCAGGCGTCCGAGCGGGCGTGTCGTTCGGGCGTGTTTCTACTCGATAGGCGCGCGCGAAGTCAATGATAGTTTTCAGTTTTGAGTTTTCAGTTTTCAGCCGGAGGGTTGAAGATCAAGCGCGGATCGGCTGAAAACCGAAAACTCAAAAACTGTCTTTCGAGGAGGCGGACTGTGAGCGGGGAATTGAGACAGCCGGAGGAGCGTCGGGCGGAGGTCGAGCAGCTCAAGCAGCGCGAGGACGTGAAGCGCGCGTTGGAGCAGACGACGGGCCGGACGCCGGTCGAGAAGCCGAAGCCGCCGGTCGAGGCGAAGCACAAGTTCTTCCTCGGCACCTACGTCGTCGTGCTGCTCGCGCTCGCGGGGTTCTACTACCTCGAGCGCATGAGCTTCTTCGACTTCGCCGTGAAGTACCGCCCGCCGCTTCAGCGCACGACGCTCGGCGCGATGGCCATCGTGCTCGTCCTCGGCGTCGCGCGCGCGGTGGACGCCTATTTCATCAGCCGTCTCGAAGACACGGCGTCGCGCTACAACCTGCGGCGCATCCTGCGGCTGCTCGAATCGCTCGCCATCTTCTTCGTCGTCCTCTCGATCCTCTTTGCCAACTGGTACACGGCGGTCGTCAGTCTCGGTCTCATCTCGCTCATCCTCGGCTTCGCCCTGCAGACGCCGATCACTTCCTTCATCGCGTGGGTGTATATCCTCGTGCGCCAGCCCTACAGCGTCGGCGACCGCATCAAGATCGGCAGCTCGACGGGCGACGTGATCGACGTGAGCTATCTGGACACGACGCTCTGGGAGTTCGGCGGCGACTACCTCTCGACCGATCATCCTTCCGGCAGGATCATCAAGTTCCCGAACTCGCAGGTGCTGAGCGCGCAGGTTTACAACTATTCGTGGGCGCTCTTCCCCTACATCTGGAACGAGATCAAGTTTCAGGTCGCCTACAATTCCGATCTCCAGTTCGTCGCCGAGACGATGCAGCGCGTGGCCGAGGAAGAGGTCGGCGAGGCGATGATGGAGCGCGTCAGAACTTTCCGGGAGCTGCTCGCGCAGACGCCCGTCGATCAGTTGCAGGTGCGGGAGCGCCCGGCGGTCTTCTTCCGCCCGAACGCGAACACTTGGCTCGAAGCGACGGTGCGCTACGTCGTCCCGCCGCGCGAGGCCGGGCGCATTAAGAACGATCTCATCAGGAAACTCCTCGTCGAACTGAACAAGGAGCCCGACCGCGTCCTGTTCCCGAAGGGCGACGCGAGGTGAAGCAGTTTTGAGTTTTCAGTTTTCAGTCGATCCGGTTCGCCGGTTCAGCCTTCCGGCTGAAAACTGAAAACTGTCCGAGTGGCATTCGCGTGCGGCTTTCGCTAAACTCGAACCGCCAAAACCGATCCGCCGCATCAACTGAATCAACCGACGAATGAGCGAACTACAGGAACAACGCTGGTCTGTCTTAAGCGAACGCGGTCGCGAAGCCGCACGGCTCTCCTACGCCGACGCCGCGTCGCTCGTGCGCTCGCTGACGAGTGAGAAAGTCCACGGCCTCTGCGTCATCACGGACGAAGCCGCCGGGCGACTCCCCACGTCCGCCGCCACGCCGAACGGCGGCAAGCCCCGCGCGGGCAAGCCGAAGGACGGCACGACGCGCCGCCGCCCGTCGAAATCTTCTTGATAGAAGCAGAAGCTCACCACAGAGGACATAGAGGGACACGGCGGCGGGACATCTCTGTACTTTCCTCCGTGTCCCTCTGTGGTAAAAATTTTGCGATGCCATCTTAATCGCTTTCGAGGTCTCTTCCGGCACTACGACAGATTTTTACAGGAGAACAACGCCGTGCGTCTCTTCACGTCAGTCGCGCTCGCCTGCGCGCTGGTCATCTTTCCCGCCATCGCGCAGCAGCCGCAGACACAACCAACGCCGACGACGAGCACGCCGCAACGATCCTCCGAGCCGCCGCGCGGCGTGCTCCCGCCGCCACGCGTGCGCGCCGAAGACTATCGCGAGCAGGCGGCGCGCATCATCGGCGCGGCGCTCTCCACGGATCGCGCGTACCGGCGGCTCGCTTACCTGACGGATCGCATCGGCAATCGGCTGAGCGGATCGGAGAACCTGGAGCGCGCCATCGCGTGGGCGCTCGCCGAGATGAAGCAGGACGGGTTGGAGAACGTGCGCGGCGAAAAGGTGATGGTGCCGCACTGGGTGCGTGGCGAAGAGAGTTTGGAGATGACGAGCCCGGTCGCGCGAAAGCTCGCGATGTTGGGCTTAGGCAACAGCGTCGGCACGCCTGTGGAAGGCGTCACGGGCGAGGCGCTGGTCGTGCGCAGCTTCGACGAGTTGGAGACGCGCGCGGCTGAAGTGAAGGGAAAGATCGTCGTCTATAACGTGCCGTTCACGAATTACGGCGCGACGGTGCAGTACCGCGCGACGGGCGCGTCGCGCGCGGCGAAGTACGGCGCGGTCGCGGCGCTCGTGCGCTCGGTGACGCCCGTCAGCCTACAGACGCCGCACACGGGCGCGATGAACTACGCCGCAGATCAACCGAAGATTCCGTCGGCGGCGATCACGGTCGAGGCGGCGGAGATGTTACAGCGAATGCAGGAGCGCCGAGAGCACCCCACCCTGACGCTCAGGATGCAGGCGAAATTTCTGCCCGACGCCGAATCCGCGAATGTCGTCGCGGAGTTAAAGGGCAGGGAGAAGCCGGACGAGATCGTCCTCGTCAGCGGCCACTTCGATTCATGGGACGTCGGACAGGGCGCGCACGACGACGGCGGCAGTTGCATCGCCGCGTGGGAAGCCGTGCGACTCTTGAAAGAGCTGAACCTCAGACCGCGGCGCACGGTGCGCGTCGTGCTCTGGACGAACGAGGAGAACGGCACGCGCGGCGGCAACGCCTACCACGACGCGCATCGCGACGAACTCGGAAAGCACGTCCTCGTCATCGAGTCGGACGAGGGCATCTACCGACCACGCGGTCTGGGGCTGGCCGAGAACGCCCCCTTGCAGGCGCGCGCGGATTTGGCAGAGCTGGGCAAGCTCCTCACCTTAATCCGCGCCGGGCATAACGGCGCGGACGGCGGCGGCACAGACATCGGCCCCATGATGCGCGACGGCGTGATCGGCGCAGGGCTCGATTCCGACAACGAGCACTACTTCGACATCCACCACACGCAAGCCGACACGATCGATAAGATCGACCCGAACGATCTCGCCTTCGTCGTCGCCACGCTCGCCGTGATGGCCTACGCCGTCGCCGAAGCGCCCGTCGCCCTGAACTCGAACGCGCCGCCGCGTGTCTTTAACTTTTAGGTCGGTGGGTTGAGTGTAGGGCGAGGAGGATTCACCACAGAGGCACAGAGGACGCGGAGGGGGCACGGAGAAACACTCTGTGTAAGCTCTGTGCTCTCTGTGCTCTCTGTGCTCTCTGTGTCTCTGTGGTGAGTCTTGCTTTTCCCGCTCTTAAAATTCTTACGGTGAGCGCAGCTCGAAGTCCGCGACGAGTGGCAGATGATCCGAGGCGACGAGCGCGGTCGAGGTCTTGTGCAGCCGCAGGCGCTTGAGTTCGAGCGGCGGATCGAAGTAGATGTGATCGAGGTGCGCCACGGGCAGCACGCCCGGATAGGTGCGCGCGCTCTTGAGGTGCGTGCGGATGTCTGCGGCGCGCAACTCTTCTGAAAGTAGGCGCGTGGCGAGACCGCGCGGGAACTCGTTGAAGTCGCCGAGCACGACGCGCACGCCGTCGAGATCGGGTCGGCGCAAAATTTTCTCGCCGACGAGCTGCCGCGCCTGATGCCGCCGCTCGATGTAGGCGGTGCCGAGGTGGACGTTGAAAAGGTGCAACGGTAATTGACGCCCCGCGCCGTCGTCCAACTGCACGTCCACGCGCAAGGCTCCGCGCGACTCGCGACCGCGCCAGGTGATGTCGTAGTTCTCGACACAGCCCCACGGCAGGCGACTCAACACCACGTTCCCGTAAGCCGCGCCGCGGTGCTTGCGGTTCTCGCCGAGACAATACTCGTAGCCCAGCTCCGCCGCGATGAACTTCGCCTGATCCATCTCCGCGTCGCCACCGGCGTGACAGACCACCTCCTGCAAAGCGATCACGTCGGCGTCCAACTCTCTCAACACCGATGCAATCCGCGCCGGACGCACGCGCCGGTCGAGACCCTGACACTTGTGGACGTTGTAAGTAACGATGCGGATCACGGCAACACTCGTCTCTGCATCTCAACTGACATCAGGCGATGTGGGAAAACCTTCTTGCTCCCACCATTCTAAAATTTTTGTGCGCCCTTCAACACGGCTGAACTCGTCTTCAAGTAACCAATGAATCACTTCTTCATAATTACTTGAAGAGAACACCTCTTTACCTTCCGCTATATCGGCGACTCTGAAGATCGGTGGGATTGACTCTTCCCTGAATAGCACCAACACGAACGGCGGATAGCTCTCATCCGCCCAGATTTCACATTCCCTTTCGCCAAGTTGATTGAATTTTTCAGATAGAACCATTTTATTGTTGCCGCTCCAGCAGCCAGCCAAAAACTTCGTGCGCGCGCTCGAAGACGGAGCGGTGTCGCCACTCGTCGTAGGTTACTTCGCGCGAGTCGGCGACGTCGTGTTGGAAGTCTTCGGTGATGCGCGTGGCTAAGCGTTCGTCGAAGGCGGCGAGGTTGACTTCGTCGTTCAGGCCGAAGGAGCGGTTGTCGAAGTTGGTCGTGCCGACGACGCTCCAACAGCCGTCGATGACGAGTGTCTTGGCGTGGATCATCGTCGGCGCGTACTCATAAATCTGCGCGCCCGCGCGTAAGAGATCGCCGTAGAGGCGGCGGCTGGAGTTGCGCGTCAAAGCATGATCCGTGCCCTTTTTGCCGGGGACGATGATGCGCACTTTGACGCCGCGCTCGATGGCACGCACCAACTCGGCGCGCACGCTGCGGTCGGGCAAAAAGTATGGCGTCGTGATTAGTATCTCCGCGCGGGCGGCGGCTAAGAGCGTCTGGAAGAGGATGCGCGCGCGCGTGGAGCGACCGCCGATGGAGGGCGAGCTGATGACGACGAGCGCGGGGAGATCGCCTTCACTGGTGTCGCACGGCGGGAAATATTTCGGGTCGGCGAGAATCTCGCCCGACGCTTCGAGCCAGTTCTCGGCGAACGTCGCTTGCAGATGCGCGACCGCCTCGCCCTCGACGCGGAACAGGTTGTCGCGCCAGCGCGGCTTGTCCGGCTTCGGCGGATAGCGCCAGTGATCCCCGACGCCAGCGCCGCCCGTGAAACCTACGCGACCGTCAACAATCAGTAGCTCGCGGTGCGTGCGGTGGTTGAGGCGCGCCAGCGTGTACCAGCGCAGACCGTTGTACCAACTGACGCGCCTGCCCGCGTCGGTCAGAGGTTTGAGGTAGCTGTCCCACGTCGAGAAGCTGCCGAGGGCGTCGAGGGTGAGGCGGACTTCCACTCCGGCGCGCGCGCGCTCGGTCAAAGCTTCGACGTATTCGGTGGCAACTTTGCCGCGCTGGAAGATGTAGGCTTCGAGGTGGATGCTCTCGCGCGCGGCGCGGATGGCAGCGAGCGCGGCGGGGTAATAGTTCTCGCCGTTGGCGAAAACTTCGACGCGGTTGCGGCGCGTCACGCTGGCGTCGGTCGCGGCTTCGAGGACGCGCATGAAGTCTGCGGAGTCGAGCGGCGCCGTCTCGCGCGCAGAGATTTTGTAGGCGAGACCGGGCTCGAAGAGCGCGAGGAAGAGCACGAAGCTCTGCACGACGATGGCGATGACGGCGACGACGAGAAAGGCGTTCGAGTCCACGGGCGCGGAGTGCTTCCTCAGAAAAGGGATCGATAAAACTTTATGGGGGAAAGTCGGCACGCGGATTTTAACACGGCGCGCGCGCGGCGCGACCGTGAAAAAATCAGGCGCAGCGGTTAAAATTCACCTCGCGAAATTAAAGTCTCATTGGAAAACGGAAGAGGTGGAACTGTGATGTCAGCCGAAGGTGGGGCGGGCGTGTCTGAAGAAGCCGCGGGCGTGTGCGAGGTGTGCGACCGCGAGAGCGGACACCTGTCGAGGTGGCTCGACCCGGACGGGACGGTGCATCTGGTCTGCTGGTCGTGTCTGCAACGGCGCGAGAAGCGCGTCAACGTGAGCCGCGGCTGGAAGCGCGGGCGGCGCGACGGCGCGAAGTGACGGACGGCGGGACTCTCAGATGAGCACGGTCGTCACGAAGACGCAGGTTTCGGCGGGCGGGGTGGTCTTTCGCCGGCACGGGCGGCGCACGGAGATCGCGCTCATCTCGGTCGGCGAGCAGCGGCGCTGGCAGTTGCCGAAAGGGCTCGTCGGTCGGGGCGAGACGCCGGAAGCGGCGGCGCTGCGCGAGGCGCGCGAGGAGACGGGTTTAGAGTCGGAGATGGTCGCGCCGATTGAGGTCGTCGAGTACTGGTACTTCTCCACAGAGCATGGCGCGCGCGTGCGCTTCCACAAGTTCGTCCACTTTTTCCTGCTCCGTTTTATCGCGGGAGACGTCGGCGATCACGACGACGAAGTGAACGAGGCGCGTTGGGTCGAGATCGGTGAGGCGGCGCGGATGTTAGCCTTCAAAGGCGAGCGCGGCGTCGTCGCAGTGGCGCAGGCACTCATCAAGAGCAAGGATGAAGGATAAAGGATGAAGGATGAAAGCGTGGTCACTCACGTCGAGTGATCTCTCTTTCATCCTTCATCCTTCATCCTTTGCTTTCATCCCAGCAGGCGGTCGAACTCGCGCTTGACGGTGGCGTAGCACTCGCAGGTGAAGCGTTCCAGCCCCTCCCGGTCGAGGATGCGGACGTTGCCGCGTGAGTAGTCGATGAGCCTGCCCATCTTCAGCTTGCGCGCCGCCTCGGTCACCCCCGCGCGGCGCGAGCCGAGCATCGTCGCCATGAACTCGTGCGTCAGCGGCAGGTTGTCCGAGCGCGTCCGGTCGTGGCACACCAGCAGCCAGCGCGCGAGCCGCCCTTCGAGCGGGTGCAGGCGGTTGCAGGCGGCGGTCTGCGCGGCCTGGATGAAGAACGCCTGCGCGTAACGCAGGAGGTGGCGGCGCAACTCCGGGCATTGCGCCAGCTCCTCGACGAAGGCGTCGGCGCGCATCTTCATGCCGCCGTCGGGAATCTGCACGAGCGCCCTGAGCGGCGCGATGTCCGTCCCCAGCACGAGCGGCAGGCCGACCATCCCCTCGCCGCCGCAGACGCCCACTTCAACCTCCGTCCCATCCTCCATGACGGCGACCAGAGAGATCGTCGAGCGGAACGGGAAATAGACGTGACGGATCGGCTCGTTCGGCTCGTAGATAACCTCGCCGCGGCGGAACTCGACGTAATCGAGATGACGCCGCATTCGCGCCGACTCGTCTTCGGGCAGCGCCGAGAGAATGTTGTTCCGGGGAAAATTGTTGCTGCTGGAAATGTGGCTGGTGCTCGTCGTGCCGCTCATAGTCTTCTCCTCGCAGGTGACGTCAGGTACATTGACCGACAGTCGGCACAAGGAAAAGCTAGGGCTTTGAACCCGATGACGAGAGGTAAGGAAACCTATCGAACAGATGTGCTCAGTAGCTGACGTTCCCAGCGTACCATGCATGGCTCCGCCGGACTGTCCACCCCCGTACATTAAAAAAGCCTTGTCCCGTAGCGTACAAACTTTCTCAGCCCGACGAACTATTATGCAGAGACGCGGGCAGGGAGACTTCAGGACAGTTAGGACAAATGGGTGAGCAGCAGAGATCAAGCACAGTCGACCATCTTCCTCCTCGAAGAGGACGACGACACGCGCCCGCTGTTGAGGCGCAACCTTGAGGCGGAAGGCTACCGTGTGATCGTGGCGGTTGACGAGCGCGACGCGCTGGAGCGGGTCGAAGGCGGCCACGTCGCAGCCGATCTGGTGCTGGTCAACCTCGTCGGCACGACGCCGCAGGAGGCCCTCGTCGTCGGGCGCAACGTGCGCGTGCGCGCCAACTACGGCGACCGCACGCCGCTCGTCGTGATGGCTGAGAAGTACGGCGCGGACCTGGAAGGCACGGACGCCAACGTCGAAGGCAGCGACTGGATCACGTACCCGGAGGACGCCGAGCAGTTGCGCGCCCTGCTGCGCCGCCTCCTGCTCGGCTAACCCCCGCCACAGTTAAGTTGTCGCCGCGCTCCGGGGCCGACAGCTTTTTGCCATGAACTTTTAGCGACCGGCTTTCTGCCGCTTCGCATTCGTGTTTTCGTTCGCGGGTCGCGGCGTGGCAGCCGCTTCGTCGGCGTCCGTGCCGACGTTGAGTTCCGCATGACCGTGCTGCGCCTGCGCGATCTCCGAACGCTTGCGCAACTTGTTGGGTGCGCCCGCCGCCGGACTCTGCTTCTTGCCCTCGCCCGTCGGTGGCTGATTCTTCCTCTCGCCTCTGCCTTTCATCTTTCTTCTCCTTGTCATGAGCTAATCGCTGTTAGCGATTAGCTGTTAGCTGTTAGCCAAACCGTGGCCTGAGTTCGGCACTCAACCATCTGGCTGAAAGCTAACAGCTAACAGCTAATCGCTTCTCTCTCATGCCGCTCCCGTCGTCTCGCCGCCGAGAAGCGTGATCACTTCGCCCGTGATGTAGCTCGAATCCGCTTCGGAGGCGAAGAAGACATAGGTCGGCGCGATCTCTTCGGGCTGCGCGGGTCGCTTCATCGGCGTGTCGGCGCCAAACTCCCTGACCTCTTCAGCTTCCTTGTCCGAAGGGTTCAGCGGCGTCCAGACGGGGCCGGGCGCGACGCAGTTGACGCGCACGCCGTGCTCGACCAAGTTCTGTGCGAGCGACTTGGTGAAGGCGTGGATCGCCCCCTTGGTCGAAGAGTAATCGAGCAACTCCTTGCTCCCCTGAATGCCTGTGATCGAGCCGGTGTTGATGATCGACGAGCCCGGCTTGAGGTGCGGCAGCGCCGCCTGCGCCATGTGGAAGTAGCCGTAGATGTTCGTGCGAAACGTCCGATCCCACTGCTCTTCGGTCACGTCTTCGAGCGTCTTCTGGTGCTGCTGGAACGCGGCGTTGTTGACGAGCACATCGAGCCTGCCAAAGCGTGCGATGGTCTGCGTCACCGCCTCGCGGCAGAACTCCGCGTCGCGCACGTCGCCCGGCAGGAGCAGCGCGCGGCGACCCTCCGCCTCGACCGCACGGCGCGTCTCCTCTGCGTCTGACTGTTCCTCGTGCAGATAGACGAGCGCCACGTCGGCGCCCTCGCGCGCGAAGAGCACGCAGACGGCGCGACCGATCCCAGAGTCCCCGCCCGTGACGAGTGCCGCTTTGCCTTCGAGTTTGCCTGAGCCGCGATAGAGCGGCGCTTCGTATTGGGGGCGCGGCTCAAGTTTCGCTTCGAGCCCCGGCTTCTCCTGATGCTGCGCGGGCATCGGCGAAGTCGGCTGCCGCTGCTGCCCTTGCGGCGGAGCCTGCTCTTTCTCTTTACCTTGCCCGCCGCCCTGCTTCTTGCCCGCCTTCTTCGCCGCGGATTTTTGCGCGCCGCCCTTCGACGCGCCGCCCTGCTGGTTAGATCTCTTGCTCGCCTGCTTCCCGCCCTTTTTCGTTGTCGCCATGTACCCTCACCTTGTTCTGAGCCGACCGGATGACTTCACCTAACCGGCGCGCGCGACGCGGACGACGCGCGCAGTGTAACCAAGCGACGGCTCAGCCGGCGATCAACATCGCCCCTCGGCATCGTCGCCACCTCCTTGTTGTTCACGACACGCACGCGCCTGGGCGTTCAACCCTAGCGCTTCTGATCGCCGCGGTCGCCCTGACCCGACTTGACCTTCGTCTTCGCCTCGCGCTTCACGTCCTGCGAGAGCGAGCGACCCACGTCGTCGCTCTCCTTGAACTGACCCTTCTCGTCGCGGCGCACGTAACGCTTGTCCGTGCCCGTGTCAATCAACTCGCGCTTGCTGCTCGTTTTCTTGGCTGCCATGTTCCTTGCCCTCCCTTTTCTCGTTCCTCAGAAATAATTCTCAAGCCCGCGCCTTCCGCGCCTGCGGCTCGTCCGACGCCTCCCCCAGCTTCTTCAACGCCTCGCCGAGCGCCTGCTTGTTCTTCAGCACGTCGCCGAAGAGATCGCCCTTGCTTTTGATCCGCGCGAGGACGTTCTCGATGGTGAAGTCCTGCGGCGTGATCCGTTTCGCCTCGACCTCGCGCCAGGTGAGCGGCGCGGAGACGGGTGCGCCCTCACGCGGCCTGACCGAGTAGGGCGCAACGACCGACTTGCCGCGCGCGTTCTGCATGTGATCGACGTAGATCGTGCCCTTGCCCCGCTTCTTCAGAGACCGCTCGACGGTCGCCGCGTCCGGGTGCTCGCCGGCGACGAGCGCCGCCACGCGCGCGGCGAAGTCCGCAATCAATTCGTAGTCGTAAGCGGCTTTGACGGGGACATAGATGTGTATCCCGCGCGAGCCGGAGGTCTTCGGATAACTTTCGAGGCCGAGCCGGTCGAGCATCCGCCGCGTCGTCAAAGCCACCTCGCAGATCGTCGTAAACTTCACGCCCTCGCCCGGATCGAGATCGAAGATGAACCAGTCGGGACGATCCAGGTTGCGCGTGCGCGAGTGCCACGGGTGGCGCTCGATGGCCCCGAGGTTCGTCATATAGAGCAGTGTCTGAAGGTTGTCGCCCACGATGTAGTCAACCCGGTGGCCGCCGCCGTCCTCGACTTCGAGCGGGACGGTGCGGACGTAGCGCGGCGCTTCGTTAACGTCGTGCTGGTGGAAGAACTGCCCCCTGATCCCTGTGGGGTAGCGCTTCATGATGAGCGGGCGATCCTTGAGGTAGGGCAGGATGTATTTCGAGACTTCGTAGTAGTAGCGGATGAGATCGCCCTTCGTCAGTTTCGCCGCCGGGAAATAGACGCGGTCGAGGCTCGTCAGCGCCACCACGTCGCGCCCGACACGCGCGTCAACGTCGCCGCTCAGCTCGTCAGACTTGAAGAGCCGCGCCGCCGCGACGACCCGCTCGCCCTGCTTCGCGCGCGGCTCAAACTTCTTCACGCGCTTCTTCTCCGCAGGCTTCTTGCGCGCGCCCGCCTTGCCTTCCTTCTTCCAGCTCCGCGCCGCGTCGTCGTCAGGTTCGCGCAGTTCTAACTGCCAGCCCTCTTCAGCGTGGGCGTCGTGGCTCTTGATCAAGAGCCACTGTCCCTCGCGCGAACCCATCCTGATCAGGTTGAATGCGCCGCGCAGCTTCTCGCCCTTCAACTTAAACTTCAAACGCCCGCGCTCGTACGCGGCGAGCGGGTCGTCGCCCTCGACGAGTTCGTAGGTGCCCCCATCCCACTTCATGTGGCGTCCCGCCCCGTACTCGCCCGCGGGGATGACGCCCTCGAACTTCAGATACTCGACCGGGTGCTCCTCCGTCTCGACGGCCAGCCGTTTGTCTTTCGGATCGAGCGAAGGGCCTTTACGCACCGACCAGGACTTGAGCACGCCGCCCATCTCCAGACGGAAGTCGAAGTGCAGGTGCGACGCGTGGTGCTCCTGCACGACGAAGCGGCGCAGGCTCCGCTTTGCGACGCGCCCGCGCGGCTCCGGCGTGCGTTTGAAGTCGCGCTTCTGATGATAAGTCTCAAGTCCCATCTTCCGAGTCTCTCCGCACGTGGCGCGCGCCGGCCCTTGCGCGCTTCCCGTACATCGCGGCGTCCGCAACTGATTCGTTCGCGCACTCGCGCGCAGACTTTTAACCGAGAGGTTGCAAGGAAGATGCCAGCCCGCGCGCGCAAAGTTTGTACGCCAACGGACTGATCTGGCGGCGCGCGGAAATTATTTTCCGAGCTTCTTGATCTCGCGTCTGAGCAGCGCGAAATCTTCTTTCACCTTCTCGCCCAGGTCCTCGCGGTAGAAGCGCACCGCCGGGTGGTAGCCGACTAGAAACCTGCGCCCCTCGCGCTCGATGACGCGCCCGCGCGCCTCGTTGATGCTCTTCACGCCGAGCACGCGCTTCGCCGCGACCGTGCCGAGCAGCATCACGAGACGCGGGTTGACGAGTTCGATCTGCTCGAACAGATAGTTCGACGTGCAGGTGTCAACTTCGAGCTTCTTCGGCGTGCGATTCTTCGGCGGGCGGCATTTGACTGTGTTCGTGATGAAAAAGTCCGTGCGGTCGAGCCCCGTGCCTTCGAGCACGTGGTTCAGAAACCTTCCGGCGGAGCCGACGAACGGGTGACCCGAGTCGTCTTCCTCCTTCCCCGGAGCCTCTGCGATGAGCATGACCTGCGCCGTGTACTTGCCGTCGCCCGGCACGGCTTCGGTACGCGACTTCCACAGAGGGCAGCGCGTGCAGACCTTAATCTGCGCGGCGAGTTCGTCGAGCCTGCGCGCCTTCTTCGTCTTCGCCATCTTCATCACCCCCGTGAGATTCGGCTTGCAATTTGCATACTCGACACAGCGGTCAGCTCCATCTAACTTCAAAGTTGAACCCGAAGGTCACCGCCCATGAAGCTCTCGGAACTCGCGCGCGTTTACGATCAGATGAGCCAGGCGGGCGGCGATCCGCGCCGCGTCAGGCTGCTCGCAGACCTCTTCCGCCGCGCCGACAAGCGCACGCTCGAAGCCGCCGCGCACTTCACGCTGGGCGAGATCGTCTCGCCACAGCTCGCCGACAAACTCGGCGTCGGCCCCGGCGCGATCCGCGATGCGGTCGTCGCGCTGTCGGGCAAGACGGCGGAGGAGATCGAGCGCGAGACGCGACGCGCGGGCGACGTGAGCGAGGTCATCGCTTCGGTCGTCAAAGGCAGACGCGACACGCTCACCGTCGAAGAGTTGTGGCGGCGCACGAACCGCGCGGCGCGGCGCGAAGAGAATCGTCTGAAGCTGATCGAAGAAGTCTTCGCCTCGACCTCGCCGGCGGGCGCGAAATACTTCACGCGCATGGCGCTCAACCAGATGCGCATCGGCGCTGGTGTAGGCACGATCACGCGCGCCCTGGCTTCCGCCTTCGACGTTGACGCCGGACAGATCGAGCGGCTCTACGCGATGACGAACGACATCGGGCTCGCGGCGACGAAGGCCAGACAGGGCACGCGCGCGCTCGCGCACGGCGGGCTCACGCCGTTTCGCCCCTACCAGTTCATGAACGCGCAGAAGATGGACGACCCCGCGGAGATTTTCCGCCTGCTCGCGGGTAAGCAGATCATCTTCGAGGTGAAGTACGACGGCGCGCGCTTGCAGATTCATCTCAAGAAAGCCGTGCGCGGGAAGCCTGAGATCAAGCTCTACTCGCGGCGTCTGAACGAAGACTCGGCGGCAATGCCGGACGTGGTCGCCGCGCTCTCGAAAGCCTGGCGCGGCGGCGACGCCATCATCGAGGGCGAGGCGGTCGCCTTCGACCCGACATTAAAGCGGAAACTCCCTTTCCAGTCGGTGCTGATGCGTCTCGGTCGCGTCCATGGCATCGAGGAGAAGGCGCGTGAGATTCCGCTCGTGCTCTATCTCTTCGAGCTGCTCTACGACGACGGCGAGGATTTGATGAACGTGCCGCAAGCCGAGCGGCGCGCGCGGCTCGAAAAACTCTTCCGCCCGACCGCGCACGTGAAGATGACCGAAGCCATCGTCACCGACCGGCGCGCGGCGGAAGATAAATTTTTCCGGCAGGCGATCCGCGCCGGGCAGGAGGGCCTGGTCGCGAAAGACCCGGACGCGCCTTATGTGCCGGGGCGGCGCACGGAGCACTGGCTGAAGATCAAGCCCGCGTTCGAGACGCTCGACGTCGTGATCGTCGGCGGCATCTACGGCTCCGGGCGGCGGCGCGGTCTGCTCTCAAGTCTCATCGTCGCCGTGCGCGACCGTGGTGAGTACCTGACGGTCGGCAAGGTGGGAACGGGCTTCTCGGAAGAGGTGTTGCGGGATTTGACGGCGCGGCTCGAACCACTCGTCACTTCGTCGCAAGGTCACAACGTCGAGATCGAGCCGCGGATCGTCATCGAAGTTGACTTCCAGGACATACAGAAGACGGGGCGCTACCGCGCCGGCTACGTCCTGCGCATCCCGCGCTTCAAGCGCGAGCGCACCGACAAATCCACGCGCGAGGCGGACACGCTCGAACGACTCACACGGCTCTACAAACAGTCGCATTGAAGTAAGGAGCCACAGAGATCACGGAGGGCGCAGAGGAGAGATCACCTGATCTGAGATTCGTGATTTCAACTTTCAGATCGAGTGTCTTGGCTTTTCTTCGTGTCCTTCTGTCTTTCTCTGCGTCCCCTCTGTGATCTCTGTGTCCTCTGTGGCTCGGCGTTGAGTTCCGCGCCACACGAGTTGCCGTGCGTCCCGAAGTTGTTGAAAAACTGTATTCCCGCCCGCGCCGCGCGCCGGTCAGCTTGAGGAATCGGGCGCGTCTGACGCAAAATAGCCTTAAGTTTTCTTTCCCCGCAGAAGGTTACCCGCGCCTCGACGCGCGCGGTCGCTTGTTCGCCCGCGGGGCTCCCCGTTAACGCGAGCGGTAAATCACAGGCATTCGCAGCAGGACGCGCGGGCATCAATAAACTGATAGAATCTCGCAGGTCTATAAACTTCAAAGCCGGACGATCAGAGAGCCGACTCTAAATGACGGGTGACGGAAAAACAGTCCTGAAAGCGGATGAGAGCGCCGCCAAGCTGGCGCTCCCCGCCTCGCTGCGCCACTCGCGCGAGTTCCTCATCAACCGCGAGACGAGCCTGCTCGAATTCTTCCGGCGCGTGCTCGAAGAGGCGCAGGACGAAGCGCAGCCGCTCTTGGAACGCATCAAGTTCCTTTCGATCTTCTCCTCGAACCTCGACGAATTCTTCATGATCCGCGTCTCCGGCATCAAGGAGGAGCTGGAGCAGGAGATCGTCTCGAAGACGCTCGACGGGCTGATGCCGGACGAGCAGTTGCGTCTCATCCGCGAGTACGTCGTTGAGATGATCGCCGAGCAGTCGCGCTGCCTCGCGGAAGACGTGCTGCCCCGCCTCGCCAGGCAGGGCGTCGAGATCACTGCTTACGACGAACTCTCGCCGGACGAGCACGCGCTGCTCAGGGACTACTTCGACGACCACGTCCTGCCCGTCTTGACGCCGCAGGGCGTCGATCCGTCGCACCCGTTCCCCTACATTTCGAACCTCAGCCTGAACATCGGCTTGATGGTCGAGCCGGTCTTCGAGCACGGAATCACGCGCTCTTTGACGGGTCGCCCGGAGCCGCGCTTCGTCCGCATCAAGGTGCCGCCGCTCGTGCCGCGCCTCGTGCGCGTCGGCAAGTCAGGCGCGCGCTTCGTCCTGCTCGAAGATTTGATCGCGGCGAACGTCGGCGAGATGTTCGAGCGGATGCGCGCCGGGCGCTGCCACACCTTCCGCGTCACGCGCGACGCCGACATCGAAGTGCGCGACTACGAGGCCGACGACCTGCTGCGCAGCATGGAGCAGACGCTGCGCAAGCGCCGTTTCGGCAAAGCCGTCCGCCTCGAAGTCTCCGCCGCAATGCCGCGCGAGATGATCAACTACTTGGCGCAGGAGCTTGAGCTTGAGCCGGAGGACGTGTACGCCGTCAAAAATCCACTCGGCGTCGGCGACCTGATGCAGCTCTACGCGCTCGAGCGCCCCGACCTGAAAGACAAGCCGCTCGAAGTGACCGTCCCCGCCGTGCTCGCCGACGCCGAGTCGATCTTCGACGTCGTGCGGGCGCAGGACTTGCTGCTGCACCACGCTTACACTTCATACTCGACGGTCATTGATTTCATGAACCAGGCGGCGCGCGACCCCGACGTCGTCGCCATCAAGATGTGCCTCTACCGCACGGGGCAGAAGTCGCCGATCCCAAAGGCGCTCATCGAGGCGAGCGAGCGGGGCAAGCAGGTGACGGCGCTCGTCGAACTCAAGGCGCGCTTCGACGAAGAGGCGAACATCGAGTGGGCGAAGAAGCTCGAAGAGGCGGGCGTCCACGTCGTGTACGGCGTGATGGGCTTGAAGACGCACTGCAAGGTCGCGCTCGTCGTGCGGCGCGAGGGCGAAGGTTTGCGTCGCTACATCCACATCGCCACGGGCAACTACAACCCCGTCACCTCGAAGGTCTATACCGATCTCGGCCTGCTCACCGCCGACGAGCAGATCGGCGAGGATGCGACCGATCTCTTCAACTACCTGACCGGCTACTCGCGCCAGAAGGACTATCTCAAGCTCTCGGTCGCGCCCGTTAATCTGCGCGAGAAGATGCTCGCGCTCATCCGCCGCGAGCGCGAGCACCAGTTGGCCGGTCGCCCGGCGCGCATCGTCGCCAAGAACAACCGCATCGCCGACGTCGAGATGATCCGCGCTCTCTACGAGGCGTCGCAGGCAGGCGTCCCCGTTGACTTGATCGTGCGCGGTGTCTGCATGTTGAAGCCGCAGGTCGCGGGGCTCTCCGAGACGATCCGCGTGCGCTCCATCGTCGGGCGGCTGCTGGAACATAGCCGCATCTACTACTTCGCAAACGGCGGCGACGAGGAAGTCTATACCGGCAGCTCCGACTGGATGACGCGCAACCTCGACCGCCGCGTCGAAGTCATCGCGCCCGTCACTGATCCTTCCTTGCGCCGCTACCTGAAGGACGTGGCGCTCGCCGCATATCTTCGCGACAACACGAAGGCGCGCGAACTCAGACCCGACGGCTCTTACGCCCGCGTCCGCCCCGCGCCCGGCGAAGAGCCCTTCGACAGCCAGACGCACTTCGAGGGCGGCGTGAGTTTGAAGATGTGAGCGAGGGGGAGTTTCGGTTGGAACGGAGGCAAACGAGAATGTCTTTCGAGAAATTGGCGCGCGCGTCGGTCGCGCTGCTCGTCGTCGCGGTCTTCAGTCTCACGCCGCTCATCTCCGCGCAGAAGAAGGACGACAAGAAGAAAGCGGACGCGGCTGATGTGTCGGCGCAAGACATGCAGGGTAACCGCGTGCTGTGGCGCGATCCGGGCGACATCTCCTCGCTCGATCTCGCGGAGGTCGCGGGCTGGGAGGAGATGCGACCCGATCTCACGAGCATCACCTACGTCACGGACGAGCAGACCGGCTACTCGGTGAAGTACCGCGTCAAGGACGGCGAAGGGAAGACCTGGATCGTCAAGGTCGGCAACGAGTCGCGCCCCGAAGCCGCCGCCGTGCGCCTCGTCTCCGCGATGGGTTACGCGACCGAGTTGAACACGGTCGTGCCGTGCGTCCAGATACCGGGCGCGGCGAAACCGCGCAAGGACGTGCCGCGCTGCCAGGGCAACGGCTTCGCCGACGCGCGCTTCGAGGCGCGACCCGACAACGTCAAGCGGCTCGACACCTGGAGCTGGAAGGACAATCCTTTCGCGGGCACGAAGGAGTTCAAGGGGCTCGTCGTGCTGATGGGACTTTTAAACAACTGGGACTTGAAGGACGAGAACAACAAAGTCATCTCGGTGAAGACGAGGGACGGCGGGCACGAGGTGCGCTACATCATCAGCGATCTCGGCGCGACCTTCGGCAAGACCGGCGGCGCCATCTCGCACAGCCGCAACGAGCCGGATAACTACGCCAAGTCGAAGTTCGTCGAGGGGGTTTCGGGCGGGAAGGTGCGCTTCGCTTACAGCGGCAAGGACAAGTCCCTCTTCGACAACATCACGGTTGAGGACGCGCGCTGGATCGCCGGGCTGCTCGCGCGCCTCAGCGACGATCAGATCATCGAAGCCTTCCGCGCCGCCGACTTCAAGCCGCAGGAGGCGCAGACGCTCGCCACGGCGGTACACACACGCATCGACGAGCTGTTGAAGGCGACCGGCGTCACGCGCCCGCCCACGCTGACCGACCGCGTCGAGAAGCCGCAGATGCCACAGGCGACGCCGACGCCCATCATGCCGCCGCCGCCGCCCGTGCCCGCGGCGACGCCTGCCCCGGAGGCGACGCCCGAGCCGACAATGATGCCCACGCCTGAGCCGTCGCCGACCGCGACCCCGACCGCGACGCCGACGCCGACCCCGCCGCCACCCGGCGCGACGAGTTAGCGGCGCGCGGGCGTTGTCGCCGGATTAAATCTCGAAGTTGAGCCCCCGTCACGTCGGAAGTTTTACACTCTCTCCCCCTACTCTTAGGAGGGATGATGCGAACTCAGGGAAGTTTCGGTTTAAGGCGTTGGTTGTTGTTGTCGCTCGCGCTCTGTGTTTCGGCGCAGGTCGCAGCGGCGCAGAAGAAGGAGACGAAGCAGAAAGACGAGGCGCGGGGCACGCCCGTGCTGTGGCGCGCACCCGACGATCTTCCGTCGCGCGATCTCTTCTGGGGGCCGGGTGGCGAGGCGTCGAAGCCCGATCTGTCGAACGTCACGTTTCTGAAAGACGAGTCGGGCAGCGGCTACTCGACGAAGTATCGCGTGCGGGACGGCGCGGGGCGCGTCTGGGTGGCGAAGGTGGGCAAGGAGGCGCAGAGCGAGACGGCGGCGGTGCGCCTCGTCTGGGCCGTGGGCTACGTCACAGAGATCAACTATCTCGCGCCGTGCGTCCGGATCAACGGTGTGAAGAATGCGCCGAAGAGCGTGGAGCGTTGTGCGAACGACGGCTTCGCCAACGTCCGCTTCGAGGCGCGACCCGAGAACATCAAGCGGCTCGACGAGTGGAAGTGGGTCGGCAACCCTTTTTCAGGGACGAAGGAGCTGCACGGTCTCGCCGTCCTGATGGCGCTCCTGAATAACTGGGACATCAAGGACACGAACAACAAAGTCTTGCGTGTGAGCGACGCTTCCGGGCGCGACGAGCTGCAATACGTCGTCAGCGATCTGGGCGCGACCTTCGGGAAGGTCAAGCTGGACGTGCCCGGCTTCTGGCGTCTCAACCGCAGCCGCAACGCGCCCGCGGACTACCGCGACGATCCTTTCGTCGAGGACGTAAAGAATGGTCGGGTCTTGCTCTTCTACAAGGGCAAGCGGCAAGACCTCTTCGACGACGTGAGCGTGGGCGACGCGCGCTGGCTGGCGAGCCTGCTCGTCAGGCTGAGCGACCGGCAGATTACGGACGCCTTCCGCGCCGCCAACTACACGCCCGCCGAAGTGCGGACGCTCGCCACGGCGGTGCGCGAGCGGATTGACGAGCTGGCGCGCGCGACCGGCGCCGCGCCGCCGCGCGTGACAGTTGGCACGCGGCACTGAGGTTTAGCGGAGGGCACGAGGCGAGGGATGAGAAAGAACGTACAGCAGCTCGGTTTAACCGCCGTCATCGCGGCGGTCGGGGGCTTCGCGCTGGCGGCGCTCATCTGGTCGCTGGCGAGTCCCGCCGCGCACGACGCGCGCCAGCCGCCGACGCAGCAGGCGGCAGTCGCCAACCAGAACACGAGCCTCAGCGCGAACGACAACGCCGGCGCGGCGCAGCCGGTCGAGGGCACGAAGCCAAAGGAGAGAGAGAAGGGCGAGGGGAAGGGTAACGGCGGCTCGTCCAATGGCTCGTCCATCGGCGACCTGCTCGGGATTGGTCAGGGCGCGTCGTTCGAGCCGCACGAGAGTCTCCTGGTGACGTTGCCGCGCATCCTGTTGCGGCTGCTGCTCGCCACGGCGCTCGCCACGATGCTCGCCTTCCGCCCGCGCAAGAACGCGCCGCTCGTCCAGCGCAACCTCTACGTCGCGCAGACGCAAATCCTGCTCGCCGTCGTCGCCTCCGCCCTGATGATGATCGTCGGCGACAACGCCGCACGCGCCTTCGGCATCTTCGCCGCCGCCTCGCTCGTCCGCTTCCGCACGAACATCCGCGACCCGAAAGAGACGACGGTGCTCTTGATCAACCTCGCGCTCGGTCTCGCCACCGGCGTCGGGCGCATCGACGTGGCGCTCGTGCTCGCCTTCTTCGTGCTCTCGCTGCTGTGGCTGTTGGAGCGGCGGCAGGGCGAGCAGGTCTTGCGCGCGATGGAGCTGACGGTGAAGACGCGCAACACCGAACGGACGCAGGACGCACTGCAGCAGATTTTCCGCCGCCACCACATCGACGGCGAGGTGCGCCAGATCAATCCGCCCGACGAGGAGGAGCCGGTCGGCTGCGTCATGTACTTCGTCAACATGAGTCTCAACACGAGCACCGACGCGATCAACGGTGAGATCATGGCTGCCGACCCGGAAAGCGTCGAAAGCATCGAGTGGGAGCAGCAGAAGAGCCGCGACTACATCTACCAGTAAACCCACCATCGGCTCGCGCGGACACGAAAAGCGGAGGGGGCTCTCTTGATCAAGAGAGCCCCCTCCGCTTTTGCCTGAAGCAACTTGTCCGAACTTATCTTTGCAGGCCGGCGGCGTTAGTCGCGGCGGCGAGCGTCGGCGTCACGTGAATCTGACCCGACTGGATGCCCTGCCAGTAGCTCTGCACGTACTTCAACTGATCGCCGTGACCCCAGGAGGTGTAGAAGTCGTACTGCTTCATCTCGGCGTAAGCCTGATCGTAGTCCCATCCGTAGAGGTTGAAGCGATAGACCGCGCCCATGATCCCTGTGCGGTGCCGCCCGCCCGCGCAGTGGACATAAAACTTGCCCGTCGCGGGGTCGTTCACGAGCTTTAAAAACTCTGCGACCTGCGCCTCCTGCGGCGCGTGCTTGTCTTCGACCGCGATGTTGACGTACTTCATGCCGAGGGCTTCGACCGCGCCCTTTTCGTAGTCGGTCGGATCGTCGCGCAGGTCGATGACCGTGTGGATGCCGAGCGCGGCGAGCGCCTGAAAGTCTTCGGGCTTGGGCTGCGCGCCGCGGAAGAAGCGCGCGTCCATCTGACCAAAATTCTTGATGTGAACATCGGGGAACTGCGACTGAGCCTTGTCCTTGGCCGAGACGGCGAAGGCGAGGGCGAAGACGGCGACGAGGGTGGCGACGCTGCGGCGGACATGATTGCGGGTCGAGTTCATTAAGATTCCTCCAAGACTAAGGGAACACAAAACCCTTGGGGGAGTTTCGCCTGACTGTAGTGTCAAAAAAGGGCTGAAATTTCGGTGGCAGCGGGCGACCGTCGCGGGCATAAATCCGACCCGCCTTAAATCTCGAATGCCCAGCTGTTGTAATCGTCTGTGGGGTGTACTTTCAACCGTCAACGTGACTGTATCAGGTCTGTTCGCGCCCGACAATATCGTCACGTCGTCGCACACTAATAAGATTCTCTAGCCTGCCCCCCGGTTGCACAAAGAGGAAGCTGTTAGCGATTAGCTATTAGCTCTCGGCAAAAGGGCTTTTGGCTAACAGCTAATCGCTAACAGCTAACAGCTTCTCAGTAAGCCGTCACCTGCTGGGTGAGCCCGCCGTCAACGTAGTAGGTGCTCCCCGTCACGTACTCCGATTCGTCGGACGCCAGAAAGACCGCCACCGACGCGACCTCTGCGGGCGTACCGAAGCGACCCCAAGGGATTTCGCTGACGGCGTTCTTCAACGCCTCCGGGTCGTTCAAGACCGACTGGTTGATCGGCGTGGCGATGGCGCCCGGCGCGATGTTGTTGCAGTTGATCCGGTGCGGCGCGAGTTCCATCGCGAGGTTGCGCATCATCATCCGCACACCGCCCTTCGAGGCGCAGTAGGCGGTGTATTCGGGGAAGGGGATGTCTTCGTGGACTGACGAGATGAAGACGAGCTTACCGCCGCCGCCCTGCTTGACCATCTGCCGCGCCGCCGCCTGACTGACCACGAAGCAGCCGTAGAGGTTCACACCGATGACCTTGTGCCACTCGTCGTCCGTCACGTCGAGGAAAGGCTTTTTGATCTCAATCCCGGCGTTGTTCACGCAGATGTCCAGGCGCCCGAACCGCTCGACGACCTCAGCGATCATCCGTTCGACATCTTCGCGTTTACTCACATCCGCCGCGACCACCATCGCCGTCGCACCGAACGACGCCGCTTCCGCCCGCGCCGCCTCTTCGTCAGCCTTGCCGCCCGGACGGTAGTTGACCGCGACGTGCGCGCCCTCCGCCGCGAAGCGCGTCGCGATGCCCTTGCCGATGCCGCTCGACGCGCCCGTCACGAGCGCGACCTTGTCTTTCAGACGATCCATGTTGTCCCCTTGTGTCTAGTTGATCTACTTCTCCATCACGATAAGCGTGAACGAGCCGGGCACGACCGAAGGGCGCGGGCGCGGACGTTCCGGCGTCGCCGCGGGCGGCGGCCCGAACTCGGCGGTGACGAGATAGACGCGGTGCGTCTTTGTGTCGAGCGACATGGTGCGCGCGCCGCGCTGCGTCGTCGCGTTCTCGACGACCGTGTATTTGTCTGGCGAGTCTTCGTGGACGACCGCGAGCGTGCCGTCGCCGCCCGATGCGAAGGCGAGGGAGGTCTCCGGGTCGAAGCCCGCGGCGTCCACGCCCGCGCCTACGGGCAGCGTCGTGACGAGCTTGCCCGTGTCGGCGTTGACGACCGCCATCAGCTTGTTGCCGCCGCAGCCGGCGAACAGACGCCTGTGCTTGCGATCCATCGACAGGCCGGTCGGCTCCTCGCACGGCGCGAGCGACCAGTGTGCGCCCGCCGTCAGCTTGCGCGAATCTATATCCACGATCTCGCCCTTGTCTTCGACATTGACGAAGACGTGGCCGTGCTCGTCCGGTACTCCCGTCTCGGGCTTGCCGCCCAACGGAATCGTGCCCGCCACGGTGTCGGTCTTCACATCAATCGCCGTCGCGTCCTTGCTCGCGCCGTTGAAGGTGAAGACGCGCTTCGACACGTCGTCGTAGGTAATCGCGTCCGGGTTCTGTCCGACCTTGACCGTCGAGAGCGTCTTCAAGGTTTTCGTGTCAAAGACGGTCACGGTCCCGGCTCTGCCGTTCGACGTGTAGCCCTTGTTAAGTTCCGGGACGAGGGCGATGCCGTGGACGCCCGCCGTGTCGGGGATGTCGCCGACGACGGCGCCCGTGTCGGCGTCAACCACCATGACGTGCGTCCCGCGCGAGATGTAAACGCGCCGCGCCGCGCTGTCCACGAGCAGGTAGTCCCAGCCGCCCTCGCCGCCGAGCTTGTAGGTTTTGACTTGGTGGTAACCGGCGGGCGCGGCGGCGCGCGTCCCCGCCGTCACGGCGACGGCGACGAGCGCGGTGAGCGCGACGAGGCAGGTCGCGCTAGTTGAGAGGCGACGAAATAAGCTCCTGGTTTTCATGTGGGTCTCCTTCATTGGCAAAGTGGCATTGGCAAAGTAGCACAGGGGCGTCCGGTCGAAAATTTTCAACGCGCGCCTTTCTCACCGCCGCGCCGCGTGGCGCGCGTGACCTGCCGCGCCAGCAGTTGGACGATGCCGCCGGGCACGACCGCGCGGACGAAGGCGTAAGCGACGCGCGGCGGGATCGACGCGCCGCGCGGGACGAGCACGTACTCGCTCTCCCAAAAGCTCGGCGCGAACTTCGCCTTGAAGCGCCGCACGCCCGCGAAGTTGTAGAACGTGCCCATGCGCGCGCCGACCAGACGCAGGGCGCGCCTGGTCGGCGAGTGCCCGCGCGTCGAGATGTCGTCCGCGCCATCGGGCGCGAGCGGCGAGGTGCCGAGCGTGGCGAGGCTCGCCCCTTCGTCGCGCAGGCGGCGCAGCACCTCGACGACGAGCAGATCGGCGGTGCCGGGCGGCGCGTCGGGCAGCCGCAGCACGTCTTCCAGATACCACCCGTCGCGCGCGGGAATGACGCTCGCCGCGAGCAATCCGACGAGCCTGCCGCCCGAGTCGCGCGCGGCGTAGAACTTTTTATGCGCGGCGTGGCGAAACGGATCGAGCGCGAGGAGCCAACTGAAGCCGGAGGCGGCGCGCCGGGTGCGCAGCCACGTCCGGCACAGCGCGGCGGTCTCCCGCCGTAATTCGTCGCCCACCTCCGTGACGACCTCAACCTTGATCCCGGCGCGTCCTGCCTGGTTAATCCCGGCGCGCATCTTCTTGGCGCGGTCGCCGCGCGGCTCCCACGTCTTGAGATCGAAGTAAGGGGCAGCGCCGACCTTCACGGCGCACATCCCCCCGGCGACCGCGAGCCGCGCGAAGCGCTCGGTGGCGGGGATGAAGGCGGCGATCCTCCTCCGGCGCTTCGCCGCGGCGACGAACTGCCGAGCGAGTTCCGCCGCGTCTTCGGGGCGCGCGAGCGGATCACCGGCGGCGAGCCACACGCGACCGAACTCGCCGTAGATGATCGCGCCGTCGATCTCCGGCGAAGACCAGAGCCGAGCGCCGGGCGCGACGCTCACCAGCGAGTGCGCGTTGTAGCCGTAGAGGGTTTGCAGGCGCAGCAACCCGCCGGTCGGATCGGGCGTACGTCGTGCCGTGCGCGCCACACGCACTTTAAGACGCATGTAGCGCGCGCCGTAGCTGGCGCTGCCCGCGGCGAGCCACCAGAAGTCGCGCGCCGGAATGTGTGGGTGCATTTTGGTTAGCCTCTCAGAAATTCCACGCGAGCGTCAGCCCGTAATCGCGCGCGCCCCGGTCGTACTCGGTCGAGAGCTGGGGGAAGAGCTTCGACCTCTCGCGCAGCGCCGCGTCCGCGCCGCCCGAATCTATCGACGGGTCGTGGTGCGTGCGATAGACGTAGTGGCCGATGCCGTAGCCGATGGCGCTGCCGACGAGCGCGTCAGAGAGGAAGTGGTTGCGCCCCGTGTAGCGCGCGACGCTGACCGTCGCCGCCAGGCCGTAGGCGGCGAAGCGGACGAGGCGTCGCTGATGATATTCCTCGGCGACGATGCTCGCGAACGACCAGGCGGAGACGGCGTGACCCGACGGGAAGGAGTTGCCGCGATCGAAGAACTCGCCGCTCGCGTCGTCGAAGCGCGGGCGCGGTCTCTGGCTCACGGCTTTCAGTGCGACCGAAACGATTCCACCGTCGATCAGGGCCTCCGCGCCGAGCAGTCCCGTCTCGCGCGCGCGCGCGTTGTGCGACGCGCGACCGACGACGTAGAACGTGGCGGCGAGCGCGCCCGTGGTGTAGAGCGAGCCGACGTCGGAGACGGTGTGGCTCACGCTCAGGTGATCGTCGTCGTCAATCGCGCCCGCCGTGTGCCGGTCGGTGGCGAAGAGGGCGACCGCCGAGAGACCGACGGGCAGCAGCCAGCGCGAGTCGGCGCGGTTGAGGTGGAAGGGCGAAGTCCAGATGGCGCGCTGATCGCGCAGGACGTTCTTGACGAACCGGCTTTCCGGCGAAGGCGTCGCCGATGTGCGCGGCGGCGGCGCGGGCGAGGCTTGCGCGGCGGCAGGCGCGGCGTCCGCGCTCAGGCGCGTCGCTGTCGGCTCGTCGGCGTTCTGCGCGTTCTGCGTCGTCTGCGCGCGGGCGCCGTAGGCGGCAAGGATCAGACAGATGATTGCCGCCGCGCGAAACGTCGCCGCGCGAAGAGTGCTGGCGGTGTGCCCGGAGTCTACGTTCATGTCTCTACCCTCCTTATCTGAACGCGCGCGCTCCTGTGCAGGCGTCGCCGCGCCCCCGCCTCCTCGAGTTGGAGCGAGATGGTGGGCACGACCAGCAGCGTGACGAAGGTTGACAGTGTGAGCCCGCCGATGACGGCGATGGCGAGCGGGCGTTGCATCTCTGCGCCCGCGCCGAGGCCGATGGCGAGCGGGAGCAGGCCGAAGATGGTGCACAGCGTTGTCATCAAAATGGGGCGCAGGCGCACGCGTCCCGCCTCGCGCAGCGCGTCGCGCATCGGCAGCTCGCGCTCTTCCAGCAGCTTGTCGCGGTAGTCGAGCAGGATGATGCCGTTTTTGACGACGAGCCCGACGAGCATGATCAGTCCCATGAAGGAAGAGATGTTGAGCGGCGTGCGCGTAATGAAGAGGGCGACGAGCGCGCCGACGAGCGAGACGGGCGCGGCAAAGAGGATGACGAGCGGCTCTGTGTAGGAGCGGAACTGCACGACCAGCACGACGAAGACGAGCGCCAGCGCGAGCGCGAAGACGAGGAGCAGTCCGCGGAACGCCGTCTGCTGGCTCGCGTACTGCCCGCCCAGCTCATACGTCACGCCGGGCGGCAGCGTCGTCTTCGCGAGCAGCGTCTTGACCTCCGCGATGACGGAGCCGAGACCGTAGCCGTTCTTCAAAGCCGCCGTGACGGCGATCATCTGCCGCTGATCCTGTCGCACGAGTTCGCTCTGTCCGGCCTCGCGCTTGATGTCGGCGAAGGCGGCGAGCGGCTGCGTCACGCCGGCGGGCGTCGTGATGGGCACGTTGCTGATCTTGGCGAAGTCAAAACGCGTCTCGTCCGGCAGGCGCACGCGCACGCCCGTCAATCGGTCGCCCTCGCGCACCTGTGTGACGCGGTGACCGATGAGCGCGTCGTTGAGTTGCTGCGAGATCGTCTGCACGGAGAGCCCCGCGCGACCGGCGCGCACCGGGTCGATGTGCGCGACGAGTTCGGGCGCGCCCTCGGCGACGCCGTTGTACATCTCGGTCACGCCGGGCAGCTTGTCCACCCGGTCGCCCAGCTCGGCGGCGGTCTTTTGCAGCGTCGCCAGATCGTTGCCGAACAACTTGATCTCGACGGGGCGCGGCTCGCCCGCGAGATCGTTGATCACGTCTTCGAGGAGCTTGACGAACTCGGCGTTCGCCTGTGGAAAGCGCGTCTCGATCTCCGTGCGCAGGTCTTCGACTATCTCGTCGGAGTCGCGTTTGCGATCATCTTTCAGTCGCACGAGGATGTCGCCCTCGTTCGGCTCGGTGGCGAAGAATCCGAGCTGCGAGCCGGTGCGGCGCGAGAAGGCGGCGACCTCCGGCGTCTCGCTCAACACGCCCTCGATCTGCGAGACGACGCGGTTCGTCTCCGCGAGCGACGTGCCCGGCGGCAGGCGGTAATCAAGCACGAAGCCGCCCTCGTCCATCTCCGGCAAAAAGCCCGTCTCGAGCTGCGTGTAGGTGAGCACGCCGACGGCGACCGCGACGAGCGTCGCGATGATCGCCGCGGCGCGGTGGGCGAAGGCGAAGTCGAGCGCCGCGGTGTACGCGCGTTCGACGGCGGCGAGCGCGCCCTGGATGCTTGCCATGATCCGCCCGCCCGCGTGTGCAGCTTGCCCCGACGCCGTGGTCGCCACGTCTTCCTCCAACTCGACGCGCGCGTCGTCGCGCACGGCGGCGAGCGAGGGCACGTCGTCAGTCGTGGCGGTGCGCGGCAGAAAACGATCCGCGAGCAGCGGGATGAGAGTCAGCGCGAGAACGAGCGAGACGAGGACGGCGACGGTGAGCGCGACCGAGAGCGCCGAGAAGAACTGGCCGACGACGCCTTCGAGCAGGACGAGCGGCAGGAAGACGACGACCGTCGTGATCGTCGAGCCGATGACCGCCGCCATTAGCTCGCCGACGCTCCCGTAGATGGCGTCGCGCCGATTCTCGACGGTGCGGCGGCGCAGGTGTCGCTCGATGTTTTCGACGACGACCACCGCGTCGTCGATGACCAAGCCGATGGCGACGGCGATGCCGCCGAGGCTCATCAGGTTGAAGGTCTGCCCGAAGAGTCGCATGAAGAAGAAGGTGATGACGACGGTGAGCGGGATCGTCGTCGCGGCGATGAGCGTGATGCGGACGTGGCCGAGGAAGGCGAGCAGGACGACGACGGCGAGCAGGCCGCCGATGATGATGGCGTCGCGCACGTTGGCGATGGAGGCGCTCACCAGCGCCGCCTGATTATAGACGCGCTCGATCTTCACTCCGCGCGGCAGTTGCGGCTTCAACTCCTCGACGACCTGATTAACTTCGTCGGCGATCGCCACGGTGTTGCCGCCGATCTGCCGCGTGATGCTGATGATCGCCGCAGGTCTGCCGTCGCCGGTAAAGAGGCTCGTGCGATCCTCCGCGCCGTAACGCACCTCCGCCACATCGCCCACGCGAATCGGCGTGCGATCCGCGCCGTTGTCTTCTGTCTTGTTATTCGCGCTGCTCGGCGTGGAGACGACGATGCGGCGGATGTCTTCGAGCGAGAGCGCCTCGCCCGTGGCGAGCACGTTGTACTGCTGGTAGTCGCGGCTGACGCGACCGACCGAGGCGACGGCGCTGGTTTGCGCCACGGCGTCCTCGATCTGGTTGATCGTCAGGTGATTGGCCGCGAGGTGTTCGGGCGCGACGACGATCTCGATCTCGCGCGCGTCGCCGCCTTCGACCCGCGCCTGCGAGACGCCTTCGAGTCGCGCGAGGCGCGGGCGGATCGTGTAGGTCGCCAGATCGCGCAAGATCGCGGGCGGCGCGCCCGTCACGTTGTAGCTGATGACGGGGAAGACCGAAGGCGTCAGCCGCTCGGCGGTGATGTCGAGCCCGGGCGGCAGATCGAGCTGCACCTCTGCGACCTTCGCCTGCACGAGTTGCAGGGCGAGCTGCATATCGGTCGAGGGCGCGAACTGCACGGAGACTTCCGCCGAGCCGCGCACGGCGCGCGTCGTGACGCGCTCGATCTGCAAGCCCTGTAACTCGCTGACGGCGTTTTCGAGCGGGCGCGCGACCGCCGTCACCATGTTGCGTGGCTCTAACTGACTCCCTTCGGCAACGATGATGATGCGCGGGAACTCGACCTCCGGGTAGATGCTCGAAGGCAGTTGGAAGACGCTGTAGAGCCCCGCCACGCACAGCAGCGCGACGACGAGGTACGTCGCCTTATGGTGCTTGTCCGTGAAGCGCGCGAGGTTCATTCCTGCTTGCCCCCGGCGGTCGGCTTCGCCGCGCCGTTCGCGTTGCTTGCGCCTCCAGCGTCGTTACTATTTTTCTCGTCAGCCGCCTTCTCGCCCTTCTGCTCTTTCTCGCCCTTCTGCTCTTTCTCGCCCTTCTGCTCTTTCTCGTCTGCTTGATCTTTCTCGTCTTTGCCCGCGCCGCCCTTCTCTTCGTCGCCTTCGGCGGGCTCGACGATCTTGATCTTCGACTTGTCTTCAAGTCCGAACGCGCCGGTCGTCACCACGCGCTCGCCGTCGTTCAATCCTTCGGTGATCTCTGCGCGGCCCGCCTCGCGGATGCCGACCGTGACTTTGCGCTTCTCGACCGTCTCGTCTGCCTTCGGCACGAAGACGGAAGTCTCGTCGCCCTCGACGACGAGCGCCGCTTCGGGGACGACGAGGGCGTTGGCATGAATCTCGACGGCGATGCGTGCGTCGGCGAAGAGTCCAGCCTTCAGCTCGCCCGTCGGGTTCGGCAGGCGCACGCGCACGGCGACCGTGTTCGTCTGCGGATCGGCGGCGGGCGCGACCTGCACGACGCCCCCCTCGAACTCGCGTTCGGGAAACGGCTCGACTTTGACGATGGTCAGATCGCCCGTCTTGACGCGACCGAGATAGTGCGCCGGGAGGTTCGCCACCAAGTCGAGCGACGAAGCATCGATCACCTCGAACGCGGGCGTCGCGGGATCGACCGACTCGCCGTCGTTGATGGCGCGCTTCGTGACCGTGCCGCTAATGGGCGCGACGATGCGCGCGCGCGCCAGTTCCGCCTGCGCCACTTGCAGCGCGGCTTGCGCGGCTGAGACGGCGCCCGCCGCGACGGTCGCCTGCGTGCGCGCTTCGCCCAGACCCCGCGCGGCGTTGACGCGCGCGGCGGCGAGCGCCGACTCGGCTTGCGTCACGGCGGCTTGCGTCACCGCTGACTGCGTGCGCGCCGCCTCGACATCCTTGCGCGCGGCGATGCCGCGGTCGAAGAGCGTCTGCTGGCGCGTGAGTTCGTTCTGCGCCAGCGTCTGGTTGGCGCGGGCGGTCGAGAGCGCCGTCTCGGCCTGCCTGATCTGATCGGTCGCGATGGGCGTCTGCGAGCCGGAAGTGGAGCGCGCCTGCGCGGATTGCGCGCGCGCCTCCCCGACCGCCGCCGCCTGCTGCCTGACGGTCGCGGCGAGCACGCCTTTGTCCAACTCGGCGAGCGTCTGGCCGGCGCGGACGTGCTGCCCGACCTGCACCAGCACGCGCGTCGCTCGCCCGGCGGTCGCCGCGCTGAAACTCGCCTCGTGTCCGGGCATCGCGTTCAGCGTGCCCGTTGCCTCGACGTACTCGCGCACCTCCGCGCGCTCGACGTTCGTCACCTCGACCTCGACGACCGCCTCCGGTTCGGTCTCCGCCGCGGCGCGGCTGCGGACGAGGAGAAAGACGACGAGCGCCGCGAGGAGGATCGCGCCGACGGCGACGACTGCCACAGGCGTCAGTCCGCGCGCGCGGCGCGGCGAGGACTCGACCGTCTCAGCCGTCTCAGTCGTCTCGACGGTGGTGCGCGTCGCGCCGTCCGGCGACACTTTCGTTGTCACGTCCTTCGCCGTCACTTTTTTCGCGGTCGTTTTGTGCTCTGCGTCGTCGGGCGTTTGCTTCATTTGAGTGGCACCCCGGCTGTCAGTTCCAGATCGGCGAGCGCGCTCTGGTAGTCGAAGAGGGCTTGCAGGTAGCCCTGGCGGACTTCGAGCGCGGCGCGCTGCGCTTCGATGACGGGAAGGAATCCGGTCTGGCCGGCGCGGTAAGCCTCCTCGGCGAGCGCTCGCACGCGCTCGGCGTCGGGCAGGAGCCGCGTCTCGTAGAAATCCACCTGCTGCCGCGCCGCGTCGAGCCGGAGCGCCGCCTGATCGATCCCTGACGCGATCCGCTGGCGCGCGTCGTCGCGCTCCAAAGTTAGTTGTTCGATGAGCGCGTTGCTGCGCGCGATCTCGGGGCCGCCGCGGTTGAACAGGGGAAGCGGCACGGTGACCTGCATCGTGAAAGCGATGTTGTTCGGGTTAGATGAATCGAGGGCTTCGAAGCCGGGGCCGACCGAGGGCGTCGGGATGCGTTCGGCGCGCGCGAGGCGCAGGCGGCTCTGCTCAGCCACGATCTGCTGCTCGGCGGTGCGCAGCTCGACGTTCTGCGTGAGCGACTGAGAGATGAGCTGCACGGCGTTGACGGGCGGGCGCGGGACGAAGAGCGAGACGGCGAGATCGAGCGGGGTCTGCGGCGCGCGGTTCAACAGTTGGTTGACGGCAGCGAGCGCGATTCGCTCGTTGTTTTCGGCGCGAGAGAGATCGACGGATGTGCGCGCCGCCGCGAGCTGCGCCTGCAAGACCTCGAACTGCGCGATGTCGCCCGCCTCGAAGCGCGCCTCGGCGATGGCGACGAGCCGGTTCGCCTGCTCGACCGACTGTCTGGCGAGATCGCGCGTGTTACGCGTTAGCGCCAGGTTGAAATAGGCGATCCGCAGGTCGCGGCGCAGATCGCGCAGCGCCGCTTCGACGTCGAAATCCGTGAGCCGCGCCTCGTTGCGCGCCACTTCAATGCGGCGCGCACGCTGACCGCCGATCTCTAAGGGCTGCGTGACGTTGACGGCGAGGTGCGGCTCGGAGTGCGTGTAGGCGGCGCTGACTTCCGGGTTGGGAATCTCGCCCGCGATACGGACGCCAGCCTCGGCGACGGCGCGGCGCGCGCGCACGGCGCGGACGTGCGCGTTGTCGCGCGCGGCGTGCTCGAAGACCTGCTCGAAGGTGAGCCCGTCGGCAGACGTGGCGGTCGGCGCGGTCGCGCCCGCCGGCGTTGGCGAAGTCGTCGGTATCGCCGGCACGTCGGGCACGCCCGTGATCGTCGGCGATGGCATGACGACGGGCGTCTGCGCGGGCGTCGGCGTGGGCGTCTGCGCGCGCGCGGGCAGGAAGACGGCGGCGGCGACGCCCGCGGCGCGAAAGACTTGGCGCGCTCGCACGCCACGTCGCGGCGAAGGTGGGCGATGTGTTCTCAACTGGATAACTTATAGTTAGGTTCGTTGACAGACGGCGCGCGGGAGACGTTCGTGTCACGCTAAATCGGTTAAGGCTTCTTCGTCTTACTCCCTTTACTCTCCAGGCGCTTCTCGGCGGCTTCTTTCTTCGGCGTCTCGTGCTCGACGGGAAGCACCTCGCCGGTCACCGCATCGACGTTCACTTCGTCGATGCCCGTGCCTGCCGCCGGGCGGATGTCGAACGAGTAGATGAGACGACCCTTCTCGCGCTCTAGCTCGCTCGACTTGACGCGGCCGCCGGGCACTTGCGCGAGCGCCTTCGCGCGGGCTTCCTCCATGCTGATCTTCGCCTCGCTCCGGGGCGATTTGTGCTTAGGCTTAACGCCCTTCGCCGCCGCAACGGGCACGACCACGGCGAACGCTAGTAACAGCGCCCGGACAAAGACGCGACCTCCAAGTCTCATTTTCGGTGACTCCTGTTCCGAGAGTTCGCACGTAACAGAGGGTGATGAACGGGTGCCGCGAGTTTAGCCGAAATCGCCTGACAGCCCAAACGCGCCGCCGCTGCCTGACGGGAGCCGGGGCGGCACGGGTCACGCCGGGCGCGGCGATCAGGCTGACGGGGTCGCGTCGATCAGACGGACGCGCACGCCGCGCGCGAGCAGGTCGTCTTTCAACGCCTGGCTGGGGTGGATTTTGATGAAGCGCGCGGCCTTCGCGCGGACGACGTGGCCTCCTGCGCCGAGCGGCACGTCGATGAAGACCTCGCACTCGCCGGGGCTGAGGACGAGCATCTCGACGACCGCCTCGCACAGGGCGGCGGCGTCGGCCCCGGCAGGCAGCTCCAGCGCCACGGCCTGCGTGATCGCCTTGCCGCCCCGCCGCACCGTCACCGGCTGATTCGTCGGGATGCGCGCGCGTTCGAGGTGCGAGACCTCGTCGCAGATGACGCTCAGGGTCGTCTCGTTGCCGCCGTCGAGGCGACCGACGGCGAGCAGCGCCGCGTCGTTCGCCGCCTCCTTGCCCTTCGTCTTATAGGCTTCGGGCCAGAGCACGCACTTGACGCCGGCGCCCGTCACGTCTTCGAGGCGGAAGAAGGCGTAATGGTCGCCCTTCTTCGTCGTCCGCACGGTAAAGTCAGAGACCATGCCGGCGACTCTCACGCGCGAGTTCGGCTCGACCTCCGAAAGCTCCGCCAGCGGCGTGCAGTTCAGTTGCGCGATCTTGTCGGCGTAGTCTTCGAGCGGGTGGCCGGAGACGTAGAAGCCGACCGCCGCCTTCTCGTGCCCGAGCATCTCCTTGTGCGTCCAGATGGTCGCCTGCGCCGCTGAGCACGGCTGTTCGTCCGCCTGCGCCGCGCCGTCGGCGCCAGCACCGAACGCCGCGCCGAACATGTCAGCCTGCCCGCGATCGCGCGCCTTGCGTTCGCGCGCGCCGCGCTCGAGCGCGCGATCCACGGTCGCGTGCAGCCGCGCGCGCCACTGGTGCGGCGTCTCATCCGCGGGCTTCAGCGAATCGAACGCGCCCGCGCAGACCAGACTCTCCAGGACACGCTTGCCCGCGCCCTTCTCGCCGACGCGCGAGGCGAAGTCGAAGATCGACGTGAAGGGTTTGCCTTCGCGCGCCGCGACGATCGCCGCGACCGCCGACTGACCCAAACCCTTGATCGCCGAGAGCCCGTAGCGGATCGCACCCTCGACCGGCGTGAAGCCCGAATAAGACTCGTTCACGTCGGGCGGCAGCATCTTGATCCCCTGCGCGCGCAGCTCCGAGGCGTACTTGAAAATCTTCGCCGCGTCGTCCGTCACGTAGGTCATCACGCCCGCGTAGAAGTGTTCCGGGTAGTGCGCCTTCAAGTAAGCCGTCTGGTAGGCGACGTGGGCGTAGGCGACCGAGTGGCTTCGATTGAAGCCGTAGTCGGCGAACTGCGCCATGAGGCGGAAGATTTCCTTTGCCTTCTTCTTCTGAATCTTGTTCTTCGTGCAGCCGGCGATGAACTTCTCCTCGTGGACGGCCATCTCCTCGCGCTTCTTCTTGCCCATCGCGCGGCGCATCAGGTCGGCTTCGCCTAAACTGTAGCCGCCGAGCTTCTGCGCGAGCTGCATGATCTGTTCCTGATAGACGAGGATGCCGTAGGTGTTCGAGAGTATCTCCTCCATCTCCGGCGTGAGGTACTCGACCGGCTTGCGCCCGTGGTAGCGGTCGATGTAGTCGTCAACCATACCGCCGTCGAGCGGCCCCGGACGGTAGAGCGCGTTCAGCGCCGAGAGGTCTTCGATGGACTTGGGCCGGAGCTTACGACAAATCTCCTGCATCCCCGAACTTTCAAACTGGAAGACCGCCTCGGTGCGACCCTGCGCGAAAACTTCGTAAGTCTTGGCGTCGTCTAACGGCACTTCCGACCAGTTCATCACCCTGCCGTGCAGCTCTTTGATCGTTTTGCAGCACTGGTTGATGATCGAGAGCGTGGTCAGGCCCAGGAAGTCCATCTTGAGCATCCCGGTCTTCTCCAGGTCGGACATCTCGAACTGGGTGGTCAACTCCTGCTTGTTGTTGACGGCGACGGGGATCATCTCTTCGAGCGGGCGGGGCGAGATGACGACGCCCGCCGCGTGCACCGACGAGTGGCGCGCGCAGCCTTCGAGCCGGCGCGCGATCTCGATCACTTTCTTGACCTGCGGGTCTGTCTCAATCGCTGATTTAAGTTCCGGCACCATCTCCATCGCCTGCTCGATGGAGACGTTGCGCCCGCGGATGGGCGGCGGGATGAGCTTCGCGATCCGCTCGACGTCGGCGTAGGGCATATCGAGCGCGCGCCCCACGTCCTTGATCGCGGCTTTGGACGCCATCGTCCCGAAGGTGATGATCTGGCAGACCGACTCGCGACCGTAGAGCTGCGTGACGTGGTTGATCACCTCGCCGCGACCGTGGACGCAGAAGTCGATGTCAATATCGGGCATCGAGACGCGCTCGGGATTCAGGAAGCGCTCGAAGAGCAGGTCGTACTGGATGGGATCGACGTCCGTGATCTCCAGACAATAGGCGACGAGCGAGCCGGCGGCGGAGCCGCGACCGGGGCCGACGGGGATGTGGCGGTCTTTCGCGAACTTGATGAAGTCCCAGACGATGAGGAAGTAGCTGGGGAAGCCCATCTGCTTGATCATCGCGATCTCGCGCGAGACGCGCGCCTGATATTCCGAGAGGCTGTGCTTGAGCTGCCCTTCTGACTGAAGGCGATCCCAGACGGTCGCGCGCCGCTTCTCGTAGCCTTCGCGCACGACCTTCTCGAAGTATTCGTCAATCGTCAGGTCGCCCTCCGCCTTCGGGATGGGAAAGACGGGCAGGTGGTTCTCGCCGAGCGGGAGTTTGAGGTCGCACATCTCTGCGACCTGCGCCGTGCGACCCACGGCGTCGGGGCAGAGGTCTGCGAAAATCTGCGCCATCTCTTCGGGCGAACGGACGTACCACTGCGGCCCGCCGAACTTCATCCGGTCAGTGTCGTTGACGGTTCGA
>JBJMGS010000105.1:0-1732 GCA_045807785.1 Pyrinomonadaceae bacterium
CCTCGGCGCAGATGCGGGCGGGGAGCGCAGGATCACCAACGTGGTGATGATGGGCATGGGCGAGCCCCTGCTCAATTTCGACAACACGGTCGCCGCGCTGCGCCTGATGCTGGACGACGACGCGTACGGGCTCTCGCGCCGTCGCGTCACCGTGTCGACGTCGGGCATCGTTCCGATAATGGACCGGCTGCGCGACGAGTGCCCGGTCGCGCTCGCGGTGTCGCTGCACGCGCCCAACGACGCGCTGCGCGAGCGCCTGATGCCGATCAACCGCAAGTACCCCCTCGCGCAGCTGCTCGCGGCGTGCAACCGTTATCTCGAGCGCGCGCCGCGCGACTTCATCACCTTCGAGTACGTCATGCTGCACGACGTGAACGACGGCGACGCGCACGCGCGCGAACTGATCGCCGTCGCCGCGCAGGTGCCGTGCAAGATCAACCTCATCCCGTTCAATCCCTTCCCCGACTCCGGGTTCGAGCGCTCGCCGCGCGAGACCATCCGGCGCTTCCAGGAAACGCTCAACGCCGCCGGCGTGGTGACGACGACGCGCAAGACGCGCGGCGACGACATCGACGCCGCGTGCGGCCAGCTCGCCGGCCAGATCCGCGACCGCACGCGCAAGACCGTGCGGCTGGCGAGGGCCGCTTCGTGAGCGCGGCCCAGCCCGGCTTCGCCGCGACAACCCTCCTCGTCGCCGCCGTGGTCGTGGGCTGCGCCGGCTCCGGCCGCTCCGACAGCGACACCGGCCCGGTCATCGGCGAGGTCGGTACTCCGAGCGCGCGGGCGCGCGCGCACACCGAGCTCGCCTCGGCCTATCTCGGGCGCGGCAACGTCGGCGTGGCGCTCGAGGAGACCCGCCTCGCGCTCAGGGCGGATTCCAGCTATGCCCCGGCGTACAACGTGCTCGGGCTGGTGCACATGGAGCTGCGCGAGAACCAGCAGGCCGAGGACGCCTTCGAGCGCGCGCTGCGCCTCGACCCGGGCGATCCGGACACGAACCACAACTTCGGATTGTTCCTGTGCCAGACCGGGCGCGAGGAGCAGGGCGTGCGCCATTTCCTGGCCGCCGTGCGCAACCCGCTGTACGCGCTGCCGCAGAAGACCTACGCGCTCGCGGCCTCGTGCGTGCTGAAGAAGAACAACGAGAAGGAGGCGGTCGACTTCTTCGACCGCTCGCTTCGGCTCGATCCGACGTACCCGCCGGCGCTGATCGGGCTGGCGCAGCTCAAGTACCGCCGCGGCGAGCTCGGCGAGGCGAAGGCGCTCGTCGGCCGCTACAACAAGGCGGTCGAGCCGACCGCCGAATCGCTGTGGCTCGCGCTGCGCGTCGAGCGCAGGCTCGGCGACCGCGTCGCGGAGAGCTCGTTCGCGTCGCAGCTCAGGCGCCGGTTCGCCGGGTCGAAGGAATACCAGGATCTGCAGAAGGGGAGATTCGAATGAACGAGGCTGCTGTCGCGCGTCCGCCGTCGTCGGAGGACATGGCCCCGGGGAAGCTGCTCGCGCGGCTGCGGACGGAACGCAAGCTTTCCGTCGCCGACGTCGCGCAGCGCCTGAAATACGCGGTACGCCAGATCGAGGCGCTCGAAGCGGAGGAGTTCTCGCGCCTGCCGGGGACGACCTTCGTGCGCGGAATGATACGGGGTTACGCGAAGCTCCTCGAGATCGATCCGGAGCCGCTGCTGCGCTCGCTCGAGAAGCGCCAGATCCCCGGGACCGTCACGGTCGACCTGCG
>JBJMGS010000106.1:0-9253 GCA_045807785.1 Pyrinomonadaceae bacterium
CCCCGAAATCGATGACATGAACGAGACGGGCAGGAAGATGACGACGAGCGAGAAGGTCGTCGCCAAAACCGCCAGGCCGATGTCCGCGGTCGCCTCGCGCGCCGCCTCCATCGGGCGCATCCGCTTCTCTTCGACGAAGCGGAAGATGTTTTCGAGCACGACGATGGCATCGTCGATGACGATGCCGACCATCAGCACGAGCGCGAGCATCGTTACCGAGTTCAGAGTGAAGTTGAGCGCGCGCATCATGCCGAAGGTGGCGATGACCGAGCACGGGATGGCGATGCCGGCGATGATGGTCGAGCGCCACGAGCGCATGAAGGCGAGCACGACGAGGCAGGCGAGGATGCTCCCCAGGATGAGGTGCAGCTTGATCTCGTGCAGCGCTTCGTCGATGTAGCGCGACTGGTCGCGGATGACTTCGAGCTTCACGTCTGAGGGAAGCTGCGGCGCGACGCGGGCCAGTTCCTGTTTGACGCCGTTGATGACGGCGACGGTGTTGGCGCCGGTCTGCCGGCGAATCTCAATCGAGACGGTCGGCACGCCGTTCAGGCGCGACAGCGAACGCTGCTCCTTCGTCCCGTCCTCGACTCGCCCGACGTCGCTCAGGCGGACGGGCGCACCATTGATGTTGGCAACGACGAGATCGTTGAACTGCCGCGGGTCGGCGTAGCGCCCGAGCGTGCGCAAGCCCAGCTCGCGCTTGCCGGTCTCAACGAGCCCGCCAGGGACGTCCGTGTTCTGGCGTTCGAGCGCGGCGCGCACCTGCGTGATCGGGATGTGGTAGGCGGCAAGTCGCTCGGCGTCGATCCAGACGTTGATCGCGCGGTCGAGCGAGCCGACGATGTTCACGTCGCCGACGCCGCCCGCGCGCTCAAGCTGCACCTTGACGGTCTTGTCCGCGATCTCGGACAGCTCGCGCACCGAGCGGTTGCCGGTGAGCGCGACGGTGACGACCGGCGTCGAGTCGTTGTCGAACTTGGCGACGACCGGCGGCAAAACGTCCGGCGGCAGATCGCGCACAACCGCCGAGACGCGGTCGCGCACGTCCTGCGCCGCCGATTCCACGTCGCGGCTCAAACTGAACGTCGCGATGACGAACGAAGTGCCCTGCCCCGACACGGAGCGCAACTGCTCGATGCCCTCGACCGTGTTCACCGCGTCCTCGATGCGGCGCGAGACGACCGACTCGACCTCTTCGGGCGACGCGCCCGGTAGGTTGGTGCGCACCGTCACCGTCGGCATGTCGAACGACGGCAGACGATCCACGCCCAGGTTGAAATAGCTCGACGCCCCGACGACGACCAGCGACAGCACGATCATCGCCGCGAAGACAGGACGCCTGATACAAATTTCCGCGAGCTTCTGCATGACTTCTAACTTTCAGTCCACTCGTTAATCCGCGTGCTCTTCTATGATGAACCCTCTCAAACCAAACTCGGCTGCGATGATGTTACTAATCTTCATCATCTGCTTAGCTTCTTTCCACGTCTGCCAATCGGGGTTGCCGTAGTAATACGTCCTGTAAGTATGGTCAGTGTTTATTTCCACGACGTATGAGACGCCATCCTCTATACGTTTCTCGCCCTTCAATTCCGAAGAGTCCGGTAGAATCAAGATGCCTTCTTCTGTCATGCGCTTCCAGAATGAGTCCCAGCCGGACTTCGGCAAAGATAGCTGTTGCTGATACTCGCTCGGAGTCATGCCGCGGCGGATGCCTGCGAGGTGAAGCGCAGACCAACGGCCTGACGTGCGTTTTAAGACAAGACCTTCCAGCGGGCTGAGGCCGAAGCCCTTCCAGACACGAATTTCTAAATCATCGCCCGGCAGGGCGGTGGAGCGCAGATCATGGAGTTTGGCAACTTTGGCGCGCTTGTTGATCTCCTCAAAGAAAATCGGCTCCCATGTGTCTTTCGGGATAATGAGCTTTAGCGTCTCTCCGTCGTTCTGAATAGCGGATGGAAAACTCGACTGCTGTAACGGAGCACTCCAAGAAAGGATGATGACCAGTACAAATATAAACTTCATAACTCACTTCCAAACCAAGACACTCATTCAACTACTTGTACCGCCATCCCCGATTGCAGATTGCCGGGGTTGACGACGACCGTGTCGCCGACGTTGACGCCCGCGAGCACCTCGGTCATGTCGCCCACGCGCCGACCCGTGGTGACGCTCTTCTCCAGCGCCTTGCCGTTCTGCACGAGGATCACTTTCTCGATCCCGGCGAAGTTCACAATCGCGTTCGACGGCACGGTCACCGCCGTGCTCGCGTCGCTCGTCACAATGTCGGCGCGGGCGAAGGCGCCGGGCCGCAAGCTCCCGTCGTTGGCGACCTCCGCCTCGACGACGAGCATTCGGCTCTGCTCTGTGATGGTCGGGCTCAGGCGCACGACGCGCCCGGCGTAGTCTCTCGACGCGCCCTCGACCGTCACCCTCACCTGCTGACCCGCGCGGACGCTGCCCGCGTCGCGCTCCGGCACCTCGGCGCGGAAGCGCAGGGGGTTCACGCGCACGAGCGTGAGGACGGGCGCGCCCGCTGCCAGATACTCGCCCGCGCTCGCCTTGCGCTCCTGCACCACACCGTCGAAGGGCGCGACGATGGAAGTGTCGGCGAGCTGCTGGCGCGCGAGCGCGAGTTCCGTGCGGCGCTGCGCGAGCAGCGCCTGCCGATTGCGTATCTCCTCGACCGCGTCCTGATACTTCGAGATCGCGACCTTGTAGGCCGAGTCGGCTGACTCGAACTCGGAGCGCGCGATGACCCCCTGCTCGACGAGCGTCGCGGAGCGCTCGCGAATTTTGCGCGCTTCGTCCATCAGGGCGCGCGCCTGCCGGACCGTCCCCGTCTGTTCGAGATCGACCTTCTCGTCCGAGGCGTCGGGCGCGAGACCGAGGCGCGCGCGGGCCTGACCGAGCGCGGCGTCAGCCTGCTGCACGCGCAGTTGATAGTCCTGCTGCTCGACCTGCGCGATCTGCTGCCCCTTGCGGACGACGCTGCCGAGATCGACCGCGAGCGCGCGCAGGCGACCGGGAACTTTCACGCTCACTGTCGCCTGATCCTGCGCGGCGAGCGTGCCCGTCACCTGCACGCTCGTGCCGACGGGCAGCTCCGCCACTTTCGCCACCTTCACCTGCCGCGCGTCGCCGCCGCCCGCGTCGCCAGCCTTGCCCGCCGCCGACGAGGGGTAGTCGCTCTTGCACGCGGGGGCGACGAGCGCGGCGCAAGCGAGGAGGCACGCGACCGCCGCCCACTTCGCGCGGGCGCGGAACAGTCGTCTGGATGAACCTGTTGCTTCGGACATGACGATATTGAGCGATGACGTCAGAAGCGGACTAAAGCCGCGACTCTCCGGGCAGAGGCTTGAGTTTAGCACCCGGCGCGCTTTCACGCAGTCCGCCGCGCCGCGTGACGACTCAGACTTGTACGCAGACAGGCGTGCGTAGTTTCGTCGGCGACCAAAACTGGAAGGGCGTCAGCGGCGAGTGTAGTGATTGAAAGTTGAAGGAGCGGCTGGATGGGTGTGACTACATGTGACGAGAGCGTCGTCGGGCCGTGCGGGATTACGGGAACGCGAGGGTCACGAGCGTGATGACGGCGGCGGTCGTTAGCGCGCGGCGGTTGATGCGGCGCGACTTCTCTCGCAGCTCGGCGATCTCGTCTTCGTCCTCGATCTGCTCTTCGCCCGCGTCCATGTTGCGCGCGCCGCGCGCGGCGAGCGAGATGCAGGTTCGCTCGCGCGACTGCAACAGACCGAGCCCTGCGATCCAGACGGGCGGAAAGACGACGAGGCGCAGCGGGCGCGGGGCGCGCGTCGCCACCAGCACGAACGATGCCGCGACGCCGACCGTCAGCGCCACCATGCCGAGCACGCGCCGCTTGCGCCGCTCGCGCTCCCCGATGTTTGTCGCCGCGCCGCTCACTCGAAGTAAGGAATCGGAAATACCGCCCGTCGTTTCACTGCGAGTCGGCGCGCAGCGTCGCCAGCGGCTGCCCCGCCGTGACGCGCTCGCCGACGCGTGCGTTCAGGACGCTGACCACGCCGGCGGAAGTGGCGCGCGCCGCGACGATGCGCTCGGTCGGAACTGTTTGCGCCGCCCCGGACGCGCTCGGCTGCCGCGCCGCGATAAGACCCGACTGCGCGCTGCGCGCCGCTTCCTGCGCGCGCTGGAACCTCTGCTGCGCGTTGTTGTAGAGGGCGTTCGCGCCGTCGAGTTCGCCCTGCGACGCCTGCCCCGCGGCGACGAGCGGCGTCAATCGCTGCACTTCAACCTGCGTGCGCACGACCTCTGCGCGCGCCGCCTCGATCTCGCCCTGCGCCGCCGTCAGGCCCCGCGCGGCGCGCGACTGCGCGTCCTCGGTCGGCTGCGCCTGTGGCGCGCTCGCCGTCTCGTCGCGCACGGCAATCTCGATAATGGGCGCGCCCTCCGCGACGTGCGCGCCCTCTGCGACGAGCACGCGCCGCACCTCGCCCGCCGCGGGCGCGTTGACGACGATGATCCCAGCCGCCCCGCCCTCATTCGACGAGCGCGAACGGCAACCAGACGCGCCGAGCGCGGCGACCGAGAGGACGACGCAGGCAAGCGACACGCGCGCGCGCGGCGCGCATGACCTATCAAAGATGCGCCGCTCAGTTGTCACGCTGGCTCGTCCCCTTGCCTGAGTCTGCGCCCGCCTTCGCGTCCGCCGACGCGGACGACCTCGTGTCGGTCGTGGGCTGCTTAGCGTCCGGCGACGACGCGGCATCTTCAGCGAGGGCCGCTGCGGGGCGCATCTCCAGGGCGTGCGTGTTGTCGAGCACGGCGACGTTGTTCGCCGAAAGCGTGTTGCCGGTGGCGTGCTGGAGTTGGGAGATGGACTTGTTGAGATCGGTCTGCGCCTGTAGCTCCGCGCCCTGCGCGGCGAGCAGCGTCTGCTGCGCTTGCAGGACGAGGAAGACGGTCGTCGTGCCCGCATGGAATCTTCGCTGCTGGCTCTCGTACTGCTGCTCGGCTGACGAGCGCGAGGCCGCGGCAGACTGCAAGCGCGCCTCCGCCGAGCGCACGGCTTGCAGCGAGTTGCGCACGTCGGCCTCGACGATCTGCTCGGCCTGCCTGATCGCATCTTTGATGCGCGTGCCTTGCGCGAGCGACGAGCCAAGGTTCGCTTCGGCGGTGCGGTTCCTCAGCGGGATCGAGATGCTCACGCCGACGCGCGCCGTCGGGTATTTCTGATCGATCAGGTTTTGCACCGACCGCGTGTAACCGCCGACGAGCTGCGGCGCGACCGAAGTGGTCGTCGCCGTCGCCTCGATGGGCTGCAATCCCTCGATGGCGGAGATTTGGTTGACGCGCTCAAGCAGCGTCAGGGTCGTGCCCGTCGCCGTCGTCGTGCGCGGGACGAAAGTCCCGGCGAGGCCGGAAGAGGTGTAAGTGCCGACGAGATCGACCTGCGGCTTGGTCTGATCGCGGAAGTAGCGCACGTTCACGTCGTTGATGTCGGCGCTCGTGCGCAACTGCGCGAGATCGGGGCGCGCCGCGAGCGCCGCCTCGACCGCCGTCTCGACGGGGACGCGCGGCGCTTCGAGATTGACGGGCGTGACGGGCGTGATGGCACGCGCCCAGAGCGACTCGGTGCGGTCGGGCAGGATCAGGGTCTTCAGCGTGTTCTCGGCTTGCGTCACCGAGGCTTGCGCCGTATACACGCTCTGCTCGAAGGTCGTGACCTGCGTCTGCGCCGCGACGATGTCGATGGGCGCGAGCACGCCCTGTGCGACGAGGCGCTGGTTGCTCTCGACCTGCACGCGCGCCTGCTTCACCGCGTCGATCTGCACCTGCAGGTTGCGCAGGGCGAAGACCAAATCCCAGTAAGCCTGCTCGACCTGCGAGATGACGTCAATCGCGCGCTGGCGAAACTGCGCGTCGGTCAGGCTCAAGTTCTTCTTCGCGATCTCGATCTGCCGGCGGTTGTTGTCGAAACGAAGACCGCGCAGGATCGGCTGCGTGTAGGTGAAGGTGAAGGCGGACGGGAACTGCGGGTTGAGCGTGACGTTCTGGTTCGTCGTCGTCAGGCGCGTCGAGGAGAAGTCGAACTCGTAAGAGCCGCCCGCCTTCGGCGAGAAGCCGCCGAGGCGCAGCGCGCCCGTCTCGTCCGTCTGCGTGACGGAGCCGCGCGCCCCGCCACCGCCGATGGTCGAGCTGGTCGGCGTCGTCTGCCGCTCGTAGAAACTCTCGGACGAGAGGACGGGGTCGTACACGCCGCGCGCCGCGCGCAAGCCGTACTCGGCGATCTGCACGTCGATGCGCGACTCGTCGATGTCGTTGCTGTTCTTGAGCGCCATGCGGATGGCGTCGTTCAGAGAGAGCGGCACCTGATCGGTGACGTCAACGCCGACGCGATCCGCCGAGGGGAGCGGGCGGGAGGGCGCGCGGAAGTCCGGCGCGACGGGCGGCGGATCGGGCGGCAACTCCGCCGGGGCGACGCCCGCCGAGACGCCGACGTTCTGACCCGGAGTTTGGCCGCCGCCCGCCGGCGCGCCGGCGGCGTTCGCATTCGGGTTGTTCGCCTGCGGCGTGCTCGTGCCCGCTGGTGCCGAGGACGAAGGCAGACCTGATCCGGGCGGCGTCGCGTTCGGGTTCTGCGGCGTGACGGGGCGCGGCCCCTGCGCGTTCGGGGCCTGCGTCTGCTGCTGTTGCTGCTGCGGGACGGTCGCGGGCTGCGTGCTCTGCTGCGCCTCGTTCGACGGGCGCACGGTCGAGCCCGGCGCGTTCGGCGGCTGCACGGTCGGCGCGGGCTGCGGCGTGCCGCGCTGCCGGGTTGAAGTCCCTGCGGGCGGCGTCTGCGGCGACGAAGTGGGCGGCGCGGGCGTGGGCTGCGACGACTGCGCGCGCACACTCCCCACCGCGAGCGCGAGGGCGCAGGCGACGAACAACTGAGCCACGAGGGCAGGCGACTTCGACTTCAAGCTCATGTACGAAAACCTCAAGACAGTTGACGATTGACAATGGTCCGGCACGCGCTCAATCCCCGGACGTTTGATCCGCATACGTGTCCTTCTGCGTCGGGCGCGGCGGCGGCGCGGTCGGCCTCCGCGCGCGAGAGAAGTGCTGCGCGAGTCCGGCCCAGCCGTCGGAGAGGCGCTGCCCGACGCCGCCCGTGAACCCGCCGTAAGCCCTGCCGACGTAACCCCACACGCGCGACTCGCTCGCGTCCTCGAAGAGCGAATAGAAGACCGGCACGGCTAAGAGTGTCAGCAACAGGCACAAGCTTTGGCCGCCGACGACGAGCACGCCGATGGAGCGGTTCGTCGCCGCGCCCGCGCCGCGCCCGACGATGAGCGGGATCATCCCGGCGACGAGCGCGATAGTCGTCATCAGGATGGGCCTGAGCCGGTCGCGGTTCGCCTGAATGATCGCGTCGTAGCGCGCCATGCCGTGCGTGCGCAGCTCGTTCGTGTGATCGATCTGGAGAATCGCGTTCTTCTTGACGATGCCGAAGAGCACGAGGATGCCGAGCGCCGAGAAGATGTTCAGCTTCTGCCCGGCGATGAAGGTCGAAAGCAGCGCGAACGGGATCGAGAGCGGCAGCGTCAAGAGGATCGTGACGGGGTGGATGAACGACTCGAACTGCGCCGCGAGCACGAGGTACATGAAGATGAACGAGAGGATGAAGGCCAGCATGAAGTAGTAGTTCGCCTGACCTAACTGCTTCGACTGCCCCGTCACGCCCGTCGTGTAGCCCGCCTCCATGCCGATGGAGTTGGCGGCGTCCTGAAGCGCCTTGAGCGCCTCGGTCTCCGAGCCCGTGGGCGCGACGCTCGCCGTGATCGTCACCTGCCGCTGGCGGTTGATGCGGTCAATCGAGGTCGGGCTCGTGCCCTGTTCCAGCCGCACGACCTTCGACAGCTCGACCGTCCCCGCGTTCGCCGAAGGCACGGTCAACTGATCGAGCATCGCTGTGTTCTGCCGGTACTGGTTCTCCGCCATCAGCATCACGTCGTACTGATCGGAGCCCTCGCTGTAGGTCGTCACGCGCTGGCCGGCGACCATCGTCGAGAGCGCTTGCGCGATGTCGCCCGCCTTGACGCCTAAGTCCGCCGCGCGCTGCCGGTCGATGATGACGCGCGCCTCCGGATTGCCGAGCACGAGCGAGCGGTCGGCGTCCTGCACGTTCGGGTTCTGCTTCACCTTGTCGATGATGCGCTTCGAGTAGTCGTCGAGCTTGTCGAGATCGGGCCCGCTCAGGTAGAACGCGATGGCGCTCGAACGCCCCCCGCCGATAGCGCCCGCGATGGACGAGGATGCGCTCGCGCCGATGACCAGCTCTTTCGGGTAGCGGCGCGCGATCTGGCGTGTGCGCTGGATGATGTCGGCCTGCGCCAGCTCGCGCTCCTGCGGCGGCTTCAGGCGCACGGTGATCTGACCCGTGTTCGGCGACGCCTGTCCGCCGAAGCCCGCGATGGCGAGCGTCGCCTCGACGCCTGGAATCTGCTCGCGGATGTCGCGCGCGATGTGGTCGAGAATGCTCTGCGTGGCGGGCAGGCTCGTGCCCTGCGGCGCGCGTAAGCTAACTTGATAGGCCGACTCGTCTTCGTCGGGCAGGAAGTTGATCCCGGCGAGCTTGAACATCGGGACGATGGAGATGATGACGACGGCGCTGATGAGCACGATCACCCAGCGGTGCGCCATCGACCATTCGAGCATCCACTTGTAGGTGCGATCAATGGGACGGTAGAAGCGCGACTCCTTCGACGAGTGCTCGCGCGCCTTCTCGGCATGCTCGCTCGCGTGCTCGTCGTCTGGATCAACGCCCTCGCCCGTCGCCATGACGGCTGTGCCGCCCGCGGGCAACGGCTCCTCCTTCTTCGCCTTGATCCAGCGCGCGGCGAGCATCGGCGTCAGCGTGAAGGAGACGATTAGAGAGACCGCAATCGCCGCCGCCGAGGTCAGACCGAACGACGACATGAAGCGCCCGACGATGCCGCCCATGAAGCCGACGGGCAGAAAGACGGCGAGCAGTGAGAGCGTCGTCGCCAGCACGGCGAGGCCGATCTCGCGCGTGCCCTCAATGGCCGCCTGGAACGGGTGGATGCCCTTCTCCTCGACGAAGCGATAGATGTTTTCCAGCACGACGATGGCGTCGTCGATGACGATGCCGACCATCAGCGTCAGCGCGAGCATCGTCATCTGGTTGAGCGAGTAGCCGAAGGCGGCGAGGAAGGCGAAGGCGGCGATGATCGAAGTCGGGATCGCGATGGCGGCGATGATCGTCGAGCGG
>JBJMGS010000107.1:0-6664 GCA_045807785.1 Pyrinomonadaceae bacterium
ATCAAGAGCGTCACCGCCCGCAGAATCCTCGCCTCGTGCCCGGAGGTGAGGGAGCAGTTGTGGGGCGGGGAGTTCTGGTCGGACGGGTACTTCATCAGCACGGTCGGGAAACACGGCAACGAGAGTGTGATTAAGAAGTACATCCGGGAACAGGGTGCTGAGTCACACTACGAGCAACTCTACGAGGGACAACTCAATCTCTTCTGATACCCCGCAGCTTGCTGCGGGCGAGTTTCATTGATCGCGCTTCTTCTTTTGCGACCTTGCGGTCGCTGCGGGCAGGGACAAGCCCTGCCCCTACAAGTCCCACGTCGTTTCGCAAATTCTTAATCAGTCAATCTTGATGCCGATTGATTTGAGGAACTCGGTCGGGCGCTCGCCGCCGATGAGGGCGAAGACGAGATCGTTCTTGATGGTCGCGATCTCTTCGCGCGTGCGCGCATTTATCAGCACCACCTCGCCTGCGCGCACCTCTTTGACCGCCGCGCCGAAGTAGGGCGTGATGCGCCCGGCGTCGATGCAGTCGTAAACCTGTAGCTTGTTGGTGAACTTGAGATCGTTCTTCATGTCGCTGCGGATGACGAGCGCGACCACGTTCGCCTCTTCGTCCGCCCGGAACGTGAGCCGGTCGCCTTCGCGCCGGGCCACCAGATCGACCGCCGCCTCAATCGCCGAGTTGCCTGCGCCGACGACGACGATCCGGCGCCGCCGATACCTCGCGGCGTCGGCGAGCCTGTACTGCACCTTCCGCTCCACGCGACCGCCGAGCGAGACCTTCAAGTCTTCGCCCTCGACGTTGAGCTTCATCGGCGTGCCGCGGTTGCCGAGCGCAAGGACGACGCGGCGCGCGCGGTAGGCGCGCGGCTCCTTGCCCGCGCCCGCCTCTGTCTCGACGAAGAAGTAGTCGCCGTCGTCGGCGCGCCGCACGGTCTTGCAGCCCTCCTGCTCGTTGTCGCGGACATCGCGCTCCAGCATCGTCCGCTTCCACAGCTCCAACAACGCTTCGCGCTGCAACCCGTCGCCGGGAACTTCGATCGCGCCGCGCGCCGCCATCGTCTCCGGCTTGAAATAGACGTACTTGTTGGCGGGGTAGGCTGTGATAGTGGCGAGCACCTTGTCCTGCTCGATGGCGACGTAGCGCAAGCCGGCTTGGGCGGCGACGACGACGGCGGAGAGGCCGGCTGGACCCATGCCGACGATGACGAGATCAAGTTCGGCGCGCGGCTCGGCGGGCGACTGTCGCAAATCTTCGATGATGTGCCTGATCACGTCCGCGCCTTCATTGGCGGCGTTCTTGATGAGCGGCGTGCCTGAAACGTCGCCGACGATGTAACAGCCCGCGACGTTCGTCATGAACTTCGCGTCGCGCGCGGGAACCTTGCGCTTCGGAATCTGCTTCGTCGTGTTGACGACGATGCACGCCTTTGGGTTGACCGGGCACTCGACCTGACACGAAGTGTCTTCGACGCACTGTTCGCGCGCGATGGGCGTGGCGAAGCCGTTGACGATGGCGAGCACGTCGTGCGGGCACGCTTCGACGCAGGCGTGGCAACCGATGCAGCGCTCCGTGATGATGACGGGGTGCGGGTAGGCGGGCCCTTCCGGGTCGTACTTCGCGCGCAGGTCGTCCGAGAGCTGCGCTTGCTCGAACGTATCTTCGAGCAATGCTTGCGGCGGCTCGACCAGCAGGCGGCGTGCGCGCGCCGCGTCGCGCAGCATGAAGCCGACGCCCCACACCGCGAGGAACAGACTCGTCCCCGCCCAGCCGTACCACGGCAGGCCGCCGAGCACACCCTTGCCCGCCGCGCCTTCCGCGCTCGCGAGGTTGATCGCGAGCAGCAGCGCCAGCAGGGCGACGACGATGAACAACTGCGACTTTCTCATCCTTCAACCACCCGGCTTCAACGCGCGCCCCCGGACGCGAGCAGAGACTTGCCCCAACGCCTCGGATCGACTGTGTGCTGCACGTGGCACGAGATGCAGTTCGGCGCGCCCGACGCGACGAGCCCGCGCCCGGTCTGCTCATCCGTCAAACCGTCATGGCAGGCGGCACAGGTCGTGCGCGGGGTCTGGCGGTCGAGCGACGCGCCGAGCGACTTGTGGCAGCTCGAACAGGTCAGCTCGCCCGCTTCGTTGCCCTTGAGCCCGCCGATGGCGCGCACGCGGTGCAGGTGCAGCGCGTGAAACTGTTGGCTGCGGCGTGCGTTCTCGTCCGTGGTCTTCCATGTCGTCAGCAGCGACTTCACTTCGTCCGGTTCCTGATTCCACTCCGCTTCGCTCAGACCCTTCCACGCCCAGCGACCGTTGACGACAGGGTAGCCGAGCGTCCCGCCGTGCGGCGTGAAGACCTTGCGCCCGTTGTAAGTCTGTCGGTTCGCGTCGCTGTGGCAACCGGCGCACGTCTCTGCGCGCGCGCCGTTCGTCTGGAAATCCATGCCGAGCGCCGCCGCGCCGGGTCGGAAATCTCTGCCGCGATGCTCAGCGTGGCAGGTCGCGCAGCCGATGCCGGCGGCGGCGTGCGCGTCCGTCGTCGAAGCGTGGAAGGCCTGCGTCTGGTGGCACGAGGCGCAAGCTTCGTTCATCGTGCGGTCGGGGATGTGACAGGTCGTGCAGGCGTTAGCGTTCGCGCGCGCGGCGACGGGCGGCGCGGCGGCGAAGGAGTTGCGTGCGTGTGCGTCGGAGAGCGGCGCGGGCGCGAAGGCAGACGTGTGTGCGAAAGCGGCGACAGCCACGAGGATGCCGACGACGACGAGTCCCCATGAGAAGACGGCGAGCGGATAAGGTGAGACGAGATCGCGCGTCGGCGTCCAGTTGTGGCGAGTCATGCCGAGACGCGGTGGCGCGTGGGGCCTGAGTTGCGAGGGGCGCGTCATCTTGCCCGCCTCGCGCTTGCGCTTCTCCCAGAAGACGTCGAGCGCGTCGCGCTGAGCACCGGCGGAGACATGTATCTCCGTGCGCGTCGCGGCGGGCAGCGCCACGTCGCCGATGCGCACGGCGGGTTGATAACGCACACGCGCTTCGAGCGAGTTGCCGCCAAGGCTGATGAAGAGGAAGAAGGGGCCGATCTGGAGCACATCGCCGTCGGCGAGCGCAGACTTTTCTTCGACCAGCGCGCCGTTGAGCGTTGTCGAGTTCGAGGGGCTCAGGTGGAAGACATAGAAGAGCCCGTCGATCTCGCGGATGCCGGCGTGCAGGCGCGAGACGGTCGGGTGGTTGAGGTTCACCTCGCAGTCCGGCAGCCGCCCGATGGCGAGCCCCTCGGCGACGAACGTCACCGGGTCTTGCGAGTGATCCTCGCGCGTCACGACGAATGTGCTGGGGCTGTCAGGCATCGCTTGGAAGCGCCGCGTCGAGACTTAATTAGCGTGCGGCGAAGAAGACCACCTGGACGATGTGCGCGACGAGCAGCGCGAGCATTAGCGAGGTCGCGACGACATGCGGCGCGAGCCAGAGCTTGAGCAGTTGGTGCAGGTAGATGAGCGCGTCAACGCGGCGCAGGGTGACCGTCGCGTCGAGTGCGTCGAAGAACAGGCGGCGCGATTCGGCGAGCTTCAGGGCGGAAGCCTCCGGCTCAACGCGCGCGCGCGCCTCGGCTTGCAGCGCCGACAGCTCTTCACGTTTCAGATATTGCCGCAGCAGGAATCCGAACGAGAGGTAATGACGGCGCACGCGTCCGTGGAAGAGCGCGCGCAGCTCCGCGCTGCTGTCCTGCCCGATCTCGGCGAGCGTCGAGCGCAACTCGTCGCGGCGGCTGCGCAGGTCTTCGATCAGGAGCGGCTCGCCCTCGATGCTCGTCAGGATGCGCGGCGCGACGAGGTAAGTCGCGACGCCGAAGAGGCCGGAGAGCACGACGAGATCGAACGAGAGCATGAGCAGCGTCGTCAGTAGTCCGCCGGTGCTGCGTCCGCCGTGCAGGAGCAGGAGCAGCCCGGCGATCACGCCCGCGTAGACATGCATGAGGAGCCAGTAGCGTAGCGCCCCGCGCCGCCGGCGATAGACCTGCTTGCGCGCCGGGTAAGCCATGACGACCGCGATACCGACGAGCCCGGAGAGCCCCGTAATCCAGCGCACCGTCAGCCACGAACCCGCGATGCGCCCGTCGAGTCCGAAGCGGCGCAGCAAGAGGACGGCGGCGGCAATTGCGGCGAGTGTCGAGATGACGCCGACTGCGTGCCAGAGTCTTGCGAGCGTGTCGCGCTGGTGGATGTTGCGACCGATGGCGTGCGTCTGATCGCGGAAGACGAGCCCGACGCGGCTGCCGACCTCTGTGAAATACTCGCGCGGGTTGACGCGCACGAGCGCGCCCGTCGGGCAGTTCTCCTGACACGAGTAAGCCTGCCGGCGCGCGCCCGGCGGATTGAGCGGCGTGTTGTCGCAGAGGTTGCACTTGACGGCGAGCAGGTTGTCGGTGTCGGTGACGGGCTCAGGCAGCGGCGGCGGCGCAAGACTCAACCAGCGGCGCAGACGCGAGCCGCGCGTTACTGTTTCGGCGCCCGGCGACTTTCGCGAGACCATCGAGATGGCGCTGTAAGGACATTGGACGGCGCAGTCGCCACAGCCGATGCAGGTCTTCGTGTCGATGTCGATCTGCCCGTTGGTCAGTCGCCCGATGGCGCCCGTCGGGCAGCCGGTCAGGCATTCCGGGTCCTGGCAGTGGAGGCAGACCGAGGGCGCGAGGACGTGCCGGCTCGAAGTGCCGCCGATAGTCGTTGGGCGCTCGATGTGGATGCCGCGACGTAGCAGGCGCGACTTGCCGTGAACTTTGTGGCAGGCGAGCGAGCAGTTGCCGCAGCGTATGCACAAGTCCATGTCCATGACGAGGAGGTTCGTCCCGTCAACGATGCCCGTCGTGATCTCTTTCTCGGCGGCGGATAGGGCACGGAGTTCCTGCGCCGAGTCGAGCGCCACGTCGTCGTCGGCGCGGGAGAACTCGGAGAAGCGGCTCGCGACCGCGTCGCGCAGGCGCGGGTCGGCGCGCAGGTGCGGGATGGAAATTTCGAGTGCCTCAGTGCGCGCCAGGACGGTCGCGGTGTACTTCCAGCGCGCTTCGACAGCGACGCCCTCGAGTCCGAGGCAGTTGCCGGCGCCGAGAAAGTCCGCCTGATCCTGCTCGTCGAGTCCGTGCGCGATGTCGGTCGCGGCGGGGCTCGCCTGCAAGCCGCGCACGCGGCGTACCCAACCATTGCGAATGAAGACGACGCGTTCAACCGCGTCGCCCTCCTGAAACAGCACGTGGTTCTTGCCGTACACGGCGAAGCGCGCGGCGTCGCCGAGCTGCGCGAGCAGTTTCTCGTCGAAGGCGTCGCCGGTGGCGTGCTGCACGTCGAGGAGTGTGCGCGCGAGCCCGTGGTGGCGGTAGGTCACGTCGAGCGCGTGGCCGAACTTGGGGAGCTTGCGCAGCAGCCGCAGCGCCGGGCGCGTGATCTCTAAGACCGTGGCGGCTCTGCTGGCGGGGACGCGGATAGTGGCGTTGCGCGGGACGCCGGCGAGCAAGGACATCTCGCCGAAGCTGACGCCCGCGGGCAGTTCGTTGACCTTCACCGGCTGTCCCGCCGTGTCTGCGACGAGCACGTCGAGCGCGCCTTCGACTGAGACGTAGAAGGTGTTGCCGCCCCAGTCGCCCTGCCGGATGATCTCTTCGCCGGGGGCGAACTCGAAGAGGCGGACGTAAGGCCCGACTTTCTTGCCGTTGTAATTGCGCCCGTAGGCGATGACTTCGAGGTCGAGTTCGTATTTGAAGTGACCGCCTTCACGCTCGATCAGCTCCGAGATGATGTCGGCTTTGCCGATAGCTTCGAGAATGGTCTTGTGTGTCTTGATTTCCTTCGGCATAAGACCCGCAATTGATAACAGGGCGAGGACGGGGAGCCCGCACGCGAATTGTTGTGGAACGGAAGCGTTTGCAGACTTCGCGGGCATTATACCAGAGGCACAAAGCGGGCTCTCTCGTCCGCCAAAGCGGGGCGGCGGCGGGGCGCGGGGCGCGGCAAGATTCGGGAACCGCCCCGGCGGCGCGGCGTGTAAAGGTCTGCGGGCGCAATGGCGGTTGAGTGTATAATCGCGCCGTCTGGTTCGCCCGCGAGCGTGCGGCGGTGCGGGAGCGCCCGCGAGCACCCGCGACCACTTTCGGAGGCGAGCCTGCCTGTCCTGCATGAGTGCGCTGACATCAATCGACGAACTCGCGCTGGCGCCCGCGGCTGCGAACGCGGCGGCTCGGCTCGAAGTGTCTGTGGCTGAGCCGCTCTCGGATCACTGTCTATTGGAGTCGGCGCGCGTCGGCGACGAAGCGGCGTTCGCCGAGTTGGTCAGGCGCTACCGCAACCAGATCACGAACTACGTGTACCGTCTGACGAACGACTACGACGCGGCGGTCGATCTGGCGCAGGAGACTTTCCTGCGCGTCTATCGCGCGGCGGACAGGTATCAGGCGACCTACGCCTTCTCGACCTACATCTACCGCATCGCGACGAACCTCGCGATCAGCGAGCTGCGCAAGCGCAAGCGCCACCGCCTCGTCTCGCTGACGGGCTTCTTCCAGTCGCGCGACACGTTCGAGGAGGCGACCGAGCTTGATCCGCCGGACGCCGCGCCGCTTGCCGACGTGGCGATGGTCGAGGGCGAGCGCAGGCTGGCCGTGGCGCGAGCCATCGCGACGCTGCCGGAG
>JBJMGS010000108.1:0-7391 GCA_045807785.1 Pyrinomonadaceae bacterium
AGCAACCCCGGTCGCGGCGTCGGCGTGCGCTATCACGGCCTGTCGGAGCACGACCGCGCGACGATTGAGCGCGCGCTTTCTGATCAGTGACGGCAGACGCGCTCTCCTGGGACGAATTGACGCCGCAGACGCGCGCCACACTCGCCGGGAAACTCTCCGGACTCTACGGCGCAGAGACGGACGCGGGCGCTTTCGACACTCTGCCAGTTGATAAGCAGCAGGCGCTTTTGATCTTCGTCAGCCGCCTGACCGAATTGAAACTGTGGGACGCGGTCGAGCGCGTGACGAACGTTTACGGCGAGGGCGGTGTCGGCATCGAGTTCGTCGCCGTCCGTGATTTGCACACGCGGTTGCGCCGTCGGCGTAATTTCAGCCCGCGCTTCGCCGCGCACAGGGACACCGCCGAGGGCTTCTACGAACTGCGACGCCGCACCGCCGTGCTCCACTTCCTGCGCGCGCGCCGCGGCGGGAGCGTGTGGTCGGCGCATTTCGATCTGTACTCGCCGCTCGCGAGCCCGGCGAGCGCGCTGCGCCACCTGTGGCACGAGAAGCTGAGGGGCGAGACGCCCGACTGGCGTTTGATCGCCGCGGCGCTCGGCGACGAAGGGCGGGACGTTAAGCTTGACCCGGCGGACGGTTGAAGGGTGATTTCGCATCCGCCCGGCGCGACGATCTATAATTCGCCGCATCCGGCATTCGAGTGGGGAATGGTGACGATGGTAGATAAATACACGCTCGGCATCGAGGAAGAGTTTCAGATCGTCGATCCGGTGACGCGCGAGCTGAAGTCGCACGTCTCGGAGATGCTCGAAGAGGGCAGGATGATTTTGGGCGAGCAGGTGAAGCCCGAAATGATTCAGGCGCAGGTCGAGGTCGGCACAGGCATCTGCCGCAACATCGCCGAGGCACGCGCCGACATCTCGCGGCTGCGCTCCATCGTTTCGGGGCTCGCGCGCAAACAGAAGCTGGAGATCGTCGCCGCCTCCACACACCCGATCTCGCAGTGGAAGGATCAGAAAATCTTCGACGACCCGCACTACACGCTGCTCATCGAAGAGTTGCAGATGGTCGCGCGCTCGCTTCTCATCTTCGGTCTGCACGTCCACGTCGGCATCCCCGACCGCGAGCGCCAGATTCACATCATGAACGCGGCGCGCTATTTCCTGCCGCACGTCCTGGCGCTGACCACCTCCTCGCCCTTCTGGCTCGGCGTCAACTCCGGCTTGAAGTCTTACCGCTCCGAAGTCTTCAAGAAGTTCCCGCGCACAGACATCCCCGATCACTTCGGCTCGTACCAGTCCTTCGAGGCTTACATCAAACTGCTGCTCGACACGAAGTCGATCAGCAACCCGAAGAAAATCTGGTGGGACGTGCGTCCGCACCCGTTCTTCCCGACGCTGGAGTTCCGCGTCTGCGACATCCCGACGCGCGTGGACGATACCATCGCCATCGCCGCGCTCTTCCAAGCCATCGTCTGCAAGCTCGACAGGCTCATCGAGCGCAACCTCGGCTTCCGGCTCTACCGGCGGATGCTCATTCAGGAGAACAAGTGGCGCGCGGTGCGCTACGGGCTCGAAGGCAACATGATCGACTTCGGCAAACAGAAGGAGGTGCCGACGCGCGATCTCATCCGCGAGCTGCTGGACTTCGTGGACGACGTGCTCGACGATCTCGGCTCGCGCAAGGAGGTCGAGCACATCCACACGATCCTCGAACGCGGCACTTCAGCCGACGAGCAGTTGCGTGTGTTCGAGGAGACGGGGGATTTGAAGGCGGTCGTGGATCGCCTGATCGAGCGGACGGTCGAGAACGTGCCGCGGGCTTGAGGCGGCGAAGCAGAGAAGTTGGTATGAAAGGAAAAGCCCGTGATGGTCACGGGCTTTTCCTTTTAACAGAATTTGCCGGAGCGTGCGCTAGTCTTCTCTGCGGTGTTCGAGCGCGAGACGCAGGAAGTTCTCGAAGATGACGCGACCGTCGCGCGACTCGTTCGGGTGTTCCCAACGCGTGGCGCGACGCCGGTCCCAGTCCTCGAAAGATTTTTCCAGATGGTACTGGACAGTATAGATGAGCTGCCCTTCGGCACGCTTGACCATCATCTGGTTGCGGCAAAAGTAGGCGGTGGCGAGGAGCTTGAACCCTTCGGGCACGCGGTCGAGTTGCAGCCCGTGGTTCTGCCAGACGCGCAGAATGCATGACTCGATAGTGTAATCCTGCCAGATGCCCGACTCGCGGTTGTCAATCCCCTCGAAGATCGGATCAGTGGGATCGACGATGCGGATGAAGCGGTACTGATACTCGAACGGGCGACCCTCGCGGTTCTCGTGCTGCTCGCGGTTGTCGAGCGTCATGACGCGCGCGCCAAACCCCAGGCCGATCATCTGATGCCCGCCGCAGATACCGAGCACCGGCGTCTTCGTCTGGCGGACGAAGCGACCGAAATTTTCGAGCAGCGCCGGGTTGTAATAGTCGAAGTCGCGCAGCGTCCCGCTCAGGACAATGGCCTGCGGCTTGAACTCGGCCTCGGCCTCGGCGAGTTCAGAGAAGTGTGCGACGCGCATGTCAGGGCTACGCACGAGGCGCTCGACGTTGTTGCGGATGTTGCCGAGGGCGAGCCCGGCGATCTCGCGCTCTCGCTTCAAATTCGACTCGGCGCGGCGCCCCCACTCCTCGCGCGCCACGTCCGAGATGTCGCCGTCGTCGCGCAACAGGTCGTCCACGATGAGGACGCGGACGGCGTCGATGCGCTTCTCGATAGGCTCGTACTTGCAGTAGGCGTGCTGGTTGAAAGGGAAAGGGAGCGGCTCGGCTTGATCCGCGTGCGAGTGTTCGGTGAATTCCTGCATCAAGTTAAGTTTATACGACTCTGCTCAAAAAATCATGCGCGGCGGGCTCCCGCCTGCGGCTCGCGGTAGAGTTTCTGTTTGGTGTCCTGCTTGAACTGTGGCGCGGCTGTGCCCGCCCCGGCTTCCTCGACTTCGCCGCGCATCTCTGCGGCGAGGAGTTTTTTCAGCCGCGTGCGAAAAGCTTTGGCGCGCCCTTCCGTCAGGTGTTCGGCGAGGAGCATCGCCCGCTGCCAGCTCGATTCGAGGTCGTCGGCGAGGCGCGAGATTTTCGTGATGTCGTAGGGCACGGCAACTTCCGTGCAGCCCGTGCGCGCGAAGACCGAGAGGTAGCGCGCCGTAGCGAGATCGGGGCACGACAGACGCCTGCGCCCGATCTGCAACTCGACGCCGAGGAGCGTGTGCTGGACGTTCACGCGCGCATCCTTCGCGGCGACGGGCAGCTTGAACGAACGCGTGCGCAGGCTCCTCACGCTGTCGCGATAGACGCGCGGCAACCACTCGCCGCCGAGCATCTCGCGCACGCGCGCCGCGAGCGATTCGAGCGAAGCCTCGCGCCCGTGCCGCAGCCGCCCGCCGAAAACTTCCGGCGCGACCCCCTCCGCCGTTATAGAACTGCTCGCCACAGAGGGATACATACACTAAAAGCCGTGAATCGTAAATCGTGAATCGTGAATCGTCATTCGTGAATCGTAAATCGCGAGTGGAAGAAAGCCCGGTTTTCCTATTCACGATTGACGATTTACGGTTCACGGTTTTAATTGACTGATGACAGGCTGTGCGACGCGGAGGGCGTCGAAGAGGCGACCGGGGAAGATGCCGAGGTAGAGCACGCCGAGGATCGTGACGACGAGCGCGACGGCGATACTCGCGGGGACGCGCGGCGCCGCCCACTGCATCGTGCGCTCGCGGAAGAACATGGCGACGACAAGGCGCAGGTAGTAGTAGGCGGAGATCGCGGTGTTGACAACGCCGATGACGACGAGCCAGGTGTAGCGCGAGTGCTGCGCGCCCTGCGCGAGAGCGGCGCGGAAGACGAAGACCTTGCCCATGAACCCGGCGGTCAGCGGCACGCCCAGGAGGCTCAGCAAAAACAACGTCAGTGCGAGCGAGAGCGCGGGCGCCCGGAAGCCAATGCCCTGATAGTCCTCAACCTCCGTGCGCCGGTCGCCGCTGCGCGCAATCACTGTGACGACGGCGAACGCTCCCAGGTTCATCACGGCGTAGGCGAGCAGGTAGAAGACGACCGCGGCGACCGCGTCCTGCCGCTCGGAGAGATCGACGGTCGCGCCCGCGGCGACGAAGCCGACGAGCGCGTAGCCCGCGTGCGCGATGGACGAGTAGGCGAGCATCCGCTTGACGTTCGTCTGCACGAGCGCGGCGAGGTTGCCGACCGACATCGTCAGCACGGCGAGCACGACGAGCGCGTTCAGCCAGGCCGAGTGGAGTCCGGTCGCGGCGGTTGCGCCCGCGACGAAGGGGAAGGCGACGAGGAAGACACGCATGAAGCCGGCGAAGCCCGCCGCCTTGGGGCCTGCCGCCATGAACGCGGTGACGGGCGTCGGCGCGCCCTCGTAAACGTCCGGCGTCCAGACGTGGAACGGCGCGGTCGCGATCTTGAAGCCGAAGCCGACGAGCATCATCGCCGCGCCGGGATACAAGAGCACGGAGTAAGGCAGCGCCTTCGTCGAGTCGCCGATGCGTAGGGCGATCTCGTGCAGGTTAGTCGTGCCGCCGCCGCCGGTTTCGGTCACTGTCCCGCCGTAGGTCAGCGCGATGCCGTAGAGCAGGAAGGCCGACGAGAACGAGCCGAGGATGAAATATTTCATCGAAGACTCGTTCGAGCGCCGATCCGTGCGGCGGAAGCCCGCCATGACGTAGGTGGCGATGGAGAGCAGTTCGAGCCCGAGGAAGATGACGACGAGGTCGCCGCCCGACGCCATCAGCATCATGCCGACGGTGGCGAAGAGCAGGAGCGAATGGAACTCGCCCGCGGGCAGGTGCTCCCACTCGACCCAGATCATCGAGACGAAGACGGTGAGCGCGGCGACGACGAGGAAGACGAGCGTGAAGGAGAGCCGCATCCGGTCGAGCACGACCATGCCGCCGAAGGCGGAAGCCTCGTGCGCGCCCGCTTCATTCCAGAGCCCGACGCAGACGGCTGCGGCGGCTGTGAGTCCGGCGAGCGAGAGCGCGCCTGTCAGCCAGCGGCGGTCGGTGCGGCGCGTGAACGCGTCCACGATCATAACGAGGACGCCCGCCACCGAGACGATGGTTTCGGGGAGCACGAGCCTGAGGCTCACGTCCGGCGAAAGCGCGGAGAATGTCTGCAATGCGAGACAGAAGTTCATCGTTTTAACTTACCCGAAACCAGAGACGCTAAACTGTCGGCTGACCTCAAACGCTTGAACTCAAGCGTTAACTGACACGCGTCGCTACTTCGTCTCCTCCGCCACGTCGCCGACGTTTGGCGGCAGCAGTCGCGCGCGCACCGCCTGCACGCTCTCGCGCGAGCGGGCGAGGAACGGGCGCGGGTAGAGCCCCATGTAAATCATCAGCGCGAGCAGAGGCAGGAGCAAGCCGATCTCACGCCAGTTGAGATCAGTCAGTCGCGCGTTCTCGCGCTTGGTCAGGCGACCGAAGAGAACGCGTTGCAACATCCAGAGCATATAGACCGCCGCCCAGATGACGCCCGTCGCGGCGAACATCGTCACGACGCGCGGGTTCATCCAACCGAAGTTGAAGCCGGACGTCCACGTGCCGAGCATGATCAGGAATTCGCCGACGAAGCCGTTGAGCATCGGCAGCCCGATGGACGAGAGCGACGCGAAGACGAAGAACGTGGCGAACCACGGCATCGGCTTCGACACGCCGCCGAAGTCCGCAATCATGCGCGTGTGCCGCCGCTCGTAGATCATGCCGACGATCAGAAACAGCGCGCCGGTCGAGACACCGTGATTCAGCATCTGGTAGAGCGCGCCCTGCATCCCCGTCTCGGTGAAAGAGAAGAGCCCCAGCATGACGAAGCCCATGTGGCTCACCGAAGAGTAGGCGACCAGCCGTTTCATGTCCGGCTGCACCATTGCGACGAGCGCGCCATAGATGATGCCGACGACGGCGAGCACGATGAAGACGGGTGCGGCGGCGCGCGCCATTTCGGGGAAGAGCGCGAAGTTGAAGCGCAGGAAGCCGTAAGTACCCATCTTGAGGAGCACGCCCGCGAGGATGACGCTCCCTGCGGTCGGCGCTTCCGTGTGCGCGTCCGGCAACCAGGTGTGGAAAGGGAAGAGCGGCACTTTGATGGCGAAGGCGAGCGCGAAGGCGAGGAAGAGCCAGAACTGCGTGCGCGTCGGCAAGCCGTTCGCGTCAACGAGCGAGAGCGTGTGATCCTTGAGCGCGTTCGTCAGCGCCACGTAGTCGAACGTGCCCGCGCCATTGTGTCCGGCGGCGTACAGGAAGTAGAGCGAGATGATCCCGGCGAGCATCAGGAGCGATCCAAGCGCCGTGTAGATGAAGAACTTGACCGCTGCATAGACCCTGCGCTCGCCGCCCCACACGCCGATCAGGAAGAACATCGGCACGAGCGACGCCTCGAAGAAGAGGTAGAAGACGAGCAGATCGAGCGAGACGAAGACGCCGATCATCGCGCCTTCGAGCAGCAGCAAAGAGACGTAGAAGGCGAGCGGGCGCTTCTCGACCGCGTGCCAGCTCGACAGAATCGAGATCGGCATGAGCAGCGTCGTCAGGAGCACGAGCCACAGGCTGATGCCGTCCACGCCGACGTGGTAGCGCGCGCCAATCGCCCCGACCCAGTTCACGTCCTGCACGAAATTGAACTGTCCAGCCGCGCCGCCGCCGCGCAACAGCAGCAGCGAGACGAGGAACGTCGCAGTCGAGACGCCGAGCGCGAGCCACTTGTAGCGCGCGTCGCGCCCGCCCGGCGCGAGCGTGAGAGCGCCCAAGAGGATCGCGCCGACGACGGGCAGGAGAATCAAAGTCGTGATCAGGTAGTGCTGCATAAAAGTCTAGTGCATCAACGCGCCGCGACCGAAGAGGAAGACGAAGTAGCCGATGACTGCGAGCGCGCCCAAAAGGATGATCGCCGCGTAGCCGCGCACGAAGCCCTGCTGCACGCGACGCGCGACCGAGCCCAGTTCGCGCGTGCCGCGCGCGACGCCGTTGACCAGCCCGTCGATCACGCCCACGTCAAAAATCTTCCACAGTCCCTCGCGCGAGCCCGTCTTGATCGGCTCGATGATGGCGGCATCGTACAGCTCGTCAACGTAATACATGTTCTCCAAAAGTTTCGGCATTTGCGCGAGCGGTCGCTTCCTGAAGTAAGTCCAGCCGATGCCGATGCCGACGAGACCGACGACGACGGAGATGCCAGTGAAGAGCCTCTCTTTCGAGACTTCGGACGGATCGGGCGCGTGCTCCGCGCCGCTTGCGCCCTGCTCGCCCTCGCCCACCGACTGCGGCACCGCGCCCTCGTTGCCGTGCGCAGCGGGCGCGCGTAGAGATTCACCCGCGCCGCGTGCCGACGGCGAAGCG
>JBJMGS010000109.1:0-4938 GCA_045807785.1 Pyrinomonadaceae bacterium
CGGGATAGGCGCTGTCCAAAGCCATTTGAACAAGTGCGACGAGGCGAAGGAAGTTCTACGGCAGGCCGTCGCGCTCAGCGAGCAGAGCGGCTACGTCGCAGGCGAGGCCCAGGCCCTGTTGACGCTGAGCGAATGCTTCGAGCAAGACCACGCCACAGCGCTGAGAACCGCGCAGGAGGCTCTCGCGCTTTGGCAGTCTGTCGGGCATAAGTGGGGCATAGCGAAGTCTTACTCCGCAATCGGCCACTACCGACAGGCGCAAAACGACCTCGCCGAGGCGACGCAGAGCCATGAGGCGTCGCTCGCCATCTGGCGCGAGCTCGGCCTACGAGACGAGCAGGCGGAGGAATTAATAAACCTCGGCTTCGTAGAGTATCGCAAAGGGGATTGGGAGAACACCCTGTCCTATCTCACGCAGGCGCAGGCGCTGCTTGACGGCGAATCCGACCTGTACAAGCTCGGGCAGATTAACGCCGCCCTCGGTGATGCGTTCATCGAAAGCGGGCTGCCGGAAGTTGGCCTCGCCAAATTAAGGCAGTCCATCGAATACTACCGGCAGACGCAAAACCCGCGAGGGGTGGTTGCCGTTTCGATGGACATCGGCATTGCCTATTACGTTAAGGGCGACTACCCAGAGGCGCTCGCGCAACTGCAACAGACAATGGCCGACGCGGCATCGATCAGGGAGCCGGCCTATGCCGCGATGTGCAACGAATACCTCGGGCGCACCTACGCCGCGACGAACGACCGCGAAGCCGCGCTGAGCCACTACCATGCCGCGCTCGAAATCTACCCGAAGGTCGGCGACCGCATGGAGGAGGCCCGCACGTTCGCCCTGGTGGGCCGGCTCTACGAACAGGAGGGCAGGCTGGAAAAGGCAAGGGGGGATTACCTGCGCGCGCTGGGAACCTTCGTCTCGCTCGACGACCGCCTCAACCAGTCGGCGACGCTTTACGCCCTGGGGAGACTGGAACTTAAACAGAACAACCTCGACGCCGCCGAAGATCACTTGCGTCAGTCCATAGACATAACTGAACACGTACGCCGCGTCTCAACCAACACCGACCTCATCGCGGCTTTCTCCGCTACGATATCCGGGCGTTACGAGAAGTACATCGAATGCCTGATGCGCAGGCACCAGGCTGCGCCAGCACAAGGGTTCGCCGTGCGGGCCTTTGAGATGAGCGATCTAGCCCGCGCGCGCTCTCTCTCGGAATTACTGCGGGACACGCAAATAGACCTTTTGCCGGGGCTTGATCCGGGCCTGGCAGAGCAGGAGAAGTCCCTGCGCCAGTCGCTCCGTGTGAGAGAAACTTACAAAGTTTCGCTACTGAGCAAGGACTACAGGAAGGGAGAACTCGATGCGCTCGTCGCGGAGCTTTCGAGGCTTGAGGCGGAGTACGGTCGAGTCCTCGAAAGCATCCGTGCGCGTCACCCTTCCTACATGCAAATAGCTCAACCGTCTGCCCTCGGCTTGCGCGAAATTCAGGAACAGGTTGTCGGCGACGACGAAACCGTGCTGCTGGAATATAGCTTGGGCGATGACAAGAGCTACGTCTGGGCGGTGACGCGCGATAAAATTAACAGCTACGAGCTGCCGTCGCGAGCGCGTATCGAAGACGCGGCGCAGAACGTTTACAAATTGCTGTCCACTCCGCCCGGCACGGATGCCTCGGACGATCTGCCCCCGGCGCTTCGGGAATTAAGTCAGATGATCCTCGCCCCGGTCGCCGCTGAATTACAGAAGCGTCGGATCATCGTCGTGGCCGACGGCGCGCTCGATTACATACCGTTTCAGGTTTTGCAGACTCCGATTGCAGGGGACGCGCCGCTCGTCGCCAACTGCGAAGTCAGCACCGCTCCCTCGGCAACAATACTCGCGGAGCTGCGGCAGGCGGCCTCGCGGAGGCGTCCCTCCCCGAAAGTTTTGGCGGCCTTCGGCGACCCCGTGTTCGCGCCGGGCTACGCCCCGCACCAAGATGCGGGCACCGACGAACAACTGTCCGCCGCCGAGCTTGAAGAAGGGCGGCTGATAACCGCCCTGCGCGATACCGAGCTTAACGGAGACTCTTTCGATCCATCCGTCCTGAAGCCCCTGTTTTACGCCAAGCGTGAGCTGGCGAACCTACGCGACGTGGCTACCGACGAAGAGACTTTCGTGGCCACCGGGCCCGCCGCCACGCGCGAACGATTGCTCAGCACAGACCTAACGCAGTACGCGATTCTTCATTTCGCCACGCACGGCCTGTTCGACACTAAACGTCCCGACAGCTCCGGTCTCATGCTCTCGACTGTCGATCCCGGCGGGCGGGCGGTGAACGGTTTTGTCGGGCTGCGAGACGTTTATTCGCTCCGCGCACCGGTCGATCTGGTCGTCTTGAGCGCCTGCCAGACTGCGCTCGGCAAGGACGTGCGCGGCGAAGGCCTGGTGGGCCTTACCCGCGGTTTCATGTACGCTGGCGCGTCCGGCGTGTTGGCAAGTTTGTGGAAAGTCGAAGACAAGGCGACGGCGGAGTTAATGAAGCACTTCTACGCCAACATGCTGCAAAAGGGGATGCCGCCGGGCGCGGCTTTGCGTGAAGCACAGAACAGCATCAGACAGAATCCGCGTTGGCGTTCGCCCTACTACTGGGCCGCCTTCACCTTGCAAGGCGAGCACAGCCACGCCATCAGGCGCAGGCACGAGGCCGGCGGATCGCGTCTAAAGATGGCGGCTGGCGGCGGCTTGTTGGCGTTGTTAGCGGCCGCGGCGTGGCGGTATTGCCGCCGCGGGTCGCAGGTGGCGCGGGGCGGTGCGTAGTTATTCGACGGCGAAGATGTAACTGCCGTAGACGGGCTGCTCGGCCCCGTCGTCCCCGACGGCGAAGAGCGTCATGGCATACTGCCCGCGCGGGAGTCGTGATGCCGGCAGCAACACCGAGATCGCCCCGGCGTCTTGCCCCTCTACGTCCAGTGGTGTGGTCTCTCCGGCTTCGTTATCTAACTCGACCCGATAGCGCAGCGCGGGTGTAGCATGGTCAGGGAGCACCAGGAAGACTCGTAGCGCGTCGGCGTCCGGAGGTAGTTTTATCGTGCGGGCATGGACGCCTTCGGAGCGATTGATAACGCTGCTGGTCAGTCTCAGCGTGGCAACGGCGCGGGGCGGGCGAATGCGCGCGAGGTAGAGCCACGACCCGCTGACTACGATGACCAATGCCGCGACCGCCGAAGCCGCGCGCAGCCCACGGGTGTGGCCGCCCCAAAAAGCTCTAAGCCGTTCGGCCCACGTCCCCGCTTCCCGCATCGGGGCTGACGGAGCGGCAAGGGCGTCGCGTTCGCAGACTTGACGCAACAGCGCGGCGGACACCATGACACGCTCCTGGCGCGCTTCGGTGGTCAGGTAGTTACGCTCGAAGAGCCTGCGCTGTTCCGGCTGTAGCTCATCGTGCAGGTAGGCGTCTATCAAGTCCTCTTCGGCCAGGTCGACTTGGGACGGCCAGTTCTTCTGTGCGAAGCATTCGTCCTCGAACTGCTCAGACTCTTCCTCCGACATTTGCCCGAGCAGGTAAGAGACAACGCGGCGGGCGAAGGGCTCGCCTCTGAACTGCTCCGCTTCCTCTTCCGGCGGCTCCTGCGGCAGGGCAGGATTCGGTCGGGGCACCCCGTTCTTGCCAATGATTAGGCGTTCGTCGGTCATTTTCAGTTAAATCGTGCCGCACTACAACTGCGCAAAACAGGTCTGGCTACCCCTACAATAGTATGCTCCAAAGTTCAGATATGCTACATGATAAAAGTGGCCTCAACCGTCATTCGAGCGTTTCTTAGCACAGTCCGTCAATACTTTACGCAACCGCGTAACTTGCATCCGCAACCCCTGAACGGTCGTATTCATTCTCACCGCCAGCTCGCGGCGATGCTCTGCGCGGACTTGCCCCCGCAAGACGCGACAGTAATCCGCAAGTAGCTCCCGATCCTCGGCGGCGAGCAGCTCGAAGCACGGCTTCAACACCTGCTCGATGTGCGCCACCTGCTCGCCCGAGCCGTTATCCAAGTCTTCGATAAATCTGCGGAAGGCTTTTGACTCACGACGCTCGGCGCGCAGTCTTTCTTTAGTGACGTTCCGGGCGATGCCCATGCAGTATTTTTCCGCGTCGGGTACGGGCGCACCTCCTGCGATCTTCCTGACGGCTCGGTCGATCGTTTCGGCGGCAGCCCCCGCGGGGTCGCTAACGCCCTTCATAGTGAAAAAGCCTTCCAATTTTCTGAGGAGCCGTAAATAACAACTGTCCCCGCCCTCGCCGCCGCACGTCGAGGATAGCAACTCCAGAAAGCGCGTAAGATCGTCGCTGTTCATAGTCAACCCGCCGGCAACCCCGCCCAAGCGCTCAAAGATTGATACTACAATGAGCGGGACGCATTGTACGACTTCGGATGGAGCTGATAATCGACCCGCACCCCGCCTTCGAATAATTTCCGGTTACCTTTTTACGCGCCGCGTCATTAAGAGTCGAAGATGCGACTTCCGTCGGTCTACACCTGGAACCGTTCGCCGAAATGAAACCTCGATCCAGGGGTAACATGACGAATGGATTACGCCCTACCTCGGTAGAGCACGGTTCGTGAGTGTAAAAGTTCTTCCACCATTAGCAAAAAAGGTAAACAAGGAGCTTCTCCCATGAAACGCGCACTCGTCGCCTTCTGGCTAATGATTTGCTTCTGCCCAGTTACTTTTGCGCAAGAAGCCCAAGACGCCAAAAGCCGGAAACTGCTCGACAAGGCCGCCAAGAGCGGCAACGGGGTGCAAACCCAAATCAACGTGAACGGCAATGTGCACGCCCAGGCGGTGCTGATTCCCTATGTAGATGCCCGCCGCATCTTTGGGGACGAGATTGCCAAGAACTATGCAGTAATTGAGATCAACGTCAGCAACAAGAGTCCGGACGCGGCACTGATCCTTCA
>JBJMGS010000110.1:0-23378 GCA_045807785.1 Pyrinomonadaceae bacterium
CCGAAATCCCCGTGTCGTACCACTCCCCCTTAGGCACTTGGGCTATGTAGGTGTCGGCCTTTTCTTTCCGCACCTCAAACTTAGCTGTGGGGGCATGCTGGCAAGCGGTCACGCAGAGGGCCAACAAGATAGAGGGGAGAAGTTTGTTCCGATCCATAGGGGCAGGCTCCTTATTCGTGCGGCAAAATTTCGGGCCGGTGCGGTGGCGGGCCTTACGCGACCCGCCAGTTTAATAGACGCCTTCGACGACCGTCGTCTGGAAGCGCGAGAAGGGGCGGACGTTACGGACGCCGTCCCACGGATAAAGCTCGAAGGGCGGCTCGCGCTCCGCCTCATCGCGTTCGAGGAAGTGGGGCATGAAGAACTCGCGCGTCAGAGTCGTCAGGCGGACGCGCCCCGTCTCGCCGTAGCCGACGAGGCGCGCCGGCTCGTCCGGGTTGACCACCTCGATCATGGCGCGCGGGCTGGGCGGGTAATAGATGACGGCGTAGTTGTCTTCCGCGAGGCGCGGCTTCGAGACGGCGAGCCCCATCAAGGTGTTACCGTAGGTCGGCTGGAAGTGGACGCCGTCGAGCAGTTCCTCGACGGCGAAGCGGTGGAACTGCGGGGTCATCTCCGTGCCGCCGCAGAAGACGCCTTTGATGCCGAGCTTCCTGAGCGAAACTTTCTCGCAGATGGCTTCCAGCAGCTTCGGCGTCGTGAACAGACACTCGATGCCTTCGTGCGCGCGCAGCAGCGTCAACGCCTGATCGACGACGTGCTGCTTGTAGCTTTCCGCCTGCTTGGGCTGGCCCGATTTCAAGAGCTTGATCACCCAGCGCGGATCGAGATCGACCATGAAGCAGATGCCGCCGCGGTGCTGCGCGAGGTGCTCGATGGCGAGGCGCAGGCGGCGCGGCCCCGAAGGCCCGACCATCAGCCAGTCCGCGCCGCGTGGGAACGCCTCGTCGGAGAGCGTGTCACTGAACGCTTCGTAGTCCATGCGAAAGTCTTCGACGTTGATGCGGCTCTTCGGCACGCCGGTCGAGCCGCCGGTCTCAAAGACGAAGATGGGACGATCCTTGAACGCGCGCGGCACCCAGCGACGCACGGGGCCGCCGCGCAGGTTCTCGTCCTGAAAGGAGCCGAAGCGCGCGAGGTCTTCGTAAGTCTTGATCTCGCGGCGCGGATCGAAGTCGAGATGCCTGGCTTGTTCGAGCCAGAAATCGCAGCCCGTGGCGGGATCGAAGTGCCACGCGACGATCTCGCGCGTCCACGCGTCGAGCCGCTCGCGCGCGGCGGCGACTTTCGCCTGTAGTGCGTCTGTTTGTGCGACCGGCATAGTTCGCGAAGTTTACAAACCCCTCCGTGTGAGCGCAAACGAAAACCCGCCGTAATTTACGTTACGGCGGTCTCATAAGTTGCCGGTCGCGTGTGCTTCCCCTGCGAATTAGTTCGTTTTCTTGTCGCGCCGGGGTTAACGTACCCGTGCGCCGCGGCGTCTTTATGTCAGGCGAAGAAGCTGAACACCCGCGCGCCGCCCCCGCGCCGCCTTCCCCTTCGTTTGATTCCGCGAGAAGGCGCAAACTCATTCGGGGCTCACAAAATTATGAGAAGAAACTTCAGAGGCTCGTGCGCCGCGCTGTTGCTCGTCGCGGCGACCCTTTACGCGCCAGCCGGACGCGCCCTGCCCCCCCAGCCCGCACAGGCGACGGAGCGCACGCCCTTGTCCCGCACCTTTACAGAACGCGTCGAGTCCGTCGCCATCGAGAACGGCGCGGGGCGCATCTTCGTCCGCGTCTGGGACGACAGCCGCGTGCGGGTCGAGGCGTCACGCGCGGGCGCGGCGGGCGGCGCGGTCGATCTCGACTCGCTCGTCCGCTTCGAGCGCGTCGCGCCGGCGATTTTGAAGATCGTCGCCTCGGCGCGGCAGGGCACGGGCGTCAACCTCGCCGTCAGCGTGCCGAAGTTTGCGAGCCTCAGCGTCAGGGGCGCGGACGGGAGCGTGAGCGTCGAGGGCTTGCCGCGCTCGCTCTCGGTCGAGACGGGCGCGGGCGGCATCTCGCTCAGGCTCCCGACGGCGGCGGGCACAGACCTCTCGGCGCGCTCCATCGAAGGCTCCATCTCCGCGCAAATCCCGATCATCTTCTTCGGCGCGCTCAATGCGCACTCGCTCGACGGCAAGACCGGGCAGGGCGGCGTGCCCGTCATCCTGCGCAGCGCGAGCGGCTCCATCGAAATCCTGCCCGAACAGAACGGCGCGGCGCGCGCCGACGCGAAGCCCGCGGACGACTCTACGGGCGCGGGCGTGGCTCGTGCGCCGCGCGGCTTCCGCCCGGCGGACAAGGGCGGCTCCGCCTCGGTCGCCGAAGACGACGCACCGGCTGGCGCGGCTCAGACATTCTCGGACGAGTCGTCTCACGGGGCAGCGACTGGCTCCGCGCCGAGGGGCGCGCGCGGCGAGTCGGTCGAAGACGGTGACGTGCTCACGGTCGATTCGCGGGTGGTGAATCTCAACGTGCGGGTCGCGGACGTTTCGGGCAAGCTCGTCCCGAATTTGACCAAAGCCGACTTTCAGGTCTTCGAGAACAACGTCGAGCAGGAGATCACCAGCTTCGAGCCCGTCAGCGCGCCCGTCAGCCTCGTGCTCCTCTTAGACCTGAGCACGAGCACGAAGGATCGCATGAGCCTGCTCAAGAAGGCTGCTAAGAAGTTCGTCGAGTCGCTCGACCCGAACGCGCGCGTCGCCGTCGGCGCGTTCACGCGGAGGTTCATGCTCGTCTCCGACTTCACGCAGGATCGCAAGCTGCTCAAGAAACGGATCGACGAGACGAAGAATCTGCACTCCGGCACGGCTTTCTACGACGCCATGTGGTCAACGCTCGATCTCTTCAAGGAGACGACGGGCAAGCGCAAGGCGGTCGTCGTCCTCAGCGACGGCGTGGACAACTCGATCTCGTCCGACAATTTCACGCCGCGCCACACGTTCGACGAGTTGATCGCCCGCGTCGCGCAGGAAGACGTAACGATCTACCCGATCTATCTCGACACGGAGTTTGAGGTGACGGTCAAGATGAGGACCGGCGACTCGCACGAGACTTACGTCACGGCGCGCAGCCAACTGCAACGGATCGCGGGCGACGCCGGCGGCACGCTCTTCAAGGCGGGCAGCGCCGAAGACCTCGAATCGGTTTACCAGCGAGTCGCCGCAGAATTGCAGACGCTCTACAGCGTTTCCTACAACCCGAAGGACAAAGACTACGACGGCACGTGGCGCAACCTCGCCGTCCGTGTCAGGCAGCCGCAAGTCTCCGCGCGCACCAGACGCGGCTACTACGCCAAGTGAGACGGCACGCGTTGGTTGACGATTGGCAGCGAACAGGTCGAGACGAAAAAGAGACCCGCGACGATTTCACTCGCCGCGGGTCTCTTCCTTCCCGTTGACTGCATTACATCAGCACGTCGGCGCGCTTAAAAACTTCTGACGCGCTCGCTGCCCATCTGCTCGAGCATCCGGTCGGCTTCCTGCGGGTCGAGCTTGCGCAACAGCAGGAGCGTGCTCAAGACCGTGCTGTCGTTCCAGTTGCGCCGGTAGTTGACGAGGATCAGCTCGCGTGCCTTCTCGACGAGCCGCGGCTTCAACCCGGTGTCGCCCAGCTCGACCAGACCTTTCAACGCGTGATACTGCATGGACTGCGACTCATCGTCGAGGTAGCCGACGAACAACTCGCGCAGTTCCGGTCGCTCCTTGATGCGGCGGCTCAGGCCGTCGAGCGCGACGGCGCGCACGAGCCGCTTCTGATCGTTGCGGGCAGCAGTGAGGAGCAGATCGTAAACTTCCCCGTTCTCGACCTTCGTCGCGAGCGAGCGCGCGGCGCGCGCGCGGATGTTGTCTTTCTCGTCGCGCATGGCGTCGATCATGGCGCGCATCACAGCGGGGTCGTCAATGTACTTGCCGACCGCGCCGATGATCGTCATGCGGATGGCGTCCCTTTTCTCTGTGGCGAGGTCGCGCAGCAGACGGTCGCGCACGTCTTTGTCGCCCGCGTATTTGCGCGCGAGGGCAGACGCCGCCGTCACCCGCACCGACTCGTTTTTGTCCGATTCGAGCGCGCGCAGGAAGGCGTCGCGCACTTCCGGCTCGTTCACGTAAGGCGTGAGCGCGCTCGCTGCCGCCATCTGCACCTGACTGCTCTGTCCGTCGCGCAGCGCTTCGACGAACGCCTGCCGCACCTGCGGGTTCGAGACGTAGAGAGTGAGATCGCTCACGCTCTGGGAGCGCGCCGAGCCGCGGTCAGACGCCTTGAGCACGGTCAACATCTCCGCCATCGTCTGCCCCTTCGCGAGCCTGACGGTGCCCGTCACGTCGCTGACGGCGACCGGCGCGCCGCCCGCGCCGACCTTCGCGCGGAAGTCCGACTTCGACATCTCGCCCTGCACGGCGACGTTTGGCAGCTCGACGTAAACCTTGCCCTTGACGCCGCTCGTCTGAAGCTCCGCGTTCACCTCGTCGATAAAGCGTAGCGTGACGCGCCCCGCGACGTTCGAGATGGAGACGCCGCGCCCGGAGAGGCGCGTGAGTCCCAACGTGACGCCGCCGGTGACGTTCGCGATCTCCGCCGACCCGGCGGCCTGCGCGATGCCGACGCGCCCCGCGACGCCGTCGAGCTTCACCGTCCCGTCCAGCTCGCCGACGCGCACGCTGTCGCGCACGTTCGTCATGACGAGGTTGACGCGGCGCGGCAGGGTCAGACGAACCGTGTGGCGCGTGCCGTCAGACCAGTCCGTGTCGCCCTTCAGTTTGCGTTCCGGTCCGCGCAAAACGAGGCTCGAAGCGGTCTGCTCGACCGAGAGCTTGCGCGGGTTGGCGGCATAGGAGTAGCTCTTGACGACGACTTCCGCCGTGTTGCCGTCGGTCGTGTCGATGACGACCGCGCCGTCGATGTTCGAGAGTTCGACGCGCGCGTTCGCAGAGAGCTGGTAGGTCTGGCGCAGCTCCTCGCGCTCCGTCGTCTCCGCGTCGCCGATCCAGATGTCGTCGCCGTTGAAGCTGAAACTGTAGTTGAAATCGAAGTCGGGCAGCGCGATGGGCGCGATGGCTGGCATCGGCGGCATCTGCACGAAGACGTCGGGCATGTTGATCTGCACGTCTGGGATGCTGATCGCGACGGGCGCGATTCGGCTCGTGTCGATGACGACCGGGGGTTGCACTTCGACGACGCGCGGCGCGGGCGTCTGCGCGTGCGCCCCGCGAACGGCGATGGCGGCGGCAGACGCGGCAGCGAGCAAGATGGTGGCGAGCAGCTTGGTTCTCATGATTTCGTCACTCCTTGAAAACGGCGGAACTTATTTGCATGCCGGAGCCGTGCCGGGCGCGAGCTTGGCGAGGCGGACGCTCTGGCTGAACGAGTCGAGCGTGATCTGCGCCTGCCCGTCGCCGTGGCGCGCCTCGACGCGGCGTTGCGCGCGCGAGTCCGGGTTGGGCGAAGAGGTGCGCACGGGGAACTCCGTCAAGGCGTCGCTGTTGTAAGACATCAGGTTCGCCGTGAAGCCCGGCGAGCTTTCCGGGACGAACATGACGATCTGCCCTTCCATCGACTTCAAACGATACCGACCGTTGGGCGCAATCGCGCCCGTGAACTTGATCTCGGAGTCGGTGGTCGTCGCCTCCACGTCGCCGCCGACGTTGAGCAGCGTGATCTCGCCGCGCGAGGTCGAGGCGTCCACGCGCCCCTTGACGCACTGGATGTCGATGTTGCCGTTAATCGTCGTGGCGCGCACGTCGCCCTGCGAGCGGCGCACGCTGATCTCCGACGAAGAGGCGACGATATAGACGAGCCCGTCCACGTCCTCGACGTTAACGTTGCCGCTGCGCGTGCGGACTTCGAGCGCGCCGACGTGGCTCGCCGTGATGTTGCTGCCGCCGCTCACGACCGAGACGGGGCCATCGATGCCGGAGACATTCAGGTCGCCGCCGCGCACTTCGATGGCGTCGAGCTGCGCGTAGCGCGGCACCTTCACGTCGAGCGTGATGCTCGTATCCTCGCCACCCGCGCGACCTATGCCGACGCCGACGCCGCTGCCGCTACCAGCCCCGCGTGCGCCGGGCGTCGTCTGCCCCGACCGCGCGGTTTGCGGCACCTGGACGATGACGCCCGGCGTCTCGACGACGATGTCCGGCACGGGGACGAGGATGACGCCGTTCTTGGCGGCCTCCATCTCCTTGATCTTTTCCTTCGTGTCCTTATTGATCTTGTCCTTCATTTCCTTACTCCCGCCCTCCGCCACGGGCGCGGTCGCGGGCTTCGGGGTGGAACTGGGACTTGGGGTCGTGGGCGGGCGCGGCGCGGGCAGCGGGCGGGCAGCGCAGGGCAGATAGACGCCGGTCTTGGTGTCAACGCACATCGGCACGGCGGGCGTGTACACCCCGCCATACATTCCGTTGATGTTGCGCCCACGCCCGACGACGGCGAGCGCGAGCGTAGAGCGCGCCTGCGGGTCGGCGGTCATCTCGACCTGCACCGCCTCGGCGCCCTTCGCGCTCGAAGCCGTGGCTTCGACCGTGTCGCGATCCCAGCCCGTGATCGTGATGCGCCCGTAGCGGTTGCTGATCGAGACGCGACTCCCGCGTTCGAGCTTGACGGAGACGCGGCCAGACTGGTTGGAGAGTGAGACGGTGCCGCCCGGCTCCTGCGCCGCCGCGCCGAGCGGGGCGACCAACGTCGAGACGGCGAGGGCGATTGACGTGATGATGACTTTGTATGTTCTGCTCTTCATGATCGGTAATTACTCGTTTCGTTTCGGATTCGGAAGTCGCGGGCTCGTCTCCGAATTTAATCGTTACCCTGTTCGAGGTGCGCCATCTCGCGCAGCACTTCGACCTTCTTGGCGTAAGCCGAGAGCATGTACTGCGCGGCGACGGGGTCGCCCTCGTGCTGCTGGACGGCGCGGCGCGTCTCGCCGATGGAGCGATCAATCGCCGCGAGCGTCTCGTTGAAGCGCGCGGCGGTCTGCGGGTCGAGCTTCGACGGGCGACGCGCCACGTCGCGCTGGAGAAGTTGGATCGCGGCGATGTACTGCCGCTCCGCGTCGCGCACGAGCTGTTCGGGCGTCTGCGCGCCCTGCGGCACGGGGACGCTGTTCGACGCCTGCTGCACTTGCGCACCGCCCTTGAGCGTTTCATTCACGCGCCTGCGTTCGTTGACGGGGCTCTTGCCTTTCTCCGGCGAAGGCTTCACTGCGGGCGTCGCGCTCGGCGCAATCGTCGGAGTCTCGGCGGGCGCGGGCGAAGAAGTTGCCGCGGGCTGCGGAGTCGCAGGACTGTGCACAACCCGAGTCGGGTCGAACGGCGGGACGTTAACTGCGACTTCGGACGAATAATTGTTTGAACTCGTCAGCTTCATCACGCCGACCGTCAGACCGACGGCGACGAGGACGAGCGCGGCGGTCAGCGCCGGGCTAAAACGTGGGGCGGTGAGGAGGGGCGCGAACCAGGCCGAGACTCTCTGGAGGAGACCCACCTCCCTGCCAGCTTCCCCGGCGCGGATTCGCGCCTCGACACCGCCCCACAGTCGTGGCGCCGCCGCCTCGACGCCGCGCTCGTAAGTGGCGTAGAGCGCCGCTTCCGAGACGAGCGCCTCGTAGGCGTTCGCGCAAAGTTCGCAGGCGGCGAGGTGGTTTTCGACCGCGCCCCTGTCGCGCGCGTCGAGTTCGCCGTCCAGATATGCTTCTAAGTACTGCTCACGCTCTTGGCACTTCATGATTGCTTTACCCCCATGTAAGGGCTGATGCGCCGGCGCATCTCGGCGCGGGCGCGGTGCAGGTCGGTCTTGACCTTCGGCAGCGAGAAGCCCGTGATTTCGACGATCTCCTCGTAGCTGCGCTGCTGAAAAATTTTCAAAGTGAAGACCATCCGCTTGTCTTCGTCGAGCGCGCCGAGCGCGCGGCGCACGACCGAGTTCAATTCCTTGTCGAGCAGCTCGCCCGCCGGCGACAGCCCCTCGTCGCGTAGCTCCATCACCGACTCGTCGTCGAGTTCGACCTTCGACGCGCGTCGCTCGGCGCTTCTCAGGTGCTCGCGCGCGACATTCTTGGCGATGGAGAAGAGCCACGTCGAGAACTTCTCTTCCTCGCGCAATGCGGCGAGGTGGCGGTAGGCGCGCACGAAGGTCTCCTGCGTCAGGTCTTCGGCGAGCGCGCGGTCGCCGACCATGTCAAAGACGAACGAGATGACGGGGCGGCTGTACCGCTCGAAGAGCAGGCGAAAAGCCTCGTGGTCGCCGCGCCGGGCGCGGGCGATGGGGGTCTCGGCGGTGTTCATCGGTGGGTCCGGGGGCAAGCCCGACTGGCTCGCCGCTGCCGCGTCAAATGTCTCCATCGCCAGTCGTTCCATCATCATTCCGGTGTGTAAGTGACGTTGAGGGCGAAAAAGTTTCAGCGAGAGCTGGAAATTTCGGCAACCATGCTCCGTACACCAACCGAACGATTGGCCACGCGAGGGCATAGCCCCCGTCAGGGGCGCAAGATTGTAGCCCACGGCGTCAGCCGTGGGAACACGTCAACCTAAAGGCATTTAGCCCCTGAAAGGGGCGAAAGAAGTCCGACCGAGACGCACGCCGAAATTCTGTCGCCCCTTTCAGGGGCTTTCAACTTCTATCTGCGTTGTCAGCCCACGGCTGACGCCGTGGGCTACAAATATTTCGCCCCTGACGGGGCTTCCGTCACGCTACTCGAAGCTCTTTCTGAATAGGTACGACAGCTTGACGAAGAAGGTGCGCCCGTTGCGGCGGAAGCCGGGCTCCAACTGACCCGTGAAGGGGTTAAAGCCGTTGCGGTTCAGGTCGTCGTTATAGCCGACGTAAAACGCGGTGCCGGGGTTCGGCGTCCAGCCCAGCAGGAACTGACCGCGCGCGTCCGCCGCAAGCGAGTCGTAGTCGATGCGCGCGCGCACGAAGGTGTAGCGAGTGAACTGGTAGGTGCCGCGCGCAACGTAGATGTTGTCGTCGAAGGCGACGAGCCCGTTGTCGCGGCGGGTGAGGCGCGCCTTCGTGTAGTCGAGCGAGAGGTTCAAGGCGTTCGTCGGCTTGTAGTTGACGCTCGCGTTGACGTCGAAAGAGTTCGCCGAGCCGGGGTCGAGCGGCGCGCCCTGACCCGAATTGATCGCCGTCGGGCTGACGCGCGGGAACTTGGGACCCGCGCCGAAGTCGAAGTCGAAGACGCCGCGGCGCGTGCCGACGAAGGCGGAGGCGTAGAACTGTTTGGTGAACTGCCGCTCGCCGTAAACGAAGATCGTCTTCTGCCGCGTCTGCCGCTCGTTGTCGTTGCCCGCGAACGCGCCTTCGAGCAGCGCCCCCGTCGGGCGCGCCGGCCCGCGCCGTGCGCCGAACTCCTCCTCGAAGATGCGCTCGTAGCCGAAGTTCGTCCCCACCTGCACGAAGGTCTGGTGCGCGAAGTTGAAGTTGTAGTTCGTCCCGTCGCTCCAGCTTTGCAGACTCGCCTGCCAGTTGTAGGTCACGACCACGAAATTCTGGAGTGTGAACTTCGTCAGCATCGCCTTGGGGTTCGGCTCGGTCGAGAGGCGGATCGCGCCGAACGACTCGTTCGTGTTCGTCTGCTGCGTGAAGCCCACGTCGGCGCGGTAGTCGTGCGTGCGCCCGTTGCCCTGGAGGACGTAGCCGAAGTGGCGCCCGGTGTAGTCGAGCACCCAGTTGTAGGCGAAGCCGTTGCCGGTGCGATAAACCTGCTGTCCTGGATAGACCGGATCGCCCGGCGCGGTCGGGTGGTCTGCCGGGTACTTCAGGTTCGGATCGAGATCGGGTTCGCGGAAGAAGGCGCGCGAGGTGGTGCCGATCAGCTCGAACGTGGCGATGGTCTTCGGGTCGAGTTTGAAGCGACCGTCAACGCCGCCGACCTCGTTGTGCCGCTCGATGAAGCTGTAGGCGGTGGCGAACGCGCCGACGCTCGACTCGCTCCCGACGTCGTGCTTGACGCGCGCGACGCCAATGTAAGCGTTCTTGCCGACGAAGCGCTCGACGAAGGTCTGGAACTGCGCCGCTTCGATGCGCTCCCGGTCTGGGTCGGGCTCGGAGAGGAAGGCGCGGCGGCGCGCGTCGAGTTCGTCCTCGCTGAAGTTGCCGGGCGCGTTGTCCGAGGCGAGGATCAGGCCGAAGGTGTTCTTGCCGCGCTTACCCGTCAGCTTCACCGCGTAGTCTGGATCGATGATGGCGCGCGTGTGGACGACTGTGCTCCGCGTCTCGAAAATCTCCTTGCCTTCGAGGAAGAAGGGTCGCTTTTCCGGGAAGAAGATGGGGAAACGCTGGTTCGCCGTGATGACCGTCTGATCGGCTTCGACCTGCGCGAAGTCCGGGTTATAGGCGAAGTCGAGCGTGATGGTCGGCGTCAGAGTGAACTTCGTCGTCACGCCGATGTCTTGCTGGATGGGTTCGTTGACGAAGCGCCCCGTGTCCGGCGCGGCGGTGAGTGAAGGAAACGGCGTCGGCGGCTGCGCGTGGACGCGCCGGCCCGTCTCGGAGACGGTGAGGCTCGGAATAATTTCGAGCGTGCGCGCCGTTGAGATACCTTCGATGCCGGTGATCGCGCCCTCCTGGATGAGCGTCCCCTCGATGTCGCGCGAGATCGGCATCCACGAATCTGTCTCGTTGTTCGCGTGCTTGATGATGCGGAAGAGGTGTAGGCCCCAGAGTTTGCCCTTGCCCGTCTCGTACCGAAGCGACTTGAACGGGATGGCCACCTCGACCGTATAGCCGTCCGCCGTCATCTGGCCCTTCGACTCCATGACAATATCGAAGCTGTAGTCCTCATCGCCCCCTTCGGTGCGGATGGCGTCGGCCTGTATGCCGAGCGGATTGAACTCCAACTGGTAAGCGCGGCGGTGATCGTGGAAGGTGTCGAGATACATCCCGACGTTGTCGTCGTCGCTGATGCCGTCGCGCTTGGCGACGCGCGCTCTCACCTGCGAGGGGTCGTCGTAGGCGTGGAAGGCCACATAGAGGTTGTGCGCGTCGTAGCCGATGAAGGCTTCGGTCGGCTTCGTGGGTGCGATGTTGTCGCCGGGCTCGACCTGGTAGAAGTCTTTGAAGGCAGCCGCATGCTTCCACATCTCGTCGTCGAGCTTGCCGTCAATAACGGGCGGATTGTCGAAGCGCGCGAGGCGCACAGGATTCGCCTTCTCCGGCGGGACGTTGACGGTGTGGTGGCCGCCCACCGAGGCGACCGTCTTCGCCGCGCCGACCGTCGCGCTCGTGGTCGAAGAGTCGCTCGTCAAGGGCGCGGACGGCGGGGCGTTCGTCGGGTCGGCCTGCTGTCCGGGCGGCGTGACGGGCGTCGGCGTCGGCTTCGCCGCGGAGGGTGGGTTCTGCCGTTGACCGACCGCGCCGGACTGTGGCGCGTCCTGAGCGGACGCCGCCGCGGCGAGCAGGCATAAAACGACGACGGCGAAGACACAGAGTCTTCGCCTCGATTCCAGCGCGGGGCGCTCACCGTGCGGCGGTTTGCCGGTCGGCTTGAAGAAGTTTATGACCGGGGAGTGAAGAGATGAAGAGTAGCGCCAGCAGCGCACCGCCCTGTGACCCATGACCGTCCTTGCCCCTTATCAGCACGCCGCCAAATGCTCTCAAGTTCCGGGTCGCTCGGCGGCGGGCAAGAAGCCCACCAACCCGTCGCGCGCGCGACCCAGAACTTGAAACTCGCCCGCCCGGCTTCAGCCGCCGAAGCTGTGGCGGAATAGGTATGACATTTTGACGAAGAAGGTGCGACCGTTGCGCCTGAAGCCCGGCTCCAGACTCCCAGTGTAGGGGTTGAAGCCGCTGCGCGTCATGTCGTCGTTGTAACCTACGTAAAAAGCCGTGCCGGGGTTCGGCGTCCAGCCCATCAAAAATTGACCACGGAGGCGTGAGGCGAGCGTCGAGTAATCGACGCGCGCGCGGGCGAAGAGGAAGCGCGTGAACTGGTAGGTCGTGCGCGAGGTGATGATGTTCTCGTCAAACGCCGTGCGATGCGTGTCGTCGCGCACGAGCCGCTGCTTCGTGTAGTCGAGCGAGGTGCGCAGCGCCGCCGACGGCTGATAGATGAACGAGGTCTGGATGTTCCACAGATCACCCGCGCCCGGATCGAGCGGCGCGCCCTGCCCGAAGGCGAGCGCGGCTGGGCTCACGCGCGGGAACTTGGGCCCGTTGCCGAAGTCGAAGTCGAAGACGTTGAAGTCGCGTATGACCTGCGCGAAGAAGTAATACTTCTTCGAGATTTGCGAGTCGATGACGCCAATGAAGCTGTTCTTGTAGGTCGAGCGCTCCGAGTCTCTGCCGAAGAAGGCGCCCGCCTGCGCCGGGATGAAGTCCCCCGCCGCATCGTAGCGTGCGGGCATCCGCTTGGGGCCGAACTCCTCTTCGATCAGTCGCTCGTAGGCGCGCCGGTAGCCGAACGTGAGGAACGTCTGGCGGTGCAGGTCGAAGCCGAACATCGGCTGCACGTCCACGCGCTGCGAGCGCCCCTGGAAATCGAGTTGATAGACGATGTTCGCGTTGGCGCGGTAGGTGATGACGGCGTTCTTCGGGTTGGGCTCGCTCGACCAGCGCGGGTTGATGCGGATGGCGTTCGTGTTCGTGCGCGTGGTGAAGCCAACGTCGGCGCGGTAGTCGCGCGTGTAGCCGTCGCCGTTTAAGTTGATGCCGTAGTGCCGCTCGCTGTGATCGTAGCTCCAGCGGTAGGCGAAGGCGTCGCCGCGCCGATCGACGTTGCGGTTGATCTCAGGGTTGTAGAACAGACGGTTCGAGCGCGTGCCGAGCAGTTGGAAGCTGAAGACGGTTTTCGGATCGAGCTTGAAGCGCCCGTCAACGCCCGCCACGTCGTTGTAACGGTCGGGGAAATTATAGGTCGTCGCGATGAGCCCCACGGTGCTCTCACGCCCCACGTCGCGCTTGAGGCGCACGACCCCGATGGTCGCGTTCTTGCCGACGAACTTATCGAAGAAACTCTGGAAGCTCGCCTGCCGCGCGGCGCGCGTGGCTTCGTCCGTGCCGCCCAAGACGAAGAGCCGCCGGTCGTTCAACTCGTCTTCGGAGTAGTTGCCGGGCGCGTTGTCCGAGGCGACGATCAGGCCGAAAGTGTTCTTGCCGCGCTTACCTGTCAGCTTCACCGCGTAGTCTGGATCGACGATGGCGCGCGTATGGACGACGGTGAGCGGCGTCTGAAAGACCTCTTTGCCTTCGAGGAAGAAGGGTCGCTTCTCTTCGAAGAAGATGGGAAAGCGCTGGTTCGCGGTCACGACGGTCGCGTCCGCCTCGACCTGCGCGAAGTCCGGGTTGAACGCCGCGTCGAGCGTGATCGTGGGCGTGATGCCGAACTTGACGGTCAAGCCGGGATCGAACGCGACGGGTTCGTTCAGGAGGCGACCGGGAAGCGCGGGCGGCGGCTGCCCCAGCGTGACGGGCGCGAACGAGCGCGCGCGCCGTCCCGTCTCCGAGACGGTGAAGCTCGGCACCAGCTCGAAGTTGCGCTCGGTCGAGATGCCTTCGAGCCCGTTGATGAAACCTTCCTGAATGAGCGTGCCCGCCACTTCGCGCGAGAGCGGCATCCACGAATCCAGCTCGCCGTTGAACCGCTGGATTTTGCGGAAGACGTGAAGGCCCCAGAACTTGTCTTTCCCGGCGGTGTAGCGCAGCGACTTGAAGGGGATCGCCGCCTCGACCGTGTAGCCGTCCGAGGTCAACATGCCCTTCGACTCATGAACGAAGTCGATGCTGAAGTCCTCGCCCGATCCTTCCGTGCGCACGGCGTCCGCCTGCACGCCGAGCGGATTGAAGAAGAACTCTGTGGCCTTGCGCTTGTCGTTGTAGGTGTCGAGATAGACGCCGATGAAGTCGTCGTCGAAGATTTGATCGCGCTTGGCGATGCGCGCGCGCACCTGCGCCGGATCGTCGTAGGCGTGGAAGGCGAGGTAGAGGTACTTCGAGTCGTAGGCGATGTAAGCTTCGGAAGGCTTCGAGGCCGCGACGTTGTCGCCGGGCTGCACCTGGTAGAAGTCTGTGAAACGGGCGGCGTGCTGCCACACTTCGTCGTCGAGCTTGCCGTCGATGACGGGCGGCTTGTCGAGGCGCGGGATGCGGATGGGCTGCAACTTCTCGGCGGGCAGAGTGATCGTGCCCGCCGTCGTGCGGATGGTTCGCGCCGGGGCGTTGACGGTGGAAGCGGTCGCTGGTTTCGCGGCGTCGGCCTTTTCAGGCGTCGGCTTCGCGGCGGCGTCTTTCGCCTTCTTCACATCATTCGCGGCGGGCGCGCCGGAAGTTAATTTCGCGGCGGGGGTCGCGGGGGGCTGTGTGGAAGGGACATTCTGCGCGCGCGCGCAGACCGAGAGCAGGAGCAGGCAGAGAGATAATGCTAAAAATTTCATGACTTCTGTATTTATGACTGACTGATGCGGACGGGAATGTGATCGTCACTAACACGTTGGGAAGCGGCGTCGCAGAATATGACGCCGCTTCCCGCGAAAATGTTTCGCCTAATTTGTCTGCGGGTTGGCGGCCGTTTGCCGCCGCAGGCCCAAGCCCCGCGCTCAGCCGTTGCCGCGGCGGATTTTGATCGCGCCGTTGACGTTCGACAGTTTGACGCGCGCGCCGCCGCCGCCGAGCTGACCTTCGAGCGACGAGCCGACGTATTCGCCGCGCCGGACGTTCATGCCAAAGTCGTTCGAGATCGTGCCGTGGACGGTGTCGGCTGTCAGATCGGCGCTGATGCCCGACGGGACGACGAGATCGACCGTGCCGTTGACCGAGTTGAGCGTGATCGCTTTCCCCGCTTCGAGGCGGTCGAACTCGGCTTCGAGCGTGCCGTTGATGGTCGAGAGTCGCGCCTCGCCCGTGAGGTTGCGCGCCGAGAGGCGACCGTTAATGCACGTCGCCTTGATCGAGCCCGCCAGGCCTTCGACGTCGAGCCCACCGTTGATCAGCTCAATCGAGTCGAGCCGCGCCGTGCGCGGCACCGTCAGCGTATACTCCACGCTCGCCGGGTTTTCGTTGCTCCCGCGCTCCCAGCGCAGCTCGTCCGTGGGGTAGCGCGTGCGCACGCTGATCGTGTCGCCCGCCGCCTGCACGTCAATCGTTGCCTCCGCGAGCCGCTTTTGCGAGCGCGCGTGTTTGACGGCGTCGATCTTCACCTCGTCGCGATCCCACGCGACGATGCGCGCCGCGCCGTTGATGTTCTTGAGCGTGATCTGCCCGCCGCGCGATAGCGGGTAGGTCTGATGAAACTCCTCGCGGAACTGATCGTCTTCGCCGCTCTCGTCGGCGCGCACCACCCGCGCCGCGTGCGACGCGATGAGCGCCGCGGCACAGAACATAACGAACATGAATGTTTTTCTGATCATCTGCTTAACCTCAATCAAACTTGTCGCTGCCTCGGACGCTTGAAGAATTGCGCGGGCGGCGGCGGCGAGATCGGAGACCCACCATCTCAACCCTGCCACGCGCCGCCCGCCCCGCCGCGCCCTGTTAAGAGCGCGGGACGAGATTGACGCTGCCGTTGACGCCGCTGACGTTGATCGGCGCGCCGCCCGCGCCGATCTTGGCGTTGAAGCTCGTGCGGCTGACGCGACCCTGCACCGTCACGTTCGGCATGTCGGCGTTGACCGAGCCGTTGACGCCGCTCACCGCGAGGTCGGCGTTGAGCGCGCCGTCGAACTTCAGCTCGACGCGGCCGTTGATGCCGCTGACGCGTATGCCGCGCTCGCTGACCTGCGAGATCGCCATCGTCACCGCGCCGTTGATCCCGCTGATGTCCACGTAGCCGCGCGCCTGCGCCACGTCAACGCGACCGTTGATGCCGGAGAGCTTGACGGGACCGTCCAACTCGCCGACGGTCGCCCTGCCGTTGATGCCGCTCGCCGTAAAATCCACGTTGCGCGGAATCTTCATCGTCACGCGCTGGCGCACCTGGTGGTTGTCGCCGTGCCAGCCCTCATCACGGTTGTTCTCGCCGCGCACGACGAGACCCGTCGCGGTCTGCTCGACGATCACTTTGTGGTAGTCGAGATCGGAGCGGTTGCGCGCCGTGCGCAGGACGTAAACTTCCGCCGCGCCGCCGTTGGAAGTCTCCACGTCGACCGAGCCGTTCATGCCGGAGACGCGCACCTGCGCGCCGGGCGCGAGCGTGTAGCTCTGGCGGAACTCGTCGCGCTCGGTGAACTCGCTGTCGTCGTCGCCGCCTTTATGTCTTTCCTTCTGATCGTCGTAGTCGTCGCCGTGCTTGTGCTTTTCCTTATCTTGGTGATCGTCCTGCGCGACGGTCGCCGCGCGCGCCGCCGTCGCCGCGTCGAAGGAAGAGAGCTTGCCGCCCGAGAGCGCGAGCGCCGCGAGCGCCGCGAAAAGAATCATCGACATCAATCTGAGTCTCATTTTCCAGTGCCTCCTAAAATTCCGTCCGGGTAATAACTTTTCGCGCCGCGTTTATTCGCCCGCGCGGTGGAAGCGGACGCTGCCGCTGACGCTCGACACGCTCATCTGCGTGCCGCCCGCGCCGAGCCGCCCCTCGTAGTCCGATCCCTCGCCGATCTTGCGTATGGTCAGCCCCGGCATGTCCGCCGTCACCGAGCCGGAGACGCTGTGTACGCTGACGTCCGCGTTCGCGCCGTCGGGCAAGCCCACCTCGACGCTGCCGCTCACGCTGTTGATGCGCACGCCGCCGCCGAGTTGCGAGAGGTTGACCGAGACGCGACCGCTGACGCTCGTGATGAACGCCTCGCCCGTCGCGCGCGCGACCGTGGCGCTGCCGCTGATGCTCTGCAAGTGCGCCGTGCCGTCGAGTTCGCCGACGCGCACGTTGCCGCTCACGGATTTGACGTCGAGGTTGACGCGGCGCGGGACGCGCATCGTCACGCTCTGGTTGACCTGCACGTTACGGCACTGGCGTCGGTCGTCGCTGCCTTCGAGCCGCAGCCGGTTCGCCGAAGCCTCGACCTTGAACTTGCGGCATTCGAGGTCTTCGCGCGTGCGCGCCGTGCGGACGATCTCTACCTCGGCCTGATCGGTCGCGGAGGTCTCGACCGTCACGTTCCCGCTCACGGAAAAAATCTCCAGGCTCGCGCCCGGCGAGAGCTGGTAGGTCTGGCGCGAAGAGTCGCGCTCGGTGAAGTCCGCGTCGTCGTCGCGCGCAGCCGCGCGCCCGTCGAAGCCGTCGAAGATTGACCCGGCGTGCGCAACCGACGCGAGCGCGACCAACAGCAAACCGGCCAGAAGTTTTACTCTCATTGTCCAACCGCTCCTCTCTCAAACCCGATTTTTCGACAGACCAACCCTGATGCGTCGCCGCCTGCGCGGCGCGCCGGAACTTCAGGATTCGGGGTTGGCGGAAAAGTTAGCCGAGCGGGTCGGGGTCGCAGTCGAACGAGGTGTGCGAGGCGGGGGGCGCGTCGAAGAAGGTGTGGAAGTCGAACGCCTCGACCGGCATGGCCGGCGCGGTCAACTCGGGCGCGACCGTGGGCGTCGGCACCGGCACGCCGCCGACTGAGGCGACCGACCACACGCCGGGCATCGTCGTGGACGACTCCGGCAGGCGCAGCGTGAAGACGTGCTTCCCGCCGTCGGCGTCCGAGGAACGCGCGACGCGGACGAAGATCCGCTTCACACCCAGCTTCTTCAACTCTGTCGCGGCGCGCGCGTGCGCCACCCTCGCCTCGACCGACTCGCGGATGCGAACCGATCCCGCCGCGTCGCCATCGCTCATCGCGCCCAACTCTTTCGCGAGTTCCGCGATCTGGGGCATGACTTTGACGACGATCTGCTCACGCGTCTGCGCACTCTGGGTGCTCAGATCGCGCTCGGCGGCGAAACGCATGGCCAGCTCGTCGGCGCTGTGCGCGCGGCTCGATCCCTCGATCACTTTCGCGCGTTCGTCGGCGGCTTGCCTGGTCGTAGAAGCAGGGCGGCTGGCTGCGGGGTGCGACTTCGCACCACGGCAGGCGAGGTAGGTCTGTGCGAGGATGACGGTCGGCTGTTGCGGCGCGCCGGCTTCTTCCGCGCCGTCCGCGGCGAAGACGAGCAAATTCCCGAGGGCGCTCGTCCGCGTCCAGTCGGAGACGGAAGACTTCAAAGTGCCGAACTGCTCGGACGCTTCGCGCAGACCCGCGAGCGCCATGACCGCGGCGAGAACTGTGATGCCAAGTTTGTGTCTCATCTCGCCTACCCCCTCACCGCTGCGAAAATTCGGGCGCTCAACTGTATTACTCTGATAAAACATCCCAGTTCCGAAAAAGTTACATCGCGTTTTCGCGACTCGCTTTCCTTGCGCCTCGCACAGATAGACGCGCCCAACGGCTGGAATGTTTCAGCCTCGCCCGAATTTTCAAGCAACCACTGCTTCTACCTGCAAAACACCGCCGACGCTGATTTCGTGGCAAGAATTTTTATGCGTGACGGGCGTCGGGTGACAGGTGACGGGCAGAAACTTCTTCGCTTCGCGTTCGCCGTTCGTCACCGATCCAAAATCTCCAAGCCCTCCCACGTCATCTCACCTCACATCACTTGGCAAGAGGCGTGCCGCGCGATGTCGCGTCGTCATCATTAACCTCGATGCGCCTCGTCAGCGCGTCGCGCCAGCTTTGCGCAGGCGGATCATACCGTTGAAGGAGGTGAGCGCGAGCGTCGCGTCGGGCGCGTCCGACTTGCCGTAGATGCCCGTCAGACGACCCGCCGCGAAGATGCTCTCGTAGTGCTCTGCGCCGGGTTTCTTGGGCAACTGCCTCAAAGGAAAATCCGTGATGATCTCGCCGCCCGCCGCGACGCGCGCCCGGACGAGGAAGGAAGAGTCTTCCGGCAGCGTCACCGTCACGCTGCCCGCCGTCTGACTGCGCAAAGTGTAGAGCCCGCCGCGGGCGAGTGCGCCCGTCAGCTCGATGTTGCCGTTTGACGTCGTAGCTTCGACCTGCGCGTGCGCGACGCGCGCGAGGTTGATGTCGCCCGTCGTCGTCTTCGCGCTGAAGTAGTCGCCCGCCTCCGCCGCGCCCACGTCCGCCGCCTCGATCCTGCCGCTGATCGTCACGAGCCGCGCGCGCCCCTTCGACGCGCGCAGATAGACGGCGCCGTCGGCAGTCGCCGCGTCAACTGACTTCGTGATTCCGCTGAGCGTCAGGTCGCCGGTGACGGTCTCAACGCGCGCGCCCGCGACATTCGCGACCTCGATCCTGCCGCTGTAACTCTTGACCTGCACGAAGCTGCCGCGCGGCACGTCGAGACTGATCGCCCCGACCGCGTGGCCGCAACCGCCCTGACTCTGCGGCTCGTCCGCACCCGCCAACAACACGTCAACGCGCGCGGAGGGCGACTCGTCGGAGCCCGCCTCGGCTCGTCTCAGTTCGATCCGTCCCGGCGCCGCCGTGCTCGCGCGCACTTCCTTGCGATCCCAGCCGCGCACCGTCACATCGCCCGACTCGACGCACAGCGTCACGGTCGCGTCCGCGGCGGCGGGCGTGCTCTGCTGCGCCCCGGACCGCGGCGGCGTGACAGAGGCGCGCGCCGCTTGAGCCGACGCCGAGAGCGCCGCGCACGCGAGAGCGCACACGAAGGCGCGTGCGGGGGCGTTGGCTATTAAGGATCGTAGCTTCATCAGAGTTGGGCTCGGTCGCTTCAGCGCCCGATGGATGCGATCTGCGTCTGATCGGCGACGGCGTGGAGCAGGTCGAGCTTGTCCTGGTACGCGGTGCGCAAAAACTCCTGCGCGTCCTTGTCCGCCGGGTCGCGCCGCGCGGCGACGCGGCTCGCGACGATGGCGCGATCCACGACCGCGATGTTGCGCTCGTACTCGGCGCGCAGGGTCGGCGTCATCATGCGCGCGCCCTGCTGATCGATGGACGACTTCAAGGACGCGATGGCGCTCGCGTAAGTTTTTTCCACGGGCAGCAACGCTCCGCCAGCCGCACTCTCATCCTTCGCCCCCGTCGCGACGAAATGCACGCCGCCCGCCCGCGCCTCTCGCTGTATAGCCGACTTCACGCGCTGCGTGATCGCGCGGTTCACGCCGACGCCCGCCGCCGCAGACTCACCTTCGCGTGACGGCTCATTGGCTGATTGTTCGCCGGTATCCGCGCTCTTTCCACTCGCGCCGCCTGCGCCGCCATTGACCGACGCGCCCGGAATCGGCGTGCCGGCTTTGGCAATCCGTTGTCCGCCCGTCTCGCTCGCGCCCGGCGCGCTTGACTGCGGGCGGAAGACGTAGAAGAGAGTCGCGAGCAGGACGGCGGCGACGGCGAAACTCGCCAGCGCCATCGCCTGCCGCGGCGTGAAGGCGAGGCTCGCGGCGAGCGACGAGGTGAAGGCGCGCAGGCGTTCGACGATGGAGGCCGAGGGGACGTGTGCGGCGGCGCGTGGCACTTGCATCTCCGCGATCCGCGCGTCGATGCCGGCGCGCAGGCGTTCGGTCGGCACGCTCAGAGACTCGCCCGCGCCGAAGGCGTTGGCGAACATCGAGATTTCCTGCGCCGCCTTGCGTGCGGCGTCGGCGCACGACCGGCATGCCGCCAAGTGTGCCGCGGCTTCGCCCGCGCGCGCGGGCGCCAGCTCGCCGTCGAGATAAGCCTGCAACGTCGCTTCGTCGAAGCAGGTGTTCATCATTTGCCTCCGACCTTCCCGTAAACCCGCGCGAACTCTTTGCGCCCGCGCGCGATCAGGCTCCCGACGTAACTCTCGTTGACCGAGACCGCCGCCGCGATCTCGCGGTACGACAATCCCTGCTGCTTTAAGAGTAAACAACTCCGCATCGGTTCGTCGATCTTCGCGAGCGCCCGCCGCGCCTCCTCGATCTCCCTGCGCCGCTCAAACTCCGCCTCGACCGACTCGCTCGCGCCCTCTAAGCCGACCGCCTGTTGGGCAAACTCGTCGTCGCGCGCACCCGTGCGCGTGCGCGTGCGCAGCGTATTGTAAGAGAGGTTGATCGCGACGCGCAGTAGCCACGGGCGGAGCAGTTCGCCCTGCGGCACGGTTTCGAGGTTGTGGTAGAGCCTCAAGAAAACCTCCTGCGTCACATCTTCCGCGAGCCCAACGTCACGCAGCAGCCCGTAGGCTGCGCCGTAAACCGCGCGGTGATGAAGCGTGAAAGCCTCATCGAAATCGGGCGAGGGTGCGCGAGCCGTCGCCTGTGCCGGGGTTGGCGCAGCCCCTGTCATCGCGTGGGCTCCATGCATCTTCCTCGTTCCCATCCTGTTAACACCGCCGCGGGGCGTTTCGTGGCATAAATTTACGGGCAAAGGGCGAGAGTTTCCGAGCGCGACCCGAACGGCGACGACGACGGGGCGAAAAAACGCCGACGCTGATTGTTTAACCGCCGCCACGCGTGTATTTTTATGCGTCGGCGTCGCATGAAGACCCCGCCCGCACGCGCCCGACGGAAATGCTTACGGCACGAATCCGACCCAAGTTTCCGAGAAGCCAAGTTTCCGAGAAGATGAACGATCAACTAACCCCCGCCGCCCGACTATCGCGCGACCCGCGCCCGACAGACGCGACCGCAGGCGCGGCTCCGACCGGCGACGCGGCGACGACCGACGCGCTCCAAGACAGCCCCTTCATGCGCGCGTGCCGGCGCGAAAGCGTGCCCTACACGCCCGTCTGGTTGATGCGACAGGCGGGTCGCTACATGAAGGAGTACCGCGACGTGCGTGCGCGCTACGGCTTCCTCGAAATGTGCAAGACGCCGGAAGTCGCCGCCGAAGTCACGGTTTACGCTGCACACCGTCTGAATGTTGACGCGGCGATCATCTTCGCGGACATCCTGCTCATCCTCGAACCGCTGGGGCTCGACTTAGAGTTCGCCAAAGGCGAGGGTCCTGTCATCCACAACCCCGTGCGCTCGGCGGGCGACGTGGAACGCCTCCGCGAAGTCGAGTCGGCGGAGTTGCTCGCCTCGCTCGACTATGTGATGGAGGCGATTCGCGTGACGCGCCGCGAGCTGAAGCCCGCGCTGCCCCTCATCGGCTTCTGCGGTGCGCCGTTCACACTCGCCTCGTACATCTGCGAGGGCGGCGGCTCAAAAAATTACATCGCGACCAAGCGGCTGATGTATAATGATCCCGGCGCGTGGCACGAGATGATGTCGCGGATCGCGCGCGCCCTCGCCCTTTATCTCAACGCACAGATCGACGCGGGCGCACAGGCGGTGCAGCTCTTCGACTCCTGGGTCGGCTGCCTCTCACCCGCAGACTACCGCGAGTATGTGCTCCCACACACGCGCGCGGTCATTCAAGGCGTCAAGCCCGGCACGCCTGTCCTGCACTTCGGGACAGGGACGGCAACTCTGCTGGAGCTGATTCGGGACGCCGGTGGTGACGTAATCGGCATCGACTGGCGCGTGGAGTTGGGCGATGCCTGGGCGCGCGTCGGCTACGACACGGCGTTGATGGGCAACCTCGATCCCGTCTCGCTCTTCGCCAACGTCGGGCACGTGCGCAGTGAGGCGAAGAAAATTTTAGACGCGGCGGCGAACCGCCCCGGCCACATCTTCAACCTCGGTCACGGCATTCTCCCCGAAACGCCCGTCGAGACGGTCATCTCCCTCGTCGAAGCGGTGCATGAGATGAGTCAGAGGTAACGAACAAGATTTAAGAAAGCGAGATAACCCCGATGCTTCTGAGAGCTACCCCCCTGCGGCTCGCCCTGTCCGCCTGTCTGCTACTTTCTCTCACCGTTCACACCGCCGCCTCGGGCGGCTGCAAGCCGACCATCGACAAGAAAAATGTCATGATCGAGTTGCAGATCGAAGGCTTCAACAACAACCGCAAGATGGTCTTCATCGTGCCCGTCAACACGAAAAAGCCCGTCACGGGCAGCGGCGCAGGCTCGCTCAACTCTCAGCCCGGCCACGCGCCCGCCAGCTTCTCCTACGGCGTGGACATCGCCGAGCAGCGCTCGAACGGCGCCGTCGTCGAGCTGTCGGTCGTCGCCACGACCGACGCGGGCGCGGTGCGCACGCTCAAGCGCACGGTCTTCGTCCCCTACGAAGAGATCGTCGAGCAGATGTATCTGGGCGGCGTCAACATGAAGGCGTACTTCAAGATGAAGCCCGTCACCTGCCACGACATCCAGGCCGAGTAGCGGCGACAGCGCGCAAGCTGCTACGCTAGGCGCGCGATGAGCCACACCTACGACGCACTGCTCGTCGTCTCCTTCGGCGGCCCCGAAGGGACGGACGAGGTGATGCCCTTCCTCGAAAACGTCCTGCGCGGGCGCAACGTCCCGCGCGAGCGTCTGCTTACCGTCGCGCACCACTACGAGCTGTTCGGGGGCGTGAGTCCCATCAACGGACAGAACCGCCGACTCATCGAGGCGCTGCGCGAAGACTTCGGCGCGCACGACATTCAACTCCCGATCTACTGGGGCAACCGCAACTGGCACCCGCTGCTC
>JBJMGS010000111.1:0-8393 GCA_045807785.1 Pyrinomonadaceae bacterium
AGAAGAGGTTCAGTTTCGCGTTGGGGGAAAGTTTCAAAATGATCGGGCGCGGCGGCGCGGCGCGGGGTTTCAGCGGCTGGCGCGCGGGAGTTTCAGGAAGCCTGCAATGGCGCAGATGCTGCCGACGACGACGAAGAGGTTGAAGTACGCGCCGAAGCCGAGGAGCCGCCCCATGTCTTGCTCCTTCATGCCGACGAGCGCGAAGGCGAGCCACTGGACGTGGTAGGCGAGCAGGCACAGCGCCGAGACGGCGAACCAGCGCGCCGCCGCGCCGCCGCGCATGAAGCCGAGCACCGTGGCGACGAGCCAGCCGACTGCACCGGCGATGAGCAGCGCGACGATCGTGACGAGAATCGTCGTCGAGTGAATCTGTGGCATCTCCGCCTGGGCGAGGATAAGGTTCGGTGTCATCAAAGTTTGCTTCCTCCGTTCGTGTCGCGGGCGACGAAACGCCGCCCGCCCGCCGTCAAACTCTCGCTCGCGAGGCGACGGCGCGCGGACGGCGTCCGCTCTCTCGCGTCATACCCATCGCACGCCGCACGCGGCGGCGCGTGCCGCAAACGCGCGGCGGGTAAAAAGATTTGCGACCACGCCCGACGCGATCAGCGTTGTCGCCTCTCGGTAACTACTCGGTGATGTGAAACTCCTCTTCCTTGTTGACGTGGCGCAGGAAGAAGAGCAGCGCACAGACGCAGGCGACGAGCGCCGCGCCGATGGCGATCCAGAGCGCACCGCGGTCGCCGTTGGGCGGCGCGTTGAGGAACTTGATGAAGTAATAGACAGCACCGCCGGCGGCGATGAGGCCGACCACCCAGTAGAGAACGTCCATCGTCCGATTCATGTATGCACCTCCGCTCCTGTCGTTAAGTTACGAATGATGGCGGGGTCTGCGGAAAGACCCATCGCCGGACGCCTGTAGAGCTTTCCGACCCGTCGGGTTATGCGGACGAATTGCGTTAGCGAGAGCTAGATTTTGACGGCGGCTATGTTAACGCCGCGCCGCGCGCGAAAGCAAGACTTAAAGCCACCGGCTGGACATAGGCGGCCTCACGCGCCGCCGACGCGGCGCGCGGCGCCCAACCTTAGAGGACGAGGCGGCGGTCGCCCGCGCGGCGCGTGACGCGCGCGCCGTCGAGGTGTTCGAGCAGAGGGATGGCGTACTTGCGCGAAACTCGCGCGAGGTCTTTGAAAGTCGCCACGTCGATCAGGCGGTCTGTCGCGCCGGGGCGCGCGACGTGTGCGCGCAGGTTCGCGACGAGTTGGTCGAGCGCGTCGCGGTGGCAGAAGAGGTCGGCGGTGACGCGCACGAGCACCCCGACGTCGATAAGGAGCTGGAGGATTTTGCGCGCGTGCTCGCGGTCGAGTGTGTGGCCGGCGGCGGCGAGCGCGAAAGCTTCGTCGAGCGTCGGCGCTTCGAGCGCGGCTTCGCGGTAGATGCGTTCGAGGCTCTCGCGCAAACGTTCATCTTCCGCCGAGAGTTCGAGGCTGTGCGTGCGTGCGCGCACCACGTCGCGCTCGGCGACGAGAAGACCCTCGCGCTCGGCAGCGGCAAGCGCGGCGCGGAACACTTCCCCACCGACGTGCGCGAAGACGCGCTCGCGCAGCGTCTCGCGCGCCAGCCCGCGCTGCAAAGGCTCGCGCCGGTGGTGCGCCTCGACCGCGCTCGCCGCCGCGGCGACGAGTCCGTCCAGAGTTTCGCGCGAGAGATAAACGCCCTCGGCGTCAAACACCGCGCCGCGCCGCGCCGCTTCCGCCGACGCCTCCGCGAGCACTTCGTCGCGCCAGCCCGTGCGCGCCGCGAGACAGGCGCGCGTCAACCCTGGCGCGCCCGCCGACGCGACGAAGAGCGAGAGTCGCCCGGCGCGATCCGCACCTGCGAGCGCGGCGAGGCGTGCGCGTGCGGCGACGCGTTCACGACCACGGCGCTTCTGCGCGAAGGCGTCGAGCACGAGCGCGCCCGCGACTGTCTGTTGCGGCGAGTAGGAGCGCAGGATGAAACGCTCACAGGGCAGCGCGACGACCGGCGATTCGAGTCGCAGTTGCGCGAAGCCCGCCGCGCCCGGCGCGATCTCGCCCCCGTCTTCGAGCACCTGCACGCGCGCCAGCACCTCCGCCGTCCCCGCGTGAACCCTCACGCGCGCGCGCGAGCGCAGGGGGCGCGGCGCGCTCGCGAGCACTTCGACGCGCGCGTCGATGATCTGCGTCGGTCTGAGCCGCCCGGCGGGCGCGAGCGTCATGCCGCGCGTGACGGCGGAAGCCTCGACGCCGCCGAGGTTGATCGCCGTGCGCTCGCCGGCGCGCGCAAGTTTCGTGGCGCGACCGTGAACCTGAAGCCCGCGCGCCCGGGCGCGAACTCCGGCTGGCAGCAGCTCTAGTTCGTCGCCCTCCGCGATCTCGCCCGCGACGAGCGTGCCCGTCGCGACCGCGCCGAAGCCGCGCACGGAGAAGGAGCGATCCACGGGCAGTCGCGCGATCGTGTCGGCAGGGCGCGGCGCGGCGTCGAGCGCGAGACGGCGCAGCGCCTCTTTCAACTCTTCAACGCCCACGCCCGTGCGCGAGCTGACGGCGACGACGGGTGCGTCCGCAAGAAACGATCCGGCGACGAGTTCGGCGATCTCTTCGCGGACTAACTCGACGAGTTCCGCCTCAACTGTATCCAGTTTCGTGATGACGACGAGCCCGCGCGCAACATTGAGCAGCCGCGTGATGTCGAAGTGCTCGCGCGTCTGCGGCATGACGCCCTCGTCCGCCGCGACGACGAGCGCGACGGCGTCGATCCCGTGCGCGCCCGCGAGCATATTCTTGACGAAACGCTCGTGGCCGGGCACGTCCACGAAGCCGACGCGCACGTCACCGAGATCGAGTTCGGCGAAACCGAGATCGATAGTGATGCCGCGCCGCTTCTCTTCCGGCAAACGATCCGCGTCCACGCCCGTCAGCGCGCGCACGAGCGAGGTCTTCCCGTGATCGATGTGCCCGGCGGTGCCGACGATGATGGATTTCATGCGCGTCAATCGTGAATCGTCAATCGTGAATCGTCAATCGAGGATCGTCCGCACCCGCCCAACCGCTTTGGCGATTTACAATTGACGATTGACGATTGACGGTTACTTAACGATCTCGAAGTCGATCCACTGCGTGGCGGCGCGGTGTTTGGGATCGGCGAGGGCGTCCGTGACGACGATCTGGAGAAGATAGTCGCCGGGCTGACTCCCCGCGCCGAGGCGGAGGCTCCCGGCGGCGAGCAGGCGCGTGGGATCGCCCTGCGCAGCGGCGAGCGGCGCGTCCGCCGAGGCGAAGACCTCCTTGCCGTCGCGCAGGATGCGCATGCGCGCGGTCAGGCGCGGCTGCCCGTTCTGCCTGTCGAGCCGCGCGTTATAAACGACGTAGACGTAGTTGAGCGACGATTGCGGGCGGAAACGCCTGACGGCGGGGTTGGCCTGCGCGTCGCCCTCGTCGTCGTCCCTCGCGTTCGAGTCTCCGCCCGCCCGCACGGGCTGCGACGTGTTCGGACTGATCTTCGCGGCTTCGCGGCTGCCGTTGATAACCAGTCCCGAGAGTGCGAGCTGCCCGCTGCTGAGCGCCGGGACTTCAACGAACTGGCCCGCCGCGCCGAGGCGCGCTGTCGCCGAGTCGCGCACGGCGACTCGCACCTGGTACGCGCCGGGCCTCTTCAGGGGTAGGTCGAGCGTGAAGTCGATGCCGTCGCGCAGGGCGCGCTCGTAAGTCTTCCCGCGCAGGGAGAGCGTCTCCGTGCGCCGCCGCTCGGTGACGATCCGCCCGTTGTCGCCGAAGGCGATGCCGCCCACGTCGATGACGGCCTTGTGCCAGCCATCGGGCACGTCCTCGAACGTGAGGGCGGACGCCTCGACGTGGACGAGAGAGCGGACGAAGGAGCCTGCGGGCGGCGCGTCGCCGAAGAGCGCCGTCACGCGCACGGGGATGTCGCCCGCGCCGAACGGCGACATGAGGGCGAGGCGGAGGCGATCTTCCAGCGAGCGAGCGGGCGGGCGCGACTCCTCCTCGCTCACGCCGTAGAAGCCGCGGCGCGTCCGCACCGTCAGGCCGTGTTGATTCTTCAGGCGCACGCCGAACTTGTGGAAGCGGCGGTCGAAGGTCTGCGCAGCGGGCCGGTAGCCGATCAGGTAGTAGCCCTTCAAGTCCTCGGCAATGCGGCGCAGGGCGAGGTTGATGTCGTTATTGTTATAGACGACGAAGCCGCCAGTCTCGCTGGCTAACAGCTTCTGCCCCTCGCGCCCCCTGACCATGTCGAGCGAGCGCGCAGAGAGCAGCGCGCCCATCTGCCGACCGCCCATGCCGGACGTGTGATCGATGGCGCTGGGCATGAGCGTCGGCAGCCCGCGCGTGTCCACGCCGTAGATGACGACCGAAGCGCGGTTTGCCGCCTCCGCGACCCGCTGGTAGAGGTAGGCGTAAGACGCGCTGCCGTCCGTCGAGTCGCCTTCGTCTTCGGACGACGGAGCAGAACCGGAAGCAGAACGGGAGAGGGACGTAGGAGCAGAAGCGCGCACCATCGCCGAGTTGTTCTCCTCCTCCGTCTCGATGGGGAGGCTGTCAGAGAAAATGACGAGCGACTTGCGGCCCGCCAGCTCGCGCATCCCGCCCAGGAGGAACTTAAGGACGCCGAGCGCCCCCTGGACGGGACGGTTGCCGCCGCAGATTTCATTGTCCGGAATGGTTAGATCGCGTGGGTCGCGGACGGGCGCGGTGATGTAGAGGCCGCGGCTGCTGCAAGGGTTCCAGCGCACACGCTCAACCGCCGCGAGGAGCTGCCGCCGGTCGTTCGTGAACTGCTGGAGCGCGCCCGCGCCGCCGCCCGTGCGGACGATGGCGACCAGGTCGCCGGGGCGCACCTGCTCCTCGACGTACTTCCGTAGCGCCGCGCGCAGCGGCGGGATGCTCTCGGAGGAGGTGTTGAGATCGTCGAAGACGAGCGCGATGGTGCGGCGCACTTCCGACGGCCTGAGCGGCTTGAGGACGGGGGGCGCCGCGAGGCGATCGGTCGGCGCGGGCGCGTCGGAGTTTGTCGGCGCGGGGGCCGTCGGCTCGGCCGAGACGTAGGCGAAGTGTGTGATCTGCTGCGGGCTTCCGTCCTCGAAGATTTCAAAATCTTCGGGGCGCAGGTTCGTCACCTGCCGCCCGTCGCGATCCGTGACGACCGCGTCGAGCTGGACGAGGTTGATGTTGACGCGCACGACCTCGTCGTCTTCGGGCGACGGCTGCGGCGGCTGTGCGCCAGCGGGCGGCTGTGGCGCGGGCGCGGGCGTCGAAGGTGTTGGCGTCTGCGTCGGCTGCTGCGCGAAGGCTGGCGCAAGTGAAGCGTAGCAGACGACGAGCGAGGCGAGGAGCGCGAGTGTTCTTCTCATGGCTGCTTCTAGCGGGTTCGTAGTGGAGTGTGGCGCCAGACAGTTCGGCTGGCATTACTCCGGGAAAGTGTGCGATGCTTCGGAAAATCTGCGAGTCAAGGACGGGGCAATTATGACAGAAACGGTGAAAGACGGCGACACCATCCGCGTGCGTTACCGTGGGCTGTTGACGAACGGCGAGGTCTTCGACGAGTCGCCCGAAGGCGAGCCTTTGGAGTTTCAGGTCGGCGCGGGACAGGTCATCGCGGGTTTCGACGAGGGCGTGCGCGGGATGCGCGTGGGCGAGCGGCGCACGGTCGAGATCGAGTCGGAGGATGCCTACGGCCCGCGCGTGGACGCGCTCGTCAACACCATCGCGCGCGAGGGGATGCGGCTCGAACAGGAGCCGGAAGTTGGCATGAGCCTGTTGATGAAAGTGCCCGACGGCGAGATTCCTTTGACCGTCACGGAAGTGACCGAGACGCACGTCACGCTCGACGCCAACCACCCGCTCGCGGGCGAACACCTGACGTTCGAGATCGAGCTGTTGGAGATCACTTAAAGACCTTAACGGAGCAGACGCGATGAGTCGTCAACCGAGCCCACGCGCCTTCGCGGCGCTTACACTCTCCTTCGCCTGTCTCGCCCTCTTCCAACTCGCGCGCGCGCAACAGCCGACGCCCGCCGCGCAGACGCCTACGACCACGCAGACGCCCGCGACGGCGCAGGCGCCGCCCGACACGGACATCTTCGTCGTCGAGTTGAAGTCGGTCGCGGGAAAGATCGAGTTCTCGCAGCCTGCGAACATCACAAAGCGCGTGGGCTACGATAACCAGCCGAGCTTTTTGCCCGACGGCCAATCGCTGCTCTTCACCTCGCAGCGCGAAGGCGATCAGACGGACATCTTCCGCTACGACCTGCGCACAGGCGCGACGACGCGGCTGACTTCGACGCCGGAGAGCGAGTACTCGCCGACCTTGATGCCCGGCGGCAAGTTCTTCTCCGTCGTGCGCGTCGAGGCGGACAAGACGCAGCGGCTCTGGAAGTTCCCGCTCGCGGGCGGCGCGTTGGCGTCGCTCGTGCTCGACAACGTGAAGCCGGTCGGCTATCACCTCTGGCTCGACCAGTTCACGCTCGCGCTCTTCGTCCTCGGCGACGAGAAGACGAAGCAGCCGAACACGCTGCAACTCGTCACGCTGGCGAAGGATCGTCCCACGGCGATTGAAGAGAGCACGGAGCACGTCAACGTCGGACGCTCTTTGCAGCGCGTCCCGCGCCGCACAGGCGCTTTCAGCTTCGTCCACAAGACCGCGCCCGACGAGTGGCTCATCAAGATCATCGACGTGCCCGCGCACCGCACCGAGTTGCTCACGCGCACACTTCCCGGCAGCGAAGACCTCGCGTGGCTCCCCGACGGCTCCGTCCTCATGGCGCGCGACACGAAACTCTTCCGCTTCGACCCCGCAAGCGAACACGCCTGGCAGGAGATCGCCGACTTCGCCGCCGCGGGCTTGCGCCGCATCACGCGCCTCGCCCTCAGCCCCAAAGGCGACCGACTCGCCCTCGTCGCGCAAAACGGGCTAAGTCAGTGAGAGCGTTCAATACCGGTGAAAGGGCGATTATGTGTCTGCGGGCGGCATAATCAGTAGTTAGGCTTCTGATTTGAGTGTGAGGATAAAAATGAAAAGACAAGTTACAACCGTACTTACTTTCCTGTTCTTTCTTACTGCTAGTCCTTCTATGCTAGGTTGCGTCTGCGAAAAAACTCCGAGTGTGGCTAAAGCATTCAAAGAGGCTGACGCAGTTTTCTCCGCTAAGTTTGTGGGAGCAGAATACAGAAAAGGTATCGTGGATGGGCTGAGAAGAGTCATGGAAGGGAGAGAAGTAAAGAAAACAGATTATGAAGTTTTAGTGCTGAAGTTTGAGGTTGAGAGATGGTGGAAGGGTAATCCTGTTAATGAGGTGATTCTTATTACGGGGCGCACAAGAGACCCTGATAGCAAGGAGATCATTCCCGATTGTGAGTACCCGTTTGCCGAAGGCGAGCTTTATCTAGTCTATGCTTACGCTGGCGAAAGCGGACTCGAAACCAGCAATTGCACGAGAACGAAAAGGCTGAAGGAAGCCCATCAGGATTTGAAGGTGCTGCGGAAAAGCAACAAGGCGTAATGGTAGCGATTCTTATGATACGCGGCAAAGCCTAACAAGTCGCTCAAGATGACCCGCCGCTAGCGATCTTGTCATGTAATGTAAGTTGAAAGTGGCGGCGGGCAGCTTAGCTCCGGCGTTAGAGTGCTCACGCTTCAAAGCGAAGCGAAACCATGGGGTCGGAAATGCGGAAAGTAACCTTCGGCGGCGCGAACAGTCTGGACAATTTCATCGCGCGTGAGGACGGCGCGGTTGACTGGCTGATGTGGAGCGACGAGGCGGCTTCCATCATGGCGGAGTTCTGGAAGACGATTGACACGGTCGTGATGGGGCGCAAGACCTACGAGGTCGGGCGCAAGCTCAGCAAGGGCAACCCTTATCGCGGCCTCAAAGCTTACGTCTTCTCGCGCACGTTGAAGCGGAGCGCGCACAAGCAGGTCGAGATCGTCTCGACGGACGCCGTCGAGTTCGTCCGCGAGTTGAAACATCAGCCAGGAAAAGACATCTGCGTGATGGGCGGCGGCCTGCTGGCAAAGCCTCTGTTCGAGGCCGGACTGATCGACGAGATCGGCTTCAACATCCAACCCGTCCTGCTCGGCGCGGGCGTCCCGCTCTTCCACGAGATGAGCCGCCAGATCGATCTGGAACTGATCGAATGTAAGCCCTTCAAGAACGGCTGCGTCTATGTTTCTTATCGCGTGAAGCGTTGAAGCCGCGCTGGAGCAGGCACGCCTCCGTCACAACCGAAGCACCCGCCCGCGCTTTCAAACAGGAGAGACGATGATGCGTTGGCTCTACCTTGTCGCCGCGATCCTGGGCGCCCTCCTGCCGCTCTCGCAACTCTTCCCTTTTCTGACCACGCACGGCTTCGACGTGCCG
>JBJMGS010000112.1:0-5207 GCA_045807785.1 Pyrinomonadaceae bacterium
CTGATTGTAGAAGATGCCCATCATCGCGCCGCTCACCGCCTGCTCGATGTCGGCGTCGGCGAAGACGATGTTCGGCGCCTTGCCGCCGAGTTCCAGAGAGACCTTCGTCAGATTGTCGGCGGCGGCGCGCGCGATCATCTTGCCGACTTCGGTCGAGCCGGTGAAGGCGATCTTGTCGATGCCGGGGTGCGCGGCGAGTGACGCGCCCGCCGTCTCGCCGTAGCCGGGCACGACGTTGACCACGCCGTCGGGGAAGCCCGCCTCCTGAATCAGCTTGGCGAGTTCGAGTGCCGTGATGGGCGTCTGCTCGGCGGGTTTCAAGACGACGGTGTTGCCGGCGGCGAGCGCGGGCGCGAGTTTCCACGCCGCCATCAGGAGCGGGAAGTTCCACGGGATGATCTGGCCGCAGACGCCTACGGGTTCGCGCAGCGTGTAGTTGAAGAACTGGCCGGGCACGGGGATCGTCTCACCCTCGATCTTCGTCGCCCAACCCGCGAAGTATTCGAAGTTCTCGGCAACCGCCGGGATGTCGATGTACATGGACTCGCGGATGGGCTTGCCGTTGTCGGCGGTCTCCAGCTCGGCGAGTTCTTTGGCGCGCGATTCGATGAGACCGGCGAGCTTGTAGAGCATCCGACCGCGTTCGCGCGCGGAGATTTTCGACCACTTGCCCTCGAAGGCGCGGCGAGCGGCCTGGACGGCTTTGTCTATGTCAGCTTTGTCGGCTTCGGCGACTTCGGCGAGGGTCTCGCCAGTCGCAGGGTTCGGAGAGGTGAAAGTTTTGCCGGACTCGGCGTCAACAAACTTACCGTCGATGAAGAGTTGGTAGCGGCGCGGCTCGCGCGTCTCGGCTTGGGCAGATGACATGAAAGTTGCTCCTTAAACTTTTAGCGCGGGGGAGTCGCCCACAGTTGGTTTGCGTGTTTGCGGATGACGAAACTGAATTTAGCACCAACGCGGGGCGAAGTCTAAACGGCGTCCCCGTCCTCCTCCGGCGGCTTCACCTCGCCCCTGGCGCGCGGATGCTCCATCGCCTCGTCCGCGGCGTAGCGCAGATCGCGGTCGCCCGTGATCTCGTCCCAGTCATAGCCGAGGTGGCGCGCAAACCTAAGTAGCGGCTCCTCCCACTCCACGCGGTTGGCGCGGTATTCCTCCCAACCGCCCGCGCGGTCGGTCGTAGTTTTAATGCCCGCGCTTTCGAGCTGTTCGAGCGTCTGCTCGAAACGGCGCTCCCAGCGCTTCGACTCCTCGAACGTCGCGCCGCCGTCCTGCCTGCTGCGACTGCCGCGCAGGCCGAGGTGCTTGACGAACTCGCCGAGCACCTGCCGCGAGCTGGCTTCGAGCGTGACCACTTCCGGGTGGCGGCAGAGTTTCGGGTACTCCTCTTCGTCGAGGCACGAGCGGATGACGGAACAGGTTTCGAGCGTGATGAAGAGGACGCGCGGCAGGCTCTTGTAAACTTCGACGGTGTGGAAGTAGTGGAGGATCGGGTGCTCGATGTGCGATTCAAGAAGGTCTTGCAGATCGCGCGCCGCGGTGCGCAGTATCCCTTCAAAGCCGACGAAGTGATCGATGACAAAGTGGTGCGCGATGAAGCCCGCGACGTTCGCACCTTCTTCCGCCTGATGGTAGAAGCTGAGGGCCACAGCGCGCTTGCGCTGCAACGCGCCGTAGACCGTGAGCAGGTACGTGATGGCGAGCGAGATGAGCGCGACGCCCGCGGCGGACTCGCCCACGGCGAGCAGCCTCGTCGCCGTCGTGCCGGGGATGAGTTCACCGTCGCCGGCGGTCGTCAGCGTCATGCCGCTGAAGTAGATCGAGTCGGAGAAGGAGAGCGTCGCGGGGTCGCGCGTGGTGTGGAACTGCGTCCGCAGGCGCGGGTGGTAGAGCAGGGCAAAGCCGAGGACGATGACCGCCAGATAGATGACGATGAGCGAGGGCATCAGGAGCGGCGCGACGAGGTTCAGCAGCCGGTGGCGCTGCGTGCGCGAGAGACGCCGCGCTACCGTGATGCTCGCGCGCCACGTCGTGCGGTTGAGCGAGTCGCCAAGCGGGCCGATGCGCGGGCGGTCGTCGAGGATCGTCGAGTACACGTCCACCGCGACGAGTAGGAGGAGCAGAACGCCTGAGGCTGTGAGCGCGAACGTCGTCATTCTGCGACTGAAAAACCAGCTTCGTCCGATTCTGGGAAGCCCGATAAGCCGAAGCCGGGAGAAGGTCAGACTCTTTCGACCGGCTCCCGGCTTCGGCTTAGTCAGAGCGCGCGTCGGCCTATTCCGACTGCGCGATCAACTGCCGCAGCACGAACTGCAAGATGCCGCCGTGGCGGTAGTACTCGATCTCGATGGGCGTGTCGATGCGCAGCCTGACAGGCACCTCTTCCACCTCGCCGCTCGCGCGGTGGACGTGCAGCGTGATGTCCTGCTGCGGCCTCACGTCCGCGTTCTCCAACCCGACGAGGCAGAAGGTCTCCGTGCCGTCGAGTTTGAGCGTCTGCGCGTTCACGCCCTCTTTGAACTGGAGGGGCAGCACGCCCATGCCGACGAGGTTCGAGCGGTGGATGCGCTCGAAGCTCTGCGCGACGACGGCGCGCACGCCGAGGAGCCGCGTGCCCTTCGCCGCCCAGTCGCGCGAAGAGCCGGTGCCGTACTCCTGCCCGGCGATGACGACGAGCGGCACACCCGCCGCCTGATAATGCACCGAGGCGTCGTAGATGCTCAGCTTCTCGTTGACAGGTTGGAGGCACGTCACGCCACCCTCCGTGCCCGGCACCATCTGATTCCTGATGCGGACGTTGGCGAACGTGCCGCGCACCATCACCTGATGGTTGCCGCGCCGCGAACCGTAGGAGTTGAAGTCTTCGACCGAGACGCCGCGCAGGCGCAGGTAAATCCCCGCCGGCGAAGTCGGCTTGATCGCGCCCGCCGGCGAGATGTGGTCGGTCGTCACCGAGTCGCCGAAGATGGCGAGGGGCCGCGCGGCTTTGATGTCAGAGAATTTGCCCGGCTCCATACTGAAGCGCTCGAAGTAGGGCGGCTCCTGGATGTAGGTCGAGAGCTGATCCCACTCGTACACCTCGCCCGCGACGCTCGGTATCTCATTCCACAAAGGGTTCTGCTCGGCGAAGTCGCTGTAGAGCCGCCGGTACGTCTCCGGGTCGGTCGCCGCGCCCATCATCCCGCCGATCTCTTCCGACGTAGGCCAGATGTCGCGCAGGTAAACGTCCTCACCATCCCTGCCCTGACCGAGGGGCTCGCGCGTCATGTCGATCCCGACGCGACCGGCGAGCGCGAAGGCGACGACGAGCGGCGGCGACATGAGAAAGTTGGCGCGCACGCTCTGGTGAACCCGCGCCTCGAAGTTGCGGTTGCCCGACAACACGCTCGCCGTCACGATGTCGTGCTCGTTGATGACCGACTCGATGCGCGGATCGAGCGGGCCAGAGTTGCCGATGCAGGTCGTGCAGCCGTAGCCGACGACATTGAAGCCGAGCTGATCGAGGTAGGGCTGGAGTCCCGTGCGATCAAGATAGTCGGTCACGACGCGCGAGCCGGGGCCGAGCGAAGGCTTGACCGTGGGCGGGACTTTCAAGCCCCGCTCGACGGCCTTCTTCGCCAGCAGCCCCGCGCCGAGCATGACCGAAGGGTTCGAGGTGTTGGTGCAGGAAGTGATCGCGGCGATGACCACATCGCCGTGCCCGAGTTCGGTCTGACCGCCGCCGCCGTCCTGCGCGGCCTGCGCCGCCTCCGCGCCCTGATAGGCGACGCGGTCGGGCGTCGGGCGGTTCTGCATCATCTCGCGCTCGGTCAGGGGGTTCGTGTCGTGCTGGCTGGTAAAGTTGTCAACAGCGTCGGGCATCGTCGTCGGGTCTTGCTCGCCGCCGCCCGCGATCTTCTCGCCGGGCGCTGAAGTATGTGCCAGCGCCGCCGCGCGTGCGTCCGCACCGAGATCGACGTGGAAGCGTTCTCCGACCTCCGACTGTTTGTCGTAGCCGTTCTCGTTCACGGGCTTCTTCAGGAGATCGAGGAAGCGATCTTTCAAGCTCTGCAACTCGATGCGATCCTGCGGTCGCTTCGGCCCCGCGACGCTCGGCTGGATGGCAGAGAGATCAAGCTCGACCACCTGACTATAGTCGCACTCGCCTTCGCGCGGGATGCCGAACATACCTTGCGCCACGAAGTAGTTGCGGATTGCCTCGATCTGTTCGTCGGTGCGCCCCGTCGCGCGGTAGTAGTCGAGCGTCTTCTCGTCCACCGGGAAGAAGCCCATCGTCGCGCCGTATTCAGGAGCCATGTTGCCGATGGTGCAGCGGTCGAAGGCGGCAATTGACGCCGCGCCCTCGCCGAAGAATTCGACGAACTTGCCGACGACCTTTGTCTGCCGCAGAAGTTCCGTCACGCGCAGGACGAGATCGGTCGCCGTCACGCCTTCACGAAGCTGCCCCTTCATGTGGACGCCGACCACGTCGGGCGTCAGGATGTAAACGGGCTGGCCGAGCATCGCGGCCTCCGCCTCGATGCCGCCGACGCCCCAGCCGACGACGCCGATGCCGTTGACCATGGTCGTGTGCGAGTCGGTGCCGACCAAAGTGTCGGGGTAATAGACGCCGTCTTTTTCTAACACGCCGCGCGCGAGGTACACGATGTTGACCTGATGGACGATGCCGATGCCGGGCGGCACGACGCGGAAGCTCTGGAACGCCTGCGTGCCCCACTTGAGAAACTGGTAGCGCGAGCGGTTGCGCCGGAACTCCGTCTCCATGTTGAGGCGCAGGGCGTCGGGCGTTGACCAGTAATCAACCTGTACCGAGTGGTCGATGACGAGATCGACCGGCACGAGCGGCTCGATCGTCTTCGCGTTGCGTCCCATGTCGGCGGCCACGTTGCGCATCGCCGCGAGATCGGCGAGCAGCGGCACCCCCGTGAAATCCTGCAGCACGACACGCGCAACCACGAACGGGATTTCATCCACGCGAGGCGCCTTTGGCGCCCAGTTCGCCAGCTGCTTGACGTGTTCTTCAGTCACTTTCTTGCCGTCGCAGTTACGCAGTACCGATTCCAGCACGATGCGGATCGATACCGGCAGGCGCGAAATGTTTGCGCCCAGTTTCTTTTCCAGCGCAGGAAGCGAATAGAACTTGCCTTTCTTGGAACCCGAGATCGTAAATTCCTTGAGCGTGTTCAGCGTATTGCGGGACATAGCCTCTC
>JBJMGS010000113.1:0-2341 GCA_045807785.1 Pyrinomonadaceae bacterium
CGGCGGGCAGCCGGTTTTGAACATTCACAGGTTTTTTCGCGGGACGGTCAGTGCGGCGTGATGCGTTTCACGATTTGCGAGGCGACATATCGCGCCGCGCGCTTGACGTCGTCCCAACTGATACCGAACAAGCCGCCCTCGATCTGAGCCAACTCGTTGGCACTCACCGGTTTCCACAGGTCGTTCGCCGCCGTCGGCTTGTCCAGACGTGCTACTGTCGAGTTCATGGGAATCACTCCATTTGAAAGCCACACTGAGACGTCCCGGCAAACGCTGCCGAGACTTGGTTGCTGGCCTCACGTTGCTTTTGTGATCTCAGCTTCCTGAAGGGTTATCCGGAAACGACTCGCCGCCCGGACAACGGTTTCGAAGAAATGTCGCGCCCTGTCGCTTGCCCGGTCGAATGCCCGATATCCTGAGAGTGGCTTCAAGATCTGAGTTGGGGAACTTCCGTGTCCGAACCGATGGAAAGTCAGAAACTGGTCGAACGCTGGCGGGCCGGCGACCAAGAAGCGGCTCGGCTGCTCTTCGATCGCTACGTCGATCGCCTGGCCGCGGTGGCCCGGCAACGGATCGGGCAGCGGCTAGCGGCCCGCGTCGATGCCGACGACGTCGTCCAATCGGTGTTTCGCACGTTTTTTGGCAGGCTGCGGGAAGGGCAATACTCGATTGCCGATCAGGATGACCTTTGCAAGCTCTTGATGCGGATCACCGTGCACAAGACGCTCCGGCAGGTGGAGTTTCAATCGGCGGCCCGGCGCAATCCCGGACAAGAGACGCCGCAGGGCGCCGAACCGCAGCAGCGCCTCATGGAGGTGCTCTGCGACGATCCCTCGCCGGAAGCGACCGTCACGTTTGTGGATCAACTCGAGCACTTTCTCAATGAGTTGCGGCCCGAGGAGCGCCAAATTCTCGAGATGCGCTTCCAGGGCCACGACAACGAGGAGGTCGCCGCGAAGTTAGGCGTCTCCGACCGCAAAGTGCGCCGAGTCGTTGAGCGAGTGCGAGGGCTGGCCGAACATGCCGGCTTAATCCCCGGCGCGATTTAATTCATCCAAGACCTATTCCAGGGCCCGCTTGAGAATCTCCACGTCGGAGTCGAACGACTCGGGCGCGAGCGGGCCGAACGAGAAGCGGAAGAAGGTCGCGAGCGGCGACGCGTCCCCGCGGCGGAGCATGTCGCAGTCGGCGCCCTTGAGGATCGCCGCGCCCTCCTTGAAGAGCCGGCGGTTGAGCGTCTCGGCCGTCATTCCCCCCGGCAGGCGGCACCAGTGGTAGAACCCGCCGTTGCCCGTGAAGAGCTCGAGGCCGAGCCTCTGGAAGGCCTTGCCGTAGCGCTCGCGCTGGCGCCCGTAGTACGCGGGCACGGCGCGCCGCGCGAGCGCAAGTCGCTCCTCGCCGAACAGCTCGAGGGCGAAGCACTGCGAGAGATGCGAAACGCCGCCCATGCCGAACGACGAGAAGTTGCCGAGGATCTCGACGTTGCGACGCGACGCCACGACCCAGCCGATCCGGATGCCGGGCGACTGGAGCCCTTTCGTGGCCGCGCCCGCGACGAAGATGTCCGTGTCGTCGATTCCGCGGACGTACTTCATCGCGCTCACGGGCTCGTCATGGAAGAGCTCGTACGCCTCGTCGACCAAAAGCCCGATCTCCCCGTCGCGCGCCGCGGTCACGATCTCCTCGAGCTCCAGGTCGTGCCGGGTGACGCCCGTGGGATTGCACGGGTTGCTGAGGAGAAGGAGATGGCGCGCCGCGGGGTCGCGCCGGATGAGTTCGGCGACCGGCGGCGCGAATCCGTTCTGCGGCCCGCTCGCCACCGTGTCGTAGGGACGGTCCAGGAGGCGAAGCAGGTCGAAGTACGGCGTGTACTCGGTGGAGGCGATCCGGACCCGGATGCCGGCTTCGAGGAAGAGCAGGACCGCCGCGAGACCGGGCCTTCCCCCCGCGAAAATCATGACGTTGTCGCTCGTGATGTCGGCGCCGTAGTGGCGGCGGTAGTACGCGGCGATCGCCTCGCGCAGCGCCGGCAGTCCCCACGCTTTCGGATACTTCAGGTGGTCCGACGAGACCTGGACCGACGACGGCATCGCGGGCCCGCCCGGCAGTTGAACCGTCCGGGGAAACCCCTGGCTCCAGGGATGGGTGCCGGGTTCGCCCATGTACTTGCCGAACGCGTCGCGGAACGCGTAGAGCGTCTCGTAGATGCCCATCGGGGGAACGTGGCGAAGCATGGTCATATAGGGGACATGATACTGAAGGGGACAGCGCTCAACTCCGGAGCTTTTCGAGATCGCGCTCGTCCAGTGTCACCCAACAGAGAACAAGTCTTTCGAGCAGA
>JBJMGS010000114.1:0-2166 GCA_045807785.1 Pyrinomonadaceae bacterium
CGTAGCTTGCGCTTGCGAGAACGGTCATAGGGCAGTCTGTCGTAGCCGAACGGTGCTTGAGATTTTAACGCGAAGGGCACAAGCGGGCAATAAAGACGCCGGAACAAACTGGACGGCAAAGCGGCATGAGCGGGCAAAAGGATGAAAAGACGCACAGAGATCACTGTCGAGATGCACCGCCTTCTGCTCGTCGGCGGGCGCAGGGTGTCGGCGGTGGGTTGGTGCGCGGGGTGCGGGGCGCGCGCCAGGCTGCTGACGGCGGAAGAAGCCGCGCGCCTCTCTCGCGTCACGCCCCGCGACATCTACCGGCGCGTCGAGACGGGACAACTCCACTTCATTGAGGCGCAGGACGGACTCCTGCTGATCTGTCAGAACTCTCTCGGACAAACGGAAACGGAGGTCGAAAGATGAGAAAGCAAAGCTATCTAAAAGCAATAGCCGTCATGTTCGTCGTGTCGGCAGCTTTGGTGCAGAGCGCCGTCATCTCTCAGTCGAACGCTCAGCGGATCGCGCAGGGTGCGACACAGACGACGGCGCAAATGCCGCGGCAGGCGATCTACCAGCAGAGGGAGCTGATCGCGACTCCCGCGATCAAGGCGCGGCTCGCCGCGTTGCGCGCCGAGATGAAGACGAAGGGCTTGAAGTTCAGTGTGGGCTACACCGCGGCGCTTGATCGCAGCCTTGAGCAGTTGACCGGACTCGTCCTGCCACGCGATCTGGGCACGCAGGCGATTAGGCACAGCGCCGTAGCGCGACAGCTCGACTCAATCGACAACGCCGCGCGCGACGAGTACGCGCGACGCGCCAACCCCAACCTCTACGAATTGCGTATCGCGGACGCGGCGCGCACTTCTTCGTTCGACTGGCGCAAGCAGGGCAAGGTCACGCCCGTGCGCGATCAGGGCGGTTGCGGAAGTTGCTGGGCGTTCGCCGCGCTCGGCGCATACGAGGGGAGCTATCTGATCCGCAACGGCAGCGCGGCCGACGCCTCCGAGCAGGACGTGCTCGATTGCGGCAAGGCGGGAGATTGCAAGGGCGGCCGGTACACGCAGGCTTTCGACTACCTGTCTGCGACCGGCGACGCCAGCGAGACGAGCTATGCCTCTTACAAAGCCGCGCAGGGGACGTGCAGCGCCGTCAGCGCGCCACCGCTGCGCGCCGTCGCGTGGGATTACGTCACGCACGACACGATCCCCGGAACCCCGAACTCGCGCGTGCCGACCGTCTCGGAGTTGAAGCAAGCGCTCACCACCTACGGGCCGCTCGCCGTCTCCGTCCTGGTCACGCCCTCCTTCGAGGCGTACACGGGCGGCGATGAGCCCTTCAACGAACCGAAATCCGAGGGCGAAGAGTACGTCACCCCGCCGGACAAGAGTTATCCGCAGGGCCAGAAGTTCAAGGTGGACTCGGACGGTCGCCCCTATGCGGTCGATCCCATCAACGGGAAGTTCTACGTCATCAATCACGCCGTGACGCTCATCGGTTGGGACGACGCGAAGCAGGCCTGGCTCATTAAAAACTCCTGGGGCACGTACTGGGGCGACACCTGCGGCTACGGCGACGAGCGCGGCTACATGTGGATCAACTACAAGACGAACAACATCGGCTACGCCGCGGCGTGGGTCAAAGCCAAGAGCAACTTTTACCAGTTGCCGCCGCAGTATCTGACGATCTTGAAAACAACATACCCAGACAGGCTCATAACCATGCCCGTGCAGAACCTCAGAGAGTTGCCGGTCGTGGATGCCCCGAAAAAACCGGTCACTCCCGCGCCGAAGCCGACGGTGAAGAACTAAGCGACGCGTGCGCGGCGCGCGGAATTTTACCGCCACGCGCGACGTTGCGAGGGATGGCTGCCCGAAGCCCGCACGTCGCAACCGTGCGACACAAGATGGATCACACAAGTGAATTGACGAAAGGAAGGAACTTGAGATGAACATGAGAATACTCAGCCGCACGCGCCACGCGTTCACGCGCGCGCTGCTTCAGATCACGACCGCGTCCATGCTGCTCTTCGGTGCGAGCCTCGTCGCGCACGCGCAGACGCCTTCGACGGACCGCGATAACCCGACGCCCTTCACGGCGAACGTCGTGGCGGGCGACGGCGCTGACGAGAAGACCGAATACTTCTACTCGTTCACGGCGGGACCGGGCGAGATCACCCTC
>JBJMGS010000115.1:0-7862 GCA_045807785.1 Pyrinomonadaceae bacterium
GAAGAAGACGGACGCGCCGCCGAACAAGCCTTTGTTCGAGTTGCCGAGAAAGACGGTCGGGCTCCACTGCGCCCCCTTGAGCGTGCCCGCCTCGCGTCCCGTCAGCGGATCGGCGAAGCGTTCGAGCGACGGCGAGAGCGAGACGGCGCGCGTGTAGTAGAAGGTGGTGAACGCCTGAATCAGGTGCTGGTGCGGCGTGTAGCCGAAGCTGACGGCCAGGTCGCGCACGCCGAAACTCGACACGTCGATGTCGGTGCGCACGTCCGCCGTCAGAATGTTGTTCGGGCGCAGGCGCGCCTCGACGTTCAAGGGCGAGAAGCGGCGCGGCACGCCGCCGTAGGTGAAGCCGGAGAAGGTGTTGATCGGGTAGAACTGGTTACGCCTGCCGGGGATGAGCGCGCCGCCGAAAGTGGGGTCGAAGAAATACTTGCCGCGCACCGTGACGGAGAGCGCCTCGTAGGGCTGGCTCGTCAGCGGCGAGGCTTCGTCCGTTCTGCCGTTCGCACCCTTGCCGTTCGCAGGCGCGCGCCCCGACACGTTCTCGGTCGAGCGGCGCGTGAAGAAGCGATTGGTGATGCCGAACTCGATCTCGTTCGTGTCGGCGACGGCGTCGATGTAGTCGAAGAGGATGGTGCGGTTCGGATCGCCGCCGCCGCCGATCCGGCGGTAGATGAGATACGGCTCGATGACGTGGCGGAAGCGCAAGCTCCCGTCATCCTTGTAGAAATTTTTGGCGAGCGCGGGCGGGCGCACGTCGAAGTCGAACTCGCCGAAGAAGCGCGTCAGGTTGCGTCCGAGGACGAGGCGCGTCAGCGGATCGAGCGAGTTCGAATAGTAAGTGCCGTCGAGCGTCCCCGTCGCGGTCGCCGTCCAGCCGCCGAAGTTGAAGGGCACGCTGACCTGCGGCCTAACGCGCAGCCGCTGCACGAGCGACGGCGTGATGAGCGGATTCAGATTCCCCGCCGCCTCAAACGCCGCGAGGTTCTCGACCGTCTCCTTGCGGCTCATGCCCTCGACGCCGCTCTCGAAAGAAAAATAGGCCGGCAGCTTTTCGAAGAAGAGGTCTATCGGCGTGGGGCGCTTGTCGAACTGGACGCTCGGCAGTTGGCGGATGCGGATGCGCGTGTTCGGCACGGTCGTCACCTGCGAGCGCGCGATGAAGTTGAAGCTGTAGCTATTCGAGTTCTTGTTGACGAAGAGCTGCGAGGTCTCCTGGGGAGAGATGGCGCGCTGCACGTCGTCGGAGAAGACCTGGCGGAACGCGAGGTTCGACGTGACGTTCACATCGACGGCGGCGATGAAGCCGTTCTGAAAGTAGTGGACGCCGTTGGCGTAGAAGCTCGACCCGCCCTGATCAGGATTCTCGGGGCTCGCCTTCGCGCCGAAGATGCGATCCTTGACGGTGTAGAAACCGAAGTAGAGAAACGAACGCGAGTTGGCGCGCGTGCGCACGTCCGCGCCGAAGCCAAGCCCGCGCGCCGTGAAAATATCGTTGCGGAACGTGACGTCCGCCGAACGACCGAGCGTCTGGTAGTAGGCGTTCGAGAGACGGAAGCCCTTCTTGCCCGAGCCGCTAAAGGTCGGCGTCAGGAAGCCGGACGCGCGGTCGCGCCGCTTGATTGAGACGGAGACGTAGGGCATCGGCAGCACGGGCACGCCCTTGATGCGGAAGGCGGGACGGCGCGCGCGCACGCGGTCGTTCAGAGTGATCTCGGCGCGCTTGGCCGTGAAGCTCCACTTCGGCGTCTCTTCGTCACAGGCGGTGATCGTGCCGTTCGTGATGACGACGCGGTTCGGCGCGACCTTCTCGACCGAGTCGGCGGTGAAATAGACGACCGTGCCATCCTCGGTCTGGTTGGTGAAGCCCGTCGAGTTGATGAAGGAGCCGAGCTTGGTGCGCGCGTTGAACTCCGCGCGCGAGCCCGTGATGCGTTGCAGTTCGCCCTGATCGAAGACGACGTTGCCCTCGGCGATGAGTTTCTGCGTCGCCTCGTAGTACGTCACCTTGTCCGCCTGCAAGCGGTAGATGCCGACGCGCACATCGACGTTCCCCTCATCGACGAAGACGTGCGCGCCCTTCTCGCCGCTGACGGTCTCCTTCTGCGCGTGAATGTCTATCTCTTCGCCCGCCACGCCGGGCATACCCGCGACGGTGCGCTTGCGCGGGCGGATGGCCTGATCCTGTTGCAGCGGGTTGACGTTCGGCGTGTCGGTGATCGGGTTCTCCACCCGGCGCGCGACCGGGTTCGGCTCCTGCGCGCGCGCGATGGGCGGCGCAAGCCAGAGGGCGCACAGGCACGCGCAGGCGAGCCACGCCAGACGCGCGCGCGCCGACCATACAGACCGACTTGTGAGAGGAAGACTGCCGCCCAAAAGAAGAACCCCGACTTGGAACCGTGGGAGCGAGCAGCGCCAGAGAGTTTTCCGCGCACGCGCTTTTCACCCGCAGAGCGCGGCGATGCTAACACGCGCCGCCGACGTGCGACAAGCAAGGCACTCTGGCGCGTCGGCGGCTTAGCCGCGCGGCGGTCGTGCGTCGCCGCCGGGCGCCTTTACTTGCACCAGACGACCGCCCGCACCGCCTCTTTTTTGATCTCGAAAGTCCGCGATCTGAACTCGCCCGGCTGCGCGTGCGGCTTGACCAGCATGAGATTGCTGTCGGAGAAGTGAACGTCGAGTTGGACGGAGCGCGCCGTCTGTGTGTCGGCGCTCGGCGCGGGCTGCGGCAGCAGCGCCTCCTGAATCTCGTCGGAGACTTCCGCCCGCTTCAACTCCAGAAAGGCGCAGCGCGGACGGACGCCGCCGAACTCCTGCGGCAGGCGCGGGTAGAGTTTGACGACGAAGAAGTAGAGACCAAGCCAGGTGAGGAGCAGCGCGATGCCGACGGCATAGACTGTCCCCAAAAAACTCATGAGCACCAAAAATCCGTCGTCGCGCAGAGTCGCCAGAGCCTTCCCCAGTTCGCTCGTCGCTCCGCGCGCCGTCCGCACGGGCTGTAAGTCGGCAGTGCTGCGTTTGCGCGGCGGAAGGAGGATGAGCGTCACGATCAGAATCAGCCCGGCGACGACGCCGACCCTGCCCGTCTGCGCGGGGTAAGCGCGCTTGAGCGTGTCGTTGTCCGCCACGATGAAGAGCAGGAAGGAGAGGAAGAAAACGAAGACGACAAACCGGCGTAGATACTTCCCCCAACGCCGCGCGGGATCGAGCCAGTCGCCGAGTTTCTGCTTGAAGAGAAAGATGCCCGTGATCGTCAGCGAGAGCACCAGCAGAAACAGCGCGGGTGTGATCCCTGCGATGAAGTATTGAAAGTCGACCGCCGGGAGCAGCCCCAGATTGTTCGCGTAGGCGTTGCAGGCCCAGACCGCGTAGCCGAGCGCGTACAAGCCGCCCGCGACGATCAGCAGCAAGTCGCGCAGGTCGGCGAACGAGTCCAGCTTGGATCGCACCCACCGCACGAGCCGCACCACCCAGAGAGATCGTTTCGGGCGTTTGAACTTCATAGATTTTCGCGTGTGACGCGCGCGGCAACAGCTCTCGAGGCCAGAGGGGCCGCCGCCCTGTGTAGATCGCTTACGCCGGTGAGCGGGCACGCGGTTAATGTGGTCAGGCGAGACGCGCGCGAGGAGCGACGCGCTGACGGCAGAGCTTATATTTCCGTGCGGGCGATAAGTCAACGCGCCGGGCGCGGCGATGTTACTATGCGCCCGTGACCGACTCGGACGCGGAGAGCTTCCGCCTGATGATCGTCGCGGGCGAGGCGTCGGGCGACGCGCACGCGGCGTCGCTCGTCGGCGCGCTCAGGGAACTCGCGCCCGCGACGCGCTTCGAGTTCTTCGGCGGGACGCAAGGGTTGATGCGTGAGGCGGGCGTCGAGTCAATCGTGCCGACCGACGCGCTCTCGATCACGGGGCTCGTTGAGATCGCCTCGGCGCTGCCGCGCTTCCTGCGCGCCTACCATGAACTAAAGCGCGCCGGCATCGAGCGCCGCCCCGACGCCGTCGTGCTCGTTGACTTCCCCGACTTCAACCTCCGGCTCGCGCGCTTCTTCCACGCGCGGGGCTTGCGCGTGATCTATTACGTCAGCCCGCAACTCTGGGCCTGGCGCGGCTACCGCGTCCGCAACATCCGACGCGACGTCGATCTCCTGCTCGCGCTCCTGCCTTTTGAGCCCGCGTGGTACGCGGCGCGCAAGGTGAAGCACGTCGAGTTCGTCGGCCACCCGCTCGCGACGGAAGTCCGACCGAGAGACAACCGCGCCGAGTTCTGCCGACGGCACGGGCTCGATCCCGCTCGCCCGCTCGTCGCGCTCCTGCCGGGCAGCCGTCGCAAGGAACTCGAACGCATTCTTCCGCCGATGCTTGAAGCCGCGAAGCTCATCGCGCGCACGCGGGCGGACACGCAATTCGTCGTCGCCCTCGCGCCCGCGCGCGCCGACGCGGAAGCCGAACGGATCGTCTCCGCGGTCTTCGACGCGGACGACGCTGCGCTCGTCGGCAACCTGCGCGTCGTCGGCGGCGCGACGCGCGACGCCCTCTCGGCGGCTGACGTGGCGGCGGTCGCATCGGGGACGGCGACGCTCGAAGCCGCGCTCACCGAGACGCCGCTCGTCGTCGTCTATCAGGAATCAAAGATCAACTGGCACGTCTTGGGAAGCCTCATCCGCGTCGAACACTACGGCCTCGTCAACCTCGTCGCGGGCGAGCGACTCGCTCCAGAGTTGATGCAATACGATTTCACGCCCGCAGCCCTCGCGCGCGAACTCACGGCGCTGCTCGACCCCGCACACAACGCGCGCACGCGCGAGCGACTTCGCCACGCGACCGCACGGCTCGGCAAGGAGAGCGCGTCGCGCCGCGCGGCTGACGTGGTGCTGCGCTCGCTGCGCGAGTGGAAAGAGAAGGATGAGGGATGAAGGATGAAGGATGAAGGATCGGCTTGAGCAGTCATTATTTCATCCTTCATCCTTCATCCTTTACCAAAACTTCCACCACGGTTTCTCATTCGGCTTTGCGCCTAAAATTTGGCAACCGACGGCGCGCACGCTCTTGAGCATCCCGCTCTCGCGGGTCAGTGGAAAAATGTCGAGTCGCGAATCTTCCGTGAGTAACTGCGCGAGGTGGCAGTTGACGGCGTGCAGCACTTCTTCCACCTGCGTCCCGCGCGCGAGGACGAGGACGAGGACTTGCGCGGGATCCGACATCGCGCCGGGCACGAAGCAGTAGGGCAGGTGCGCCTCCTCGACGCCCGCGACCTTCGCGAGCATGTCGGCAATCGCCGCCGACTGCGCCGCCGGCATCGGGTGCGCCGGCGCCGCGATCAGAATTTGCGTCCCCGCCTCGATCTCACGCGTTTCCATCTTCAGTTCACAAGCAGCCCGCGGGCTAGGCTTCGCCATCTTTCTCTTTGAGCCGCGCGGCGAGTTCTTTGACGAGGCGGCGCAGCTCCTTCAACTCTTCGCGCATCCGCGGCAGACTGTTGACATGCGCGTTGACGCGCTTGTACTCGTCGAGCGGCTGGATGGGCGTGCCCCACCAGACGCCGGGCCGGACGATCTTGCCCGGCAGCACGCCCGCCTGCGAGCCGATGACGGCACCCGACTGCACGCGCGCGTGATCGCCGAAGCCGACCTGCCCGCCGATCACAGCGTCGTCTTCGATGACGGTGCTCCCCGAAATCCCTGTCTGCGCCGCGATGACGACGCGCTCGCCGATCTCGACGTTGTGCCCGACCTGCACGAGGTTGTCGATCTTCGTGCCGCGCCCGATGCGCGTCGCGCCGAGCGCGCCCCTGTCCACGCACGAGCCCGCACCGATCTCCACGTCGTCTTCGATGAGCACGGTTCCGATCTGCGGGAACTTGTGATACGCGCCCCGCTCGTCCTTGACGTAGCCGAAGCCGTCCGCGCCGACGACGACGCACGCGTGCAGGACGACGCGGTCGCCGAGCGTTACGCCGTCGTACAACACGACTCCGGGGTGCAGCACGCAGTCGCGTCCGATGGTGACGCGCTCGCTGACCGACGCGCCCGCGAGCAACTGTGTGCCGTCGCCGATGCGCGCGCCCGCGCCGACCGAGGCGAACGCGCCGACGAAGACGCCTTCGCCAACCTCTGCGTCGGCGGCGACAAACGCCGTCGCATCGACGCCCGCCGCGCGCCGCTTTGCCGGGTGCAGGACTTCCGCGATGAGCGCGAAGGCGAGCTTGGGTCGCGCCGCCTCGACGAAGGCTTTAACTTCCGTCGCTAACGCGCGCGCGTCATCACCCATCCCCTCCGGCACGATCAGACACGAGGCGCGACACGCGCGCGCGCCCTCCAACTTTTTCCGCTCCTCGACGAACGCCAACGCGCCCGCCCCAGCCGACTCGACGCTCGCGACGCGCTCGACCGCAACCGTGCCGTCACCGGAGACGCGCCCGCCGACGAGCGCCGCCAACTCCGCGACGGTCTTTTCCACTCTCTCTCTGCTCATAAATATTTCAAGCGCGTTCGGGCTTACTCTTCATCGCCAACCGCCGCGCGTCGCGCCGCGCGTGTGAAGCCGCGTCGCGAGCCGCGGATGAAGTCGGCGAGGTGGCGCGCGTGCTCGTCGTCAAGGCGCTCGATCTCAGCGAGCACAGAGGCGAGTGACAACCCTGAACGAAATAACAGTCGGTAGGCACGGCGCAGGGCGCGTCGGCTCTCCGGCGAAAATCCCGCGCGGCGCAAGCCGACCGTGTTGAGACCGCGCGCGCGCGCCGGATTGCCGTCCGTCGTGAAAAACGGCAGGACGTCCTGCACGATCTTCGACTTGCCGCCGACCATCGCATAACGACCTAATCGGACGAACTGATGACAGCCGACATCGTTCGACAGAAAGACGTGATCCTCGACGCGGATGTGCCCGGCGAGCGCAGCATTGTTGGCGAAGATGTTGTCGTCGCCGACCTCGCAGTTGTGCGCGATGTGGACGCCGATCATCAGGAAGTTGCGCGAGCCGACGACGGTCGCCGCGCCCCCGCCGCTCGCGCGGTGGAGCGTCACGTACTCGCGGATCAGGTTGTCGTCGCCGACGACAAGGCGCGAGCGCTCGCCGCCGAACTTCACGTCCTGCGGCTCGCCGCCTAAAGTCGCGTGCTCGAAGACGCGGTTGCGCGCGCCCAGAGTGGTGAATCTTTTGATGACCGCGTGCGCGCCGATCTCGCAATTCGCGCCGATCTCCACTTCGTCCTCGACGACCGCATACGCCCCGACGCGCACGCCTTCATGAAGCCGCGCCCCCGCACACACCAACGCCGTCGGATGAATCTCTGCCATAGTCCCCGCGTGCAAACTTGCGCGCGGATGGTACATCAAAAATGGTGACAAGTGACAGGGAGCCATTAGCTGTTAGCCGTTAGCTGTCAGCCAAACCAGAGTCAGATAGCTTTGCGCTAAGTGCTAAGAGCTAACCGCTTCTCGCCGCCCGTCACGGGCTTCATGTCTTGCCTTTACAAGGGGATGCAAGTATCATGCGGAGTCGCTCGGAGCCCACACGGCTGAAGTGTGTCCGGCGGCGGGGCAGTCAAATCAGGGTCAATTTCATCAGACTGGGAAGCTTCGGTCAGAAGTTCTCCGCGGAGGGACGTTTCTAGTGTTCAGCGACAATTTTCGCCGTAACGAGGCGGTTAAAGGCAAGTTCGGCGGGGTGAAGGGCTCGGCGCTCGTCTCGAATCTGGCGGACGCGGCGTGGAAGGTGTTTCAGTCCGTCAACCGCGCGCTGCCCGAAGGCGAGGCGCTCCACCCAAAGTGGGCGCCCGAGCCGCTCCTGAAATCCTACGAGCGCACCGCCCCGCCTCTCGGCTTCCCGCGCGAGACGGATTCCCTGTGCCCGCGCTGCGTCAAA
>JBJMGS010000116.1:0-6865 GCA_045807785.1 Pyrinomonadaceae bacterium
CGCCGCGTCTTTGATCGAGCGCGGATTCGTCGCGACTTGCGCTTGAGTGGGTGAAGCGATCATGTTTGTCTCGCCGCCGCACGCTCGATCCGGAACCCTCCCCTGACGTCCGCGCGCACGCTATTCGACGGTGACGAGCGCGCGCAACTGCTCGAAGCGGCGTTCGCTGATGCCGCGCACCAAGAGCAGATGCTCCGCGCGCCGGAACGCGCCGTAACGCTCGCGGTGCTCGACGATGCGCGCGGCTAAGCCTTCGCCGATGCCCGGCAGTCGCGCCAACTCTTCGCGCGAGGCGCGGTTGATGTTCACGAGCGGCGCGCGCTTGAGTTCATCGCCCGCGCCTTGCGGCGGCGCATTGATCGACACCGCTTCAACCTTCGCCGTTTGCGCGCGGCGCGGCAGCTTGACGCAGGAAGTGTCGAGGACGACGGCGGGGGCGCAACCGAAAATGACGAAGAGCAGGAAGGCATGGCGGCGGGAAAGACGCCGCTTCGTGAGAAGAAAATCACCGTCGGTCAACGCTTCGACAAATTTTGCAGCGCGCGTGTGCAAAATGCTAGAAGTCTAAACTTGTCAGAAACTTGTAACGGGCAAACTCGGCTTTTCCACAGGCTTTTCCACAGAAACTGTGGAAAAGTTGTCGGAAAGTTTTCAAAGAAAGTGGGAGAAAAGTCAGGAGTCTGGAATCAAAAGAACCCTTTGAGACGAATTGACTCCAGACTCCCGACTATTTCATTCCGTGCCGCGTTCCAGTTCGTCCCAGTGGTTGATCGTCTCGAAGGCTTTGCCGAGGACGGGACGCGGGCGCGCGCCGTCTGCCTGACCGATCAAGCCTTCGCGCTCCATCGAGTCGAGGATGGCGGCGGCGCGACCGTAGCCGATGCGCAAGCGGCGTTGCAGCACAGAGGTCGAGGCGCGCTTCATCTCGACGCAGATGCGCAGGGCTTCTTCGAACACCTCGTCGCGCTCGCCGCCCGCGCCGTCGCCGCCCGCGGCTTCGTCCTCCGACTGCGTGATCGTCTCGTCGTAGACGGGAGAGCCCTGTGCCTTGACGTGTGCGACGATGCGACCGATCTCCGCTTCGTCAACAAACGCGCCGTGGACGCGCACGAGGCGCGACGTGCCCGGCGGCAGGAAGAGCATGTCGCCGCGTCCCAAGAGTTGCTCCGCGCCGTTGGCGTCGATGATCGTGCGCGAGTCAACTTTGGAAGAGACGCGGAAGGCGATGCGCGAGGGGAAGTTCGCCTTGATCAGGCCGGTGATGACATCAACTGAGGGTCTCTGGGTCGCGAGCACGAGGTGTATGCCGACGGCGCGCGCCATCTGCGCGAGTCTGGTGATCGCCTCTTCGACCTCGCGCCCTGAAGTCATCATCAAGTCAGCCAGTTCGTCGATGATGATGACGATGTAGGGCAAGACCTTCCACGGGTTGCCGTCCTCGTCATAGTCTTCGACGAGGTTGCGTCGTGCCACTTCCTCGTTGAATCCGTCGATGTTGCGCACGCCCCACTGCGCGAGCTTCTTATAGCGGTTCTCCATCTCCCGGACGCCCCACTTCAAAGCGTTGGCGGCGCGCTTGGGCTCGGTGATGATCGGGTGGGCGAGGTGCGGAATGTCGGCGTAGAGACCTAGCTCCAGGCGCTTCGGGTCGATCATGATGAACTTCACTTCGTCGGGCCGCGCCTTGTAAAGGAGCGAGACGACGAGTGAGTTGAGGCAGACCGACTTGCCGGTGCCGGTCGCGCCCGCGATCAACAGGTGCGGCATCCGAGCGAGATCGGCGACGTAGTTCAAGCCGTCGATGGTCTTGCCGAGCGCGAGCGCGAGCTTCGAGGTCGTCTCCTGATACTGGCGCGACTCGACGACCTCGCGGAGCATGATGTTGTCGCGGCGCGAGTTGGGCACCTCGATGCCGACATGCGCCTTGCCGGGTACGCGGTCGATGCGGATCGACTCGGCGCGCAGCGCCAGACACAGGTCGTCAACCAGCCCCGTGACGCGCGAATACTTGATGCCCGGATCGGGCTTGAACTCGTAGGTCGTGACGACCGGGCCGGGACAGATGTACTCGATCTTGCCCGTGACGTTGAACTCCTTGCACTTCTCTGCGACGCGGACGGCCAGGTTGCGCAACTCCTCGTCAGCCTGTTCGTGGCGCGGCGGCGCTGCGTTGAGGAAATCGACGGGCGGCATCTTGTAGTCGCTCATCGCGGCGGCGGCGCGTTCGATCTTCTTCGCCTCGCGCGCAGCCTTGTCGCTCGCGCGCGGGCGCACGGCCTCCTCCTCGACCGGCTCCGTGCGCACGACCGACACGTCGCGCACCATCTCCTCGATCTCTGCGGCGTCCGCGAACTCTTCGCGCGCGGGCGGAGTGGCGGCGGCACGCTTCAACGCCGTCGCCGCGCCCGCGCTGTCGCCCGACTGACTTCCGGGGCGGGCGGGAGGTCTTTGCGTCTGAACCGATGCTACACTCGCCGCCGTCGTCGCGCTAATCGTCGCGTTCGTCATCGCGTTCGTTGACGCGCCCGCGTCGAGCACGCGCGCGGTCTCGCTGGTCTTCGGAGTGCGTGCGCTGTCGGTCTTGGCCGCCGCCGTCGCGTTGCGCTGGATGGCTGCCGCGCCCGCGGACGTTTCCGAAGGCAGCGGTTCGCTCATGAATTCGTTGACGCGGTCGGCGCCCGTCTTGTTCTTCAGGCGCTTCTCTTCGGTGCGTAGCATCTCGCGCTCGGCGTGCTGTGCCTGCTTCTCCGCCGCGCGCTCAGCCGCCGCCTCGCGCCGCCTGGCCTGCCACGCGCGCAGGTGTGCGACCCGTCCGCGCAGGAAATCCTGCGGGCTGCCGAAGGCTTCGACCGCGCGGGCGTAGGCGTGCGTGAAAGAGAAGTTGGTGGCGAGCAGCACGGCCACCGACGCGAAGGCCAAGAGCAGGATGAACGCGCCGACGCGACCCGCCGCCCCGGCGAGCTGCGAGGCGAGCAGCGCGCCGACGAAGCCGCCCGCCTGCACGCGCCCGTCGAAGAAGAGCGGCAGCGCGGCGAGCGCGAGCAGACCGGCGACCGAGAGCAGCAGGGCGGCGAGCCCGGCGACGCGACCCAAGGGCGCGCGCAGAGGCTTCTTCTGGAAGCGCCGCGCCGCCGCCGCGAAGAGCAGGAGTGGCAGCAGGTACGCGGCGAGCCCGAACGTTTGCAACAGCACGTCGGAGACGTAAGCGCCGACGGGGCCGATGAGGTTGTCTGTGCGCGCCTGCCCGGCGGCGTTCAGCGAAGGATCGTTCGGGTGGAAGAAGACGAGGCACAGCGCGAGCATCACGCCCACGGCGAGCAGCGCGATGGCCGTGATCTCGGTGCGCCGCGAGCTGCGCTTCGATGGCAGCATCTTCGTCCGCGTCTCTGTCTGGATTGTCGCCATAGCTTGTTCGTCCCGAAGTTTAAGCCGCGCGGCGCGCGAGCAAGAAGGCTTTGATGAAGTCGTCGATGTCGCCCGCGAGCACGGAGTCAACGTCGCCGCGCTCCAGTTTCGTGCGCGCGTCCTTGACGAGCCGGTAGGGCGCGAGCACGTAGTTCCTGATCTGCGAGCCGAACGAGATGTCGGACTTAGTGGCTTCGAGCACGGCGGTCTCCGCCTTGCGCTTTTCAAGTTCGAGTTCGTAGAGGCGCGAGCGCAAGACCTGCATCGCGACGGCGCGGTTCTGGTGTTGCGAGCGCTGGTTCTGGCAGCCGACGACGATGCCGGTCGGCAGGTGCGTGATGCGCACCGCCGAGTCGGTCGTGTTGATGTGCTGACCGCCCGCGCCGGTCGCGCGGAAGGTGTCCACACGTAAATCTTTGTCGAAGATTTCGACCTCGATGTTCTCGTCGATCTCGGGCGAGACGAAGAGCGACGCGAAAGAGGTGTGACGCCGCGCCGCCTGATCGAACGGCGAGATGCGCACCAGCCGATGGACGCCGGCTTCAGCCGCCAACAGCCCGTAAGCGTACTCGCCTTCGACGCGGAAGGTCACGTTCTTGATCCCCGCCTCCTCGCCCGGCTGGTAGTCAATGATCTCGGTCTTGAAGCCGCGGCGCTCCGCCCACTTGAGATACATCCTGAGCAGCATCTCTGCCCAATCCTGCGACTCCGTGCCGCCCGCGCCGGGGTGGATCGTGCAGATGGCGTTCAGCGCGTCGTTCTCGCCGCCGAGGAGCATCTCTGTCTCCGCCTCCGCGACTTCGCCGCCGAGCCTTTCGAGCAACGCGCGCAACTCCTTCAAGTTCGACTCGTCCTCTTCGGCGAACTCAAAGAGCACGCCCGCGTCTTCGACGGACGACTCGAAAGCCTGCTGCCGGCTGATGACGCGCTCCAGACGGCTGCGCTGCTGCAACAGCTTCTGCGCCGCTTCCTGATCGTTCCAGAAGTCTTGCGCCGAAGCCTGTCCCTCGATGCTGCTTAACTCTTCGCGCTTCGCAGCGACATCAAAGGAACCTCCCGAGCTGTTCGACGCGGGTGCGCAAGTCGTCGTAACTCGCGCGCAAATCCTGAAGCGTAGCTGTTTCGATCATTTAAACACCTTTCGAGTTAGTCATTGGACATAGCGGACGGCAGGTGGAAAAGAGCATAAAGGAGGTAAAGGAGGCACACGGCGAAAAATGCACCGTATCCGAGTACTGCCGACTCGCCCCGAGATAATTTATGTCTCTGCCCGCGCATCTTTATCCACACCCTTAAAATTCTCTTCTTTAAGAAGCAGTCCCGCGCCGCCTCCACGTCGCCGCCAGAACGAGCAGGCTGAAGAGCGAGCAAGCTTCAACGAAAAGATCGCCGTGGCGCGTGTAGAAAGTTGTGCCGCCTGAGGCGCGCGAGATCGTCCAGGTGCGCGTGGCGGGCTGGAAGCTGTCGGTCGCATCTAACACTTCGCCGTCGGGCGTGATGCGCGTGCTGATGCCGGTGTTCGTCACGCGCAGGATCGTCCTTCGATTTTCAACCGCGCGAAAGACGACGTTCGCCAGGTGCTGCCGGAGCACGGGCGTCTTTCCCAGATAGCCGTCGTTCGAGATGTTGATGAGCACGTCCGCGCCCGCGTTCGTGAACGTGCGCGCGATGGAAGGGAAGGCGGACTCGAAGCAGATGAAGACTCCGGCGCGGGCTTGCCCCAAGGGCAGCAGCGTGTAGTTCGCGCCGGGGGTGAAGTCGCCCACGAGACCTCCCAGAAGTCCGCCGCCCAACCAACGCGGCAGCGGCACATACTCGCCGAACGGCAGCAGGCGAATCTTATCATACTGCGCCACGAGCCGACCTTCTTCATTCACCATCACGGCGGAATTGTACGCGCCGCCTGCGGGCGCAGGCTCCAGCGAGTTGAAGATGATGCTCGCGTGCTCTTGCCGCGCGAAGTTGCCGATCAGCTCACGAAACTCCGCATCGCGCGCGTATTCAAAGTTCATCGGCGATTCAGGGAAGATGATGACGCGCGGCGGAGTCGTCAGCGCGATGCTCGCGGCGTCGGGTGTCTTGATGCTCGCCGCGAGTTCTTTCGCACGCGAGTCGAGCGCGGCGACGGCGAGCGCGCTCATCGAGAGATGACGCGCGACGAGCGCGTCGTTCTCCGCCTGCGTGCGTTTGAAGTTCGGCTCGACGTTCGGTTGGAGGGCGATGACATCCGCCGCGAAGACAGGCTTGACGGGTATCGCCAACAGAGACAAGACGGCGTTGAGCCAGATCGTGAGTGCGACGAGCGAGACGATGATCGTCGCCGTGAGATACGCGCGCTTATTTCGCTTGAGGAGGGCGAAGGGTAGCGCGGCGTTAACCGTCAAGATCAAAAAGCCAACCGCATAGACGCCGCCCCACTCCGCCGACTGGATGAGCGTCGGATGATAAGCCTGCGTGTAGCCGACGGCGTTCCAGAGTTGTCCCGTGACGAGGAGCCGCGCCCACTCGCACGCGACCCACGCGAACGGCGCGACGACGAGCGCCGTCGCAGTGTTCAGACGCGACGCCACGCGCGCGATGATGAGGCAGCAGAGGGCGGGGAAGAGTCCGACGACGAGCGTGGGCGGCACGAGAAGTGGGTAAGCGAGCCACGCGGGGATGCCGCCGAAATGGATCATCGAGTAAGTGAGCCACCAGCACGAGCCGTAGAAGTAGAGCGTGCCCGTCGCCCAGCCGAGGACGAAGGCCTGCGCGGGGCGCGGCTGCGGCTGCGCGCAGACGGCGACGAGCAGTGGCGCGAGTCCGACCCACGCGAGCCACCACAGGTTGAAATCAGGGAAAGAGAGGATGAGCAGCAGCGACGAGGCGGCGGCGAGGGCGAGTCGTGGGAGCGTCGGCGCGCAGGCGCGCGCGCGTTCACGCAGCCTCAGTCGTCTGCGCTTGACCCGACGCGCGTCGAGGGCGATTGCGTCCTGCACGGGCGTGAGTTTAACAGAGGCTCCGGCGGCGCGTCATCGCAGGTCGGCGGCGGCGTAAATTTTTTTTTGCGGGGAACGAATCACCCGCTCGTCTGCGGCAAAACGTCTAGCCCGGCGACGCAAAAAGACAGTTTCCGTCACCATCCCGATGACAAAATTTGTCTAATTGTCACCTTTGGGCGACCGGCGCGCGACCAACAGTCAACGCGAAGCGACAATCGTGTGCGCGTGCGGGAAGAAGCGGAAAAGGTGCGTGAATGGGGCGGAAAAGGCGGAGATAGAAGTTTGCCCCAAAAGAGGTTTGCCCCAAAAGCGGGAGAACCCGGATTTGAAACCGGGTTCTTGCTGGAAGGTAAAATTGATAGGGTCGCTCGGCGGGCGGTCGGAGTAGCGGCAGGCTACGTCCGGAGGAGTGATGGCGGCGGGGTCACGATTTAACTTCTTTCGTGCTTGCCGTTCTTACCTAAAGCACTTCGCGTGCC
>JBJMGS010000117.1:0-2714 GCA_045807785.1 Pyrinomonadaceae bacterium
TCCGCGCCGGCGGGATTCCGTGATACAGCAAATAATTCTTCGACCAGTTAACGAGCCTGCTGCTCAATCCCGGAAGATCGCGCCGAGAGCTATAGGCGATGAGAAACGCACGCATGTTCGGTTGGTTTTGTAACTCAGTTGCGAAGTTATCCAGCCGGGCTGCGATGTCTGACAGAGGCACGTCACCGAACTCATCAAACTTCCGCGCGCCCGGAATGTCTGTTTGCGCTGCCGCATACTGAGGAGCACAGAAAGAGAGGAGCGCGACGAAGAGTGAAATAGTGAGGCTCGAATATCTGTTCATAATTTCAGCGCCGGCTCGTTAACGTAGAAAGTCTTCCAACTGCACCGAGCGGTCGGTCTTCTCGTCGCGGTATTTGACGATGACGGGCGCATAGACTGAGAGCCCCCACGCGCGCCCCTGCTCCGTGGTCACGGCGCGCGCGCCGGGGACGACGACCGCGCCAGCAGGGATTTCGAGCGGCGCATCGTTGTCGCGCTTGTAAACTTCGTTGCGGACGAGATCGAAGACCGGCGTCGAGCCCGTCAGGATCACGCCCGCCGCGAGCACGGCGCGCTCGCGCACGACCGTGCCCTCGTAGATGCCGCAGCCGCCGCCGACAAGCACGTCGTCCTCGATGACGACCGGCACCGCGCCAATGGGCTCCAACACGCCGCCGACCTGCGCCGCCGCCGAGAGATGCACGCGCTTGCCGACCTGCGCGCACGAGCCGACGAGCGCGTGGCTGTCGATCATCGTGCCCTCGTCAACATAAGCTCCGACGTTGACGTACATCGGCGGCATACAGACAACAGTGGGCGCGAGGTACGCGCCGTCGCGCACGCTCGATCCGCCGGGCACGATGCGCACGCGCTCTTCGACGGTCGTCGCGCGCACAGGGTACGTGCTCTTGTCGAAGAAGCGCAGGGACGGGTGCGCCGACATATCGACGAGTCCGCCCATCCGGAAGCCGAGCAAGATGCCGCGCTTGACCCAGTGGTTGACGCGCCACGCGCCGTCTGCGCCGCGCTCCGCCGCGCGCGCGCGCCCGTGGTTGAGCGCCGACTTGAACTCGTCGAACAGCGCGCGGTCGTCCGCCGTAAACTCCGCCCCCTCGCGCGCCGCGAGTGCTTCGACACGCTCACGCAGCGACGTTTGCTCGTTCGTCTCAGGCTGCGGCATGGGTCTCACCTTTCAACAGTCCGAGTTCTTCCAACACTTCGCGCAGGCGCGCGCGGCTCTTCTCCTCGACGGGGACGAGCGGCAATCTCAAGTTCTCTTCGACGAGCCCCATCATGGCGAGCGCGGCTTTCACGGGCGCGGGGCTCGACTCGATGAAGTTCGTCTCCATCAGCGGCAGAAGTCTGTAGTGCAGCGCGCGCGCCTCCGCCCAACTGCCTGCGAGCGCGAGCGAGACCATGTGCGACATCAAATCCGGCGCTTCGTTCGACGCGACCGAGACGAGGCCGTCCGCGCCGAGTGCGATCATGGCGAGCGTCAGCGCGTCGTCGCCTGAGAGCACGCGGAAGTTTGCCGGGCGCGCGCGCAAAATTTCCATGATCTGCGAGAGGTTGCCGGAAGCCTCTTTGACGGCGACGATGTTTTCCACGTCGTGCGCGAGCCGCAGCGTCGTCTCAGCAGAGATGTTCGACGACGTGCGACCCGGCACGTTGTAGATGACGACCGGCACCCCCGCGACCGACTCGGCGACGGCGCGGAAGTGTGCGTAGAGCCCGTTCTGCGTCGGCTTGTTGTAGAACGGCGCGACGATGAGCACGGCGTCGGCGCCGAGGTCGCGCGCCGCGCGCGAGTATTCGATTGACGCGGCGGTCGAGTTGCTCCCCGCGCCCGCGATCACTTTCGCCCGCCCGCGCCCCGCCTCGATTGCCATGCTGATCACGCGCCGATCTTCTTCCTCGGTCATCGTCGCGCTCTCGCCCGTCGTCCCACACGGCACGAGAACTTTGATGCCGCTCTCGATCTGGAAGTCGAGAAACGCGCGCAGACGCCCCTCGTCAATCGAGCCGTCCTGCTGGAACGGCGTCACCAGCGCGGTCATGCAGCCGCGCATCCATTCGACGTTCATGGTCATATCAACACCTCGTCAATCGTCAATCGTCAATCGTGAAAAAGTTAAGACGGTTTTAGCTATTCACGATTTACGATTGACGATTCACGGCTTTCAGCACTTCATCCATCACTTCCGAAAATTCGTACACGCCGCGCCGCCCCTGCGCCCAGCGCGCGGCGAGGAGCGCGCCCGCGGCGAAGCCCTCGCGCGAGCGCGCCGTGTGCGTGAGCGTGATTTGATCCGCCGCCGAGTCGAAGCCGACGCGGTGCGTGCCCGGAATGTGCCCGGCGCGCGTCGAGGCGACGGGGATCGGCTGATCAGGCAGTCGCGCGGCGAGAATCTCTTTGAGCTTGAGCGCCGTGCCCGAAGGCGCGTCGCGCTTGCGCGAGTGGTGCGCCTCTTCGATGAAACTTTCGTAGCCCTCGACTGCTGCAAACAGTTCAGCCGCGCGCGCGACGATGCGGTAGAAGACATTGACGCCGACCGAAAAGTTCGCGCCATAGACAAGCGCGCCCGCATGCTCCTGGACCGTGCTCCGCGCCGCGTCGAGTTGATCATTCCAACCGGTCGCGCCTTCGACGAGCGGAACATGCGCGCGCGCGCAAGCCTCGACGTTTCTCAAGACCGCCGCCGCGACCGAGA
>JBJMGS010000118.1:0-2884 GCA_045807785.1 Pyrinomonadaceae bacterium
CTAAGGCGGCGCGCAGCGTCGCCTCGTCGTAGATGAACTTGTGTCCCCAGTTGCGGAAGAAGTTGTTAACGACGAGAGACTCCTCGTACATCCCTGCGTCCGGCGTGAAGTTGTCCACGCTCCAGCGGACGTAGCGGCGCTGCAAGTCGGTCTTGTCGTCGCGGCACAGCCCCGCGAGCACGCGCAGGTCTGGAGTCGCCACGCGCAGCGTCCCGCCTGGTTTGAGCACTCGACAGCACTCGCCGAGCAGCGCGATCCCCCGCTCGAACGCGACGTGCTCGATCATGTGCTCGGTGAAGATGTAGTCGAAGGATTGATCGGGCAGCGGCAGCGGCCGTGCGGCGTCGAGCAGGATGGGGCGGGGCCGCCCGCGCGGGAAGAGATCAGTGTTGAGCCAGCCGCGCAGAGGGTTCGACCCTGATCCGATGTTCAGCTTCTTCGGCGAGTGCGCGCCCAGGTAAGCGTCGATCTCACCCCGCCGCCGCGCGAGCCAGTAAGCGCGCTGTGACTTCGTGAGGACAGAGCGCCCCGCGCGCAGCGGGAGGCGAAGGATTGCGTTGCCGCGCGCGAACGCGGTCAGCCCGCGCCGAACTCCGCCGGGTGCGCCCTCGCGCCCGGCGTCCGGCCCCGGAGATAACAGCATCTCTTGGTTCACGTTGGTCTGCCCTTAAGCGAGCGCGGCGGAGCCCGCCCACGCCATCTCCGTCGCCGCCGGCGCGCGGCTGACGACGCGCCACAGGTTGTCGTCGGGCCGCACGAAGGAGGCGTAGTAGGCGGCGATCCCGCGCCGCGTCTCGAACGCGAGTTCCGGGTCGGCGACGAGTCGCAGGCACGCGGCGACGCACTCGTCCGTCGAGGCAGAGAAGAACACGCCCGCGCCGCCGGTCAGCGGCCCGGCCAACTCGTTGCAGAGCGGCTCGCCGACTACGCAGCGCGCGGCGGCCATGTACTCGCCCAGCTTCCACGCGACGGAGTCGTGCAGCCCGTTCGTGTAAACGCAGACGAGCGACGAATTGAGATTCTCGACGTGCGCGCGGCGATCCGCCGGGGCGTTCGTGCGGCAGTCTGCCGGGACCAACTCGCCGGGGATGAGCCCGCCGAGGAATCGCGGGCCGAGTTCGGCGCGCAGGCGGCGGACTAATTCGATCCTCCTGCGGTTGAGCGCGGCCACCTGCTCGCTCTCTTCGGGGAAGAGGCGCGTGTTGAGATAGACGCGCGGCTCCGGCTCGATCAGCCTGCCCCGCTCGTACTCGCCGAGAGGGCGCAGCGCGCGGTAGGAGGACTGCGGCGCGAAGTCGTAGAGGCTGCGCAGTCCGTCGTGGCGCGAGAGCGTGCGCCAGCCGCCGATCCGTTGCGTGTGGCTCAGGAGCGAACCGGCCCACCGGGACGCGAGCCCGCGCTCGCGCCACGGGCGGCAGCCGAACGTCGGCCCGAAGGGGAGAACCTTTGCGGCGAGTTCGGGCGGCAGCTTTGCGATCTCCTCGCGGTTGTAGCTGCGCTTGAAGTAGAGCCCGCAGTCGCGCAGGCTCGCGTTCGCGAAGTAGTCGTTCTGATCGTGCAGATCGACGCAGACCTTGCGGGGCTCGCCGCCGGGCTGATCGTGGACGTCGAGCCGGACGGTGAACCGCCCGCGGTGCCGCGCGAAGACCGCGGCGGGCAGGCGGAACTTCAGATCGATCCGCCCCGCGTCGGCGAGGCGACAGAGGCCGGTCGTCACGTAGGACGAGTGGTAGAGATCGCAGTCGGCGTGCGCGACGACGAGCGGTCGCGTCTTCGTGCGGTTCATCGGGTTCGCGTTGGTTGTTGCGGGCGTGGGCGGTTAGTCGGCGCTGAGTACGGCCTCGGCGGGGAAGATCGACCGGGGGATTTTGCTCGCCGTGCCGACGCGCTCCGCCATGACCTGTTCGTAAATAGCCGTCTGCCGCTCGGCGTGCAGGCCGATTCGGTAGCGCGCTTCGGCGCGCCTGCGCCCGGCCTCGCCCATGCGCGCGCGAAGCTCCGGGCTGTCGAGCAGCAGCGCGGTCGCCTCCGCGAAGGCGTTGTGGTCGCGCGGCTTGACGAGCAGGCCCGTCTCGCCGTCGGTCACGGTCTCGGCGATGCCGCCCGTGAGCGGGCCGACGACGGGCGTGCCCGCGGCCATCGCCTCGATGGCGATGCGCCCGAACGGCTCGACGCTGCACGGGTGCACGAGCACGTCGAGCGAGCGCATGATGTCGGGCGTGTCCGGGTAGGTGTCCATGAAGGTGATGCGCTCCGCCGGCACGCGCTCGCGGGCGAGCTTGAGCAAACCTTCGTAGTATCGGCGCGGCAGCTCGTGGGGCCAGCGGTGCGCGCGCGGCTGTGGGCCGATGAGGAGGAAGTGCGCGCGCTCGTCAGCGGCGGCCAACTCGCCCGCCATGCGTATGAATACCTCGTGCTGCTTCCAGGTGCTCGCCAGGCTCGCCACCATGCCGACGAGCAGCCGGTCGTCGCCGATGCCCAGCTCCGCGCGCAGACGCCGCGAAGTCCCGTTCGTGTAAGGGTCGAGATCGACGCCGTCGGGCAGCACTTCGAGGTTGCGGCAGTCGTGGCGGCGGAAGAAGCGCGCGATGTACTCCGACATGACGACGACGCGGGCGGACAACCCGCAGATGTGCCGGGCCAGCTCCTCGTCCGGCAGGGGGAAGTGGACGCGGCCTGAGCCGCCGACGCACTCCTTGATGTGCCAGACGTGCGGCACGCCCGCCTCGCGCGCGGCCCGCGCGCCACAGTCGTTGAGCGACGTGCCGGAATGGACGAGATCGATCCGCCAGTCGCGGATGGCCTGTAGGACGGCGCGCGTCTTGCTGCTGAGCGAGACGCCGTGCCGCCGGTTGCCGAAGGCGATGGCCGCGCGCCGTGCGAG
>JBJMGS010000119.1:0-1931 GCA_045807785.1 Pyrinomonadaceae bacterium
CGTCGGCGTCATCATGGCCGGCGATGACGGCGAGCACGAGCGCGCAGTCCTCGGCGCTGCGCGCCAGCGGGCCGAGCTTGTCGAGCGTGTACGACAGCGGCATGGCGCCGTGGCGGCTCACGCGCCCGTAGGTCGGGCGCAGCCCGCTGATGCCGCAGTGCGAGGAGGGGCATAGGATCGAGCCCCACGTCTCGGAGCCGAGCGCGAACGTCGCCAGACCGCCGGCGACGATGGCCGCCGAGCCCGACGACGAGCCGCAGGTCCAGCGCGTGCGGTCCCACGGATTCTTCGTCGCGCCCGTCGCTGACGCCGATGGGTAGCGATAGCCGAGCCCGCCGGCGAGCTCGATCATCGCCGCCTTGCCGAGGAGGACGGCGCCCGCGTCGGCGAGCCGCGTGATGACGGTCGCGTCGTAGGCCAGCTTCTGCGACGCCAGCGGCGCCGCGCCCCACGTCGTCGGGTACCAACGCACGGCGATGAGATCCTTCGCTGCGTAGGGAATGCCGTGCAGCGGCCCGCGCCACGAGCCGCCGGCGATCTCGGCTTCCGCTTTGCGCGCCTGCGCGAGCGCGAGATCGCGCGTCACTGTCGCGTAGGCGTTGAGCTCGGCACCGATCGAGTCGGCGCGTTCGAGGAACGCCTGCGTCAGCTCGACGGGCGAGAGCGCCCGCGTGCGCAGCTTTTCCGAGAGCGGGCGGATCCCTGCGAACAGGATGTCTTCCGAAAGCGCCATCTAGCGGCGCCGCCGCGGCGCGCGGAAGATGTGCGCCGGCTCGTCGGTGACGTCGAGCGAAAAGGCGCGCAGCTTGTCGAGCTGCTCCTGCGCGTCGTGCGACAGGCGCACGAGATCGGCGCGCTCCGCCGCCGACAGCCGCAAGCCGTAACGGCCGACGATCATCTGCACGCGCGCATCGGCCTCGGCCTGCGACGCGGCCGCCAGCTTCGTCGGCGGCTTCGTCGGCGGCGACGCGGCCGCCGGTCTCGCCGGCTTCTCGTCGCCGCGCGCGCGCGCAGGCAGGAGCGCCGCGCCGGCGGCGACACCCACGGTTCGTGCGAAGTCTCGACGGGAGATGCGCGTCATCGCGCGCAGTTTACAGCGGAGGAGGGGAAGCGGGGAAGCGAGCTAGCGCGTCTTGAGGCAGGCGCTGTTCGCGTTCGACCACTCGTACTGGTACGCGAAGGCGCTGCCGTCGGAGTTGGTGCCCGTCGACGAATCGGTGAACGGAGCCGGGCTCCACGCGCACTTGTCGTCCGCCTCGTTGCCGCGGCGATCGTACCAGGCGTTGCCGTCGGCGTCGGTGACCGCTTCGCGGGTCTCGTGCGAGATGAAGTGCTCGAAGTTCTGGATGTCGTTGAAGCCCGCCGACTGGCAGCCACCGCAGCTCGGGTACGGCATCGAGGCGTACTTCACGTTGCCCTCGCTGGCGTTGAAGTTGCCATGATAGGCGCAGTACGCGAGGTTCGGACCGCCGCACGACGTCGACGAGCCGTCCGACGAGTAGCTCGACTTCGGCAGGAACACTTCGAAGATCGCCGACGAGTCGAAGCCCGTCGACGCGTACTTCTGAACCTCGGCCTGAATGATCGCGTCGGTCGCGTTGGTCGGCGGCGTGCTCGTGTCGTAGATCGCCGCGTGGCCGCCGGCGAGGTTGCTCAGCTGAATCCCAGAGTACTGGGTGATGACGTTGTACTCGCCCGTCGTGCCGTAGCGGCCGACATACGCGGTCAGCGAGCTCGCAATCGCGCTGTCGCTCGACGTCCAGCTCGGGCCCCAGAAGATCGGAATGACGTGCGCGTTCGTGATCGTCGGGCCGCCGTGATTGACGAGCGGTCCCTGGTTACCGCCTTGGCCCGCGTAGAACTGCGCCTTCGCCGGCAGATGGCGGTTCAGCTCGCCCGGCTGCAGAGCCTCTTCATCCGTACCCACCACC
>JBJMGS010000120.1:0-2400 GCA_045807785.1 Pyrinomonadaceae bacterium
GTCGAGTTCGTCCGCGAGTTGAAACATCAGCCAGGAAAAGACATCTGCGTGATGGGCGGCGGCCTGCTGGCAAAGCCTCTGTTCGAGGCCGGACTGATCGACGAGATCGGCTTCAACATCCAACCCGTCCTGCTCGGCGCGGGCGTCCCGCTCTTTTACGAGATGAGTCGCCAGATCGATCTGGAACTCATCGAGTGTAAGCCCTTCAAGAACGGCTGCGTCTATGTCTCTTACCGCGTGACGCATTGAAGCCGCGCGAAGCACACGCATCTTCTGTCACAGCCCGATCACCCGCTGCCTTCAACCCGGAGAGACGATGATGCGTTGGCTCTATCTTGTCGCCGCGATCCTGGGCGCGCTCCTGCCGCTCTCGCAGCTCTTCCCTTTTCTGACCGCCCACGGCTTCGACGTGCCGCTGCTCTTTCGGCAGCTCTTCCAGACGAACGTCTCGGCATGCTTCGGGCTGGACGTGATCATCTCGTCCGTAGTGCTGTGGCTGTTGGTCTTCTCGGAGGGACGAAGGCTGAAGATGAAAAATTTGTGGCTCTACGTCGTCTGCAACCTGGCGGTCGGCGTCTCTCTGGCTCTGCCGCTCTTTCTCTACTTCCGCGAGCGCAAGCTCAACACCGTGCGCGCCGCCTAGCCTTCTTCGATCAGCCCGTTTGATCAGTCACGTCCGCGACGAAGCGGTAGCCGACGCCCCGCACCGTCAGGAGGTGTTTCGGGTTCGACGGCTCGTCCTCGATGTACTTCCTCAGCCGCACGATGAAATTGTCGATGGCGCGCGTGTCCGTGTCTTCCTGTAACTCCCAGACCTCTTCGAGCAGAGACTTGCGCGAGACGGCGCGACCCGCGTGCTTGATCAGGTGGCGCAGCAGCTTCGCCTCCATCAGCGTCAGCCGCATCGTCTGCTCGCCCGTCCGCAACTCCAGCGCGCCGAAGTCGATCTTCTTTCCGCCGAAGACGAAGACCTCATCCTCCGTCTCGTCAACTCGCGCGCCGTCTTTCGCGCCGACCGGAGACGCATCCGGCGACTCGACGCCGCGATCTAGGTGAAACCATTCGCGGCGACGGAGCAAGCCTTTGACGCGCGCGATCAGGATCGAGAGATCGAAGGGCTTCGGCAGATAGTCGTCCGCGCCCGACTCGAAGCCGCGCAGCACGTCTTCGGGGCGCGCGCGCGCGGTGAGCATCAGCACGGGAACGAACTGCCCCGCCTGTCTCAGCTCCGACGCGACGGCGAAGCCATTCTTGCCCGGCAGCATCACGTCGAGCACGACGGCGTCGTAGTGCACTTCCCCGCCGAGCAGAACCGCGAGCGCCGCCTCGCCGTCCGCGACCGTCCTGACCGTGTAGCCTTCGGCTTCGAGGTTGTAACGCAACCCGTCCGCCAGATGTCTCTCGTCTTCGACGATTAGCACCGCGCTCATTCGTTTTATGCCCTCGGCAGTTGGATCGTGAACGTGCTGCCCTGCCCGAGCCCGGCGCTCTCGGCGAAGACGCGCCCGCCGTGCTTCTCGACGACCGAGCGCACGATGAAGAGCCCGAGGCCCGTCCCCTTGAAGCGCGTCATCAGGCTGCCGGGGACGCGGTAGAAGCGCTTGAAGATGCGCTTGAGCTGCGCTGGGGGGATGCCGATGCCGCGATCCGCGACGCGCACCGCCACGCGCGCCGTGTCGAGCGTCGCCACCTCGACGGAGATGTGCACACCCCTGTCGGAATACTTGACGGCGTTGTCGAGCAGATTCGAGACGGCGGCGCGCAGCTCGTCTGCGTCGCCCGCGACGCGCGCGCCCGAGGCGTCGAGCGATTCGGAGTAGAGCAACGCTTCGGCGTCCAAGTTGTACTGTCGGCGCGCGAGGTCGAGACAGTCGCGCACCATCTGTGCGAGGTCGATGACGGAGACGTCCAAGCGCCGGCGCTTGTGCGACGTGCGCCCGGCACGCAAGACCTGCTCGACCGTCTGCAAGAGCCGGTCGCTGTCGGCGAGCATGATGTCGTAGAACTCGCGCCGACGCGCCTCGTCCACGTCGCGGGACTTTAAGGTTTCAAGGTAGAGGCGGATCGAGGCGAGCGGCGTCTTCAGTTCGTGCGTGACGGCGTTGATGAAGGCGTCGTGCTGCTCGTTGCGGCGGATTTCGCGGATGAGGAAGGTGGTGTTGAGGACGAGCCCCGTGATGATCAGGGCGAAGAAGACGACGCCGAGGACGAGCAGCGCCACCTCGCGCCAGTTGAGCAGAATCCAGCCGACGTTGAGCGCCAGCGCGAGCGCCACCAGGCAGATGCCGAGCGTGAGGAAGAAGACGACCGACTTGCGACGGCGACCGCTGATGCGCATGGCGGCATTGTATGCGATGAGGGCGGAACTAAAAACTGTCCGAGGTCGGTCGTCCGTCGTCA
>JBJMGS010000121.1:0-14270 GCA_045807785.1 Pyrinomonadaceae bacterium
CTCGCTCTGCGCCGACATGGTTCTTGAAAGCTAATGAAACGCCGCGCCCCTCCAGCGTCAAAGACGTCGGAGCGGCGCGCCTGCGTTTTCAGCCATTGACTGATAAAAACGCCTCGTCTGTGAGACCTCTTACCATGAAACTGCGGAACATTACTCTCCCGTGCGTGCTCGGTCTCGTGGCGGTGCTGGCGCTGTCGGCGTCGCGCCCTGCGGGTCATACGCAAACTCCGAACGCGCCCGCGCCGAAGCCGCGCACGCAGGTGGTCTTGCTCGGCACGGGGAACCCTGCTGCTAACCCCGACCGTTCCGGCCCGTCGGTCGCCATCGTCGTCAACGACACGCCGTACATCGTGGACTTCGGCCCCGGCGTCGTGCGCCGCGCCGCCGCCGCCCTGCGCCAGGGCGTCGCGGGCTTAGCCGTGCCGAAACTCAGGACGGCGTTCGTCACGCACTTGCATTCGGATCACACCGTCGGCTATCCCGATCTGATTTTCACGCCGTGGGTCTTAGGGAGGATAGAGCCGCTCGAAGTCTATGGCCCCGCCGGGCTCAAAGCCATGACCGAGCACATCCTCGCGGCTTACAGCGAAGACATAGACATCCGCACGAACGGGTTGGAGCACGGCAACCGGACGGGCTACAAGGTGAACGCGCACGAGATCAAGCCGGGCGTCATCTACAAGGACGAGAACGTGACGGTCAAAGCCTTTCTCGTTCACCACGGATCGTGGCGCGAAGCTTACGGCTACAGGTTCGAGACGCCGGACAAGGTGATCGTCATCTCGGGCGACTGCGCGCCGAGCCAGAGCGTTATAGAGAACTGCGACGGCTGCGACGTGCTGTTGCACGAGGTTTACACGCAGGTCGGCTACGACAAGAGCAAAGAGGACTGGCGCAAGTACGTGACGAACTTCCACACCTCGACGAGAGAGTTGGCCGCGCTGGCGACGAAGGCGAAGCCGAAGCTGCTCGTGCTCTACCACCAGATGTTTTTCGGCGGCGCGAAGGATACCGAGGAAGGGTTGTTGCAGGAGATGCACCGGCTCTACGGCGGAAGCGTCGTCTCGGCGCACGATCTCGACGTTTACTAGAGCGTTGGCGGAAACACGAGCGTGAGCGAGTGTGAGTCTGCTGACACACTCCCTGACGGTCGTGTTTCTGCCGTCGTCGCTCTTAGTCTGGACAGTCTGCGGCCTGCGTCGCGGGCGTCTTGATGCCGGCGCGCTTCTGCTCGCAGACGCTCTGGAAGGTCGTCTTGAGTGTTTGCGGGTTGCGCTCGAAGGCGCTCGTCTGCCAGTTGTCCGCCGCCGCGCGCGGGTCAACCCATGGCGGGAGCGGCATCGCTAGGTGTCCGGCGAGCGAGGTGACGTAAGGCTCGTACATCTTCCGCAGGCTCGCCAGCTTCTGCTCTGCTTCCACACCGTCCTTCAACGCCACGCCGTCCGCGGCGAGCCCCGCGCGCAAGGAAGCGAGCGTCTCCGCCGAAAGCCGCTCGTCCGTCCACTCGCCGGGCGAAGAGTTGAAGACCTGCGCGAGATCGACGACGGCGTGGCGCGCCATGGCGAAGGTAAGCTGCGCCTGCCACGTCGTCGCGCCGTCGATGCCGACCATGACGAGCGCGCAGCCGTCGAGGATCGTCGTCAGAGAAGCGAGCCACGACTGGTTGTCGTGCTGCGAGCGGAAGAAGCAGAGCACTGGGTAAGAGAGGTGGCTCTCCATCAGATCGCCCGCCCAGCGTTCCCAGTCTTTCAACAACTCGATGAGTTCGTCGATTGAGCCGGCGCGACCGTGGCGACGCAACAGCTCCGACGCCGTGGGCGGCGTACCCGCGCGCGCGTCGAGCAGAGAGATGTTCGACTCCCGGCGCGAGAAGGCTTGATACAGAACGGGCAGGTAGCCGATGACGATGGCGAGGACGCCGAAGCCCATGCCCGCTTCGAGCACGGCGAGGAGACGTCCCAACTGGTTCGACGGCGTGATGTCGCCGTAGCCGAGCGTGAAGAAGGTCGTGCCGCTCATGTAGAGGTCGGTCGCGAAGTCGCGCCCGTCCGTCGTGGGGGCGTTCAGCGAAGTGCCCGCCGCCCAGTGGAGCATCCCGAAGGCGAAGACGAGACCGACCGCCCAGAGCGCGATGAGCACGACGAGCGAGAGCGGGCCGTAGATGCTCAGGATCGTCTCGCGCCGCTTCTTCTTGCGCACCAGGAGCGCGACGTCGCGCCACGGTCGCCACGTCGCGCGGTAGTAGGCAGACGTGATGCGAATCTTCCGCGTCACGCGCCGCGGCAGCACGATGGTCTCGAAGGCGTCCCACAGCACGATGAAGACGAGCGCGAGACTCAAGACGACAACAGTGATGCTTTTGACGCCCATCGTGATCAACTCTCCGGCGATCCGACGAAAGCTCTCTGAAAACTCACTCGGCGAAATTCTACCCGCGCTCGCCCCAGTTGTCTTGCGCCAGCCGCCGGAAGAGCTGCGCGACGAGCGCCGTCCAGCCGGTCTGATGACTTGCGCCGACGCCGCGCCCCGTCTCGCCGTGGAAGTACTCGTGGAAGAGCGTCAGCGCGCGCCAGTGCGGATCGGTCGCGAAGCGACGGTCGTCGCCCTGCCACGGTGCGCGCCCCGCGCCGTCCGCGACGAAGATCGAGGCGAGGCGTCGCGCCAACTCCCGTGCGACTTCGGCGAGCGTCAGAAGGTTCCCAGAACCCGTGGGGCACTCGACGCGGAAGCCTCCGCCGTAGAAATGGTGGTAGCGTTCGAGCGCTTCGATGAGCAGGAAGTTGACGGGGAACCAGACGGGGCCGCGCCAGTTGGAGTTGCCGCCGAAGAGGCCGGTCATTGACTCGCCCGGCTCGTAGTCCACCTGGTAATCGCGCCCGCCGAGGTTGATCACGTAGGGCGCGACGGCGTGCGCGCGCGAGAGCGAGCGGATGCCGTGGGGCGAGAGGAATTCGTTCTCGTCGAGCATGTAGCCGAGCACCCGTTCGAGCCGCTCGCGCGAGGGGATGGCGAGCAGGCGCAGAGAGTGCGTCTGTCCTTCTTCGCGCGTCTGCATGTAGGAGATATGGCGCGCGAGGTCTTGCCGGTTCTCCAGAAACCAGTTCATGCGTTTGGAGAAACCCTTGAGCCGCGCGAGCACGTCCTCGTCCAAGTTGACGACGGCGATGAGCGGGATCAGTCCGACGAGCGAGCGCACGCGCAGGGGGATCTCGTCGCCACCGTCGATCTTGATCTCGTCGTAGTAGAAGCCGTCTTGTTCGTCCCACAAGCCCTGGCCGCCGATGGCGTTGATCGCGTCCACGATGCCGACGAAGTGCTCGAAGAACTTCGACGCGATGTCTTCGTACTCCGGCTCTTCCGCCGCCAGTTCCAGAGAGATGCGCAACATCGTCGCGCAGTAGAAGGCCATCCACGCCGTGCCGTCCGCCTGCTCCAGAGACTCGCCCGCCGGCAGAGGCTGCGAGCGGTCGAAGACGCCGATGTTGTCGAGGCCGAGAAATCCGCCCGCGAACAGATTCCGCCCCGCCACGTCCTTGCGGTTGACCCACCACGTGAAGTTGATCAGCAGTTTCTGGAAGACGCGTTCGAGGAAGAAGCGATCACGCTTGCCGCCCGCGTCCGCCGTCAATTGATAGACCTGCCAGCACGCCCAGGCGTGGACGGGCGGGTTCGCGTCGGAGAAGGCGAACTCGTAGGCCGGGAGCTGACCGTTGGCGCGCATGAACCACTCGCGCAGGAAGAGGACGAGCTGCTCTTTGGCAAAGTCGGCGTCGAGCGCGGCGAAGGGGATCATGTGGAACGACAAGTCCCACGCGGCGTACCATGGATACTCCCACTTGTCCGGCATCGACACCACGTCGCGGTTGAACAGGTGTCGCCAACTCTGGTTGCGCCCTTCGAGTCTTTCTTTGGGCGGCGCGGGCTGCGCCGGGTCGCCTTCGAGCCAGGCCTGTACGTCGTAGTGGTAAAACTGCTTCGACCACAACAGCCCCGCGTATGCCTGACGCACGACCCTGCGCTCTTCTTCGGACAGAGTGTGCGCGATGACGGAAGCGTAAAACTCATCCGTCTCGGCAAGGCGCGCCGCGAAAGTCTCGTCGAACTCGCCGCCGAAAATTTCGCGCGGCGCTTCCTCTTCGTGAAAGAGTCGCAGGCGCAAACTCACTGCGCCGCCCGCGGGGATTTCGAGACGATAGTGCGCTGCCGCCTTCGTCCCATGCGCTTCGGGGTTTACCGCTTCATGCCGACCTTTGACGACGTACTCATGGAAAGCGTCCTTGACGAACGGCGACGAGTTGCGCGCGCCGTAGAGACGCGCCGCGTTCGTCTCGTTCTCGGTGAAGAGCCACTCGTAGGCGTCGCCCGCCGCGGACGCTTCCGCCGCGAAGTGGAACGTGCCGAGCGACTCGTGTGCGGCGGTGAGCGTGCCGTCGGCGGACACAGTGATCGCAGGCTTCTTCCAGTAGCCCTCGCCCGTGCGCCCCCAAGACCACGTGTTGCGAAACCAGAGGCTCGGCAACACGTGAATCGTCGCCGCCTCGTCCGCGCGGTTGGCGACCGTCAGGCGGATCAGCACGTCGTTCGGGGCGGCCTTGGCATACTCCGCCGTCACGTCGAAATAGCGATTGGCGTCGAAGACGCCCGTGTCCGCCAACTCGAACTCCGCGCCCTCGCGACCGCGCCGCCGGTTCTCTTCTAAGAGTTGCTGGTAAGGGAACTCACTCTGCGGATACTTGTAGAGCGCCTTGCAGTAGGCGTGCGAAGGCAGAGAGTCGAGGTAGAAGTACGACTCCTTCACGTCCTCGCCGTGGTTGCCCTCGCCGTTCGTCAGTCCGAACAGCCGCTCTTTCAAGACGGGGTCGCGCCCGTTCCACAGCGCGACGGCGAAACAGAGGCGACCCTCGCGGTCGGTGATTCCTAAGAGCCCGTCCTCGCCCCAGCGGTAGGCGCGCGAGCGCGCGTGATCGTGCGGGAAATATTCCCAGCACGCGCCCGTCGCCGAGTAGTCCTCGCGCACCGTGCCCCACTGCCGCTCGCTGAGGTACGGCCCCCAACGCTTCCAGTTCCGCTCGCGCCGCGCGTCCTCTGCGAGCCTCGCGCGCTCCGCGTCTTCAGTTTTCGGCATGGCGAGTTGTTACACTGAGTCGCGAGGGGTTTGCAAGCGGAGCGAGTAGCACGGAAAACATTTCTCACGCAAAGACGCTGGAGGCGCGAAACGAGAAACTTTCCCCTTCGCGCCTCCAGCGTCTTTGCGTGAGACCTGCGCCGTCCGCCTTAACACTACTTCGCTTTCTTGCAGCCGGGGAAAGGATATTTCAACTCCACGCCGCGAAAATCTTCGTCAGCCCGGAATTTGACGGAAGGCGTCGTCAGTTCCGCATTGTCGCGCCCGGTCTGCCTGATGGCTTTTTCCAGCTTCGGGCAGTTCTCGAACTTGCCGACGTAGGCGTACATCTCGCCGAACAACTCGCCACTCAGCCCCTTGAGGATTTTGATCGAGAAGTGTCCCGCCGCATCCGTACTCACGCGGGCGTCGCCGTCCACTCCCTTGGGGGGCTTCTCAGCCTTGAACTCTACAGATTCGTCGGCGACGGGCTTGCCGTCAGAGTAGAGGAAAACGCCCTCGACCGTGATCGTCTCCTCCACCTTCGGCACGCTGATATTGAAGTCTTCGAGAATATCGCCGGGCCCGACGGTGATGACCATTGCCTTCTCGCGTTCGGAGACGTTCGGGTAGTAGAAAGTCCCGAACGGCTCACTGCTGCTGAGCTTCCCATCCTTGTTAACGACGAGCACATAGCTGCCCGGCGGGATAGAGTCTATCCTGAATTGACCGCCGTTCTCCGTGCAATCGGCTTCGTAAAAATATTCCGGCACTTTCCCCTCTGCGGGCATGAGATGGAGGCAGACGCCGTCCATCGGCTTCCCCGACGTGTCGTAAACCTTGCCGCTGATCGCGTTGTCGATCTCGAAACGTATGTCGGCGGCGGCGTGCTTCTTGTCTTCAAGAGCCACCTCGACCTGATTCGTCGCGCCCTTTTGTCTCGCGCCGTAGTCGAGCAGCTTCCAGCCGTGCGGGGCTTCTGGCTCGATGATGTACTTGCCGGCGGGCAGGTCGTAAATCTCGTAAACCCCGTGCTCGTCAGTCTTGAGTTCGTAAGTCTTCTTCGCCCCGGTGAGGCGCAGCGTCATGCCCGCCGGGCTCGGCGTGCCCTCCTCACCCCAGCCGAACCGAACGGTGCCGGAGAGCCGTGTCTTGCCGCGCACCTTGTCGAGATTGTTCAGATAGAGCAGATCATCCGTCGCCCACTGCAACCCGCTCGACCGCCCGCAGCCGAACGCCACCCAAATCTTCTGGCCCTGCTCGCGCGCGCTGAGGTAGAAGAGAAACTCTCTGCCGACGCTCTCTTCGTCGAAAGTCCAGATGCAATCCGCGCCGCCTCCCTGCGCGAAAGTCATTTCCTCGCCCGGCTTCAAAGCGCCCTTATAGACTTTCTCGACGACCATCTTGGTCGATTTCACGCCGTGGACGTAGTTCATTCCGTCCGACATCCGTCCCTTCGGGGCAGCGTTCTCCGTCTTCTCGACCGAGATCGCCCTCGCAACGACGACCACGCCAGCCTGCTCGAAGGCTTCAAGCACTGTCGGTTTGGCGGCGCACGAACACGCGCTCGCCTCGCGCGCGCCGAAATGGATGAGGGCACATGCCGCGAGTAGGAACAAGATGCTTCTTCCTTGGGGCATACTCTCTACCCTTCCGTCCATCAGTAGTTACGTGTCTCCGGCAAGGCACTAAGCCTTCTGGTAAATCTCCGCGCCCGCCGCGACGAACTCGGCGGACTTCTCTTTCATGCCCTCACGAAGCGCGCCCTTCTCGTCGAGTTCCTTCTGCGCCGCGTAGTCGCGCACCTCCTGCGTGATCTTCATGGAGCAGAAGTGGGGCCCGCACATGGAGCAGAAGTGCGCGAGCTTGGCGCCCTCCTGCGGCAGGGTCTCGTCGTGGAACTCGCGTGCGAGTTCGGGGTCGAGCGAGAGGTTGAACTGATCCTCCCAGCGAAACTCGAAGCGTGCCTTCGAGAGGGCGTTGTCGCGCAGTTGCGCACCCGGATGACCCTTCGCCAGATCGGCGGCGTGCGCGGCGATCTTGTAGGCGATGACGCCGTCCTTCACGTCCTGCTTGTCGGGAAGACCGAGGTGCTCTTTCGGCGTGACGTAGCAGAGCATCGCCGTGCCGAACCAGCCGATCATCGCCGCGCCGATGGCCGAAGTGATGTGATCGTAGCCGGGCGCGATGTCCGTCACGAGCGGCCCCAGAGTGTAGAACGGTGCCTCGTGGCAAATCTCAAGCTGCTTGTCCACGTTCTCTTTGATCAGATGGAGCGGCACGTGGCCGGGGCCTTCGATCATCACCTGACAGTCGTACTCCCAGGCGATCTTGGTCAGCTCGCCGAGCGTTTCGAGTTCGGCGAACTGCGCCGCGTCGTTGGCGTCGGCGATTGATCCCGGTCGCAGCCCGTCACCTAAGCTGAACGACACGTCATAGGCCGCCATGATCTCGCAGATGTCGCGGAAGTGCGTGTAGAGGAAGCTCTCACGGTGGTGCGCGAGGCACCACTTGGCGAGGATCGATCCGCCGCGCGAGACGATGCCGGTCGTGCGCTTCGCCGTCAGCGGGATGTAGGGCAGTCGCACGCCCGCGTGGATCGTGAAGTAGTCAACGCCCTGCTCGGCCTGCTCGACGAGCGTGTCGCGGTAGATTTCCCAGGTCAGCTCTTCAGCTTTACCGCCGACCTTCTCCAACGCCTGATAGATCGGCACGGTGCCGATAGGAACGGGCGAGTTGCGTATGATCCACTCGCGCGTGGCGTGGATGTTCTTCCCCGTGGACAAGTCCATCACGGTGTCCGCGCCCCAACGCGTTGACCAGCGCATCTTCTCGACCTCCTCCTCGATGGAAGAGGCGACTGCGGAGTTGCCGATGTTGGCGTTGACTTTGACGAGGAAGTTGCGCCCGATGATCATCGGCTCGGCTTCCGGGTGGTTGACGTTCGCCGGGATGATCGCGCGACCGCGCGCCACCTCGTCGCGCACGAACTCCGGCGTGACGAAATCAGGCAGAGACGCGCCGAAGCTCTCGCCGCGATGTTGATGCAGGAGCGAGCTGCGGTCGTCCCGCGTGTGCTCTTGCATGGCGTGGAGCGCCGCCGCGCGCCCCATGTTCTCGCGCAGGGCGACGAACTCCATTTCGGGCGTGACCATGCCGCGCCGCGCGTAGTGCATCTGCGTCACGCGCTGGCCCGCCCGCGCCCGCAGAGGCGCGCGCCGCAAGCCGGGGAAGTATTCGAGCCGACCCTTGTCTCTCCCTTGCGCGTACTCAGCCGCAGAGGCCGTCAGGTAGCCGTCGTCTTCGGGCTTCACGTCGCGCCCCTCGTACTCTTCGACGTCGCCGCGCGCGACGATCCACTCGCGGCGCAGGGGCGCTAATCCCGCGCGCTCGTCGCAGCGGACTTGCGGGTCGCCCCACGCGCCCGCCGTCTCGTAAACGCGCACGGGCTCGTTCGCCGTGAGCGCGCCCGCGCCGTCGCGCGTCGCATTCAGGCTCACTTCGCGGAAGGGCACGCGTACGCCCGCCGTCGCGCCCTCGACATAGATGCGCCGCGAGTTCGGCAGTTGAACTTCGTCGCTCCCGCGCGCATCGCGCACGCTCCCGTTGTCCTTCGTCGTCATCTCTTGCCCCAACCTTTCAGCCGCGCTGCTCGCGGCCCGAAAAGAAAAACCGTCCCGACCTCAAAGAAGAGTCGGGACGGTCTCCCGTCTGCTTCTCCCTTCGGCGGTACTAACCGCATCAGGTTCAAAGGGTCTCGCCACAGTTGGCGACTCTCAGCCTCGCTCGGCGCGAGGCTCCCCCGAAAAAATTATTCTACGACGCGCGCCGCGCCCGCCACCGAAGGACACGGGTGTCTCCGCGACAGGCGCGGGGAGTTCTGCGCGCATCGTGCTCGCGCGCGAGGTCTTCGATGGTGGCTTCGGTCTTCGTGCTCATGAGACACCTCGCGAACTTTTTGTCAGCCGCCGATGAAACTCATCGTGCGTGCGGGCTGGCGGAAACCGGGGTCGTTGATGAAGTGGCGCGGCTCCTTCTTCAGGACGACGCCGCGGACGTAATCAACTACCTCGTCGCTGCTCGCGCCGCTTCTTAACACGTCGCGCAGGGAGTGTTCGACGGTCGAGAAGAGGCACGTCCTGATCTGCCCGTCCGCCGTGAGGCGGATGCGCGAGCACGCGCCGCAGAAGGCTTCGGTGACGGGCGCGATGATGCCGATCTCTCCGGGCGCGCCGTCGGCGAAGCGCCAGCGCGAAGAGGTCTCCGCGCCGCGCCGCACCATGGCCGGGACGAGCGGGAAGCGCGCCTCGATGCGTTCCAGCATTTCGCGCCCCGAGACGACCGACTCGCGCGACCAGTCGTGACCGGAATCGAGCGGCATGAACTCGATGAAGCGCATCGCCACCTCGTGCTCGCGCGCGAAGGCGGCGAAGTCCGCGACCTCCTCCTCGTTGTAGCCGCGCACGACGACGGCGTTGATCTTGATCGGGGTTAATCCGGCGCGCTTCGCCGCCTCAATTCCTTCGAGCACGCGCGAGAGCGCGTCAACGCCGGTCATCTGATCGAAGGTCTCGCGCCGCAGGCTGTCGAGACTCACCGTCACGCGGTCGAGCCCGGCGTCTTTCAAGCCCTGCGCCTGTTCGGGCAAAAAGTAGCCGTTCGTCGTGAGCGCGAGATCGCGCAAGCCGCCCGCTTTGAGCGGGGCGAGCTGGCGGACGAGCACCGGCAGGTCGCGGCGCAGCATCGGCTCGCCGCCCGTCAGGCGAATCTTGTCGATGCCGAGCGAGACGAAAATCTCGCAGGCGCGCGTGATCTCCTCGAACGAGAGCGTCAGGCTCTTGGGCGACATCGGCGGCTCGCCGTGCGGCAGGCAGTAGAAGCAACGGAAGTTGCAGCGGTCTGTCAGCGACACGCGCAGGTCGCGAATCTGTCGCCCGTAAGAATCTGTGAGAACTGTCGTCACTGCTAATCGCTCAATCGCTCTGTCGGCAGAAAATTTTCACGCGGGGCGTGAGTCTGTCAGCGTATCTCAATTGTACGCCGCGCGGGACGTGCGCTCCAAGTGGGGTGTGCGGCCGGGTGGGCGAGGGGCGTCTCCCTCGTCGAAGGCTGTCGGGCGAAACTTAATTGACCAGGTACTTGATGACGACTTTGCCGAGAAAGTCCTTGCGCGACGTCTTGGTGATCAAGCCAGAGTGTTCCAGCTCGAAGTACGCGCGTTGGATTTCGCCCCGGTCAACGGACAACTGCTGCCCGAGGCTGGCGGGCGCGGGCAGTTGATCGCCGGAGGCGATCTGTTTGCTGCGAATCAGGGCGTCCAACTGATCGCGCACCTGCACATAGACGGGTCCTTCCGAGCGGTCTTTCAGTTCGATGTTAATCATTGGCTTGGCTCCGGGGTCGAGACTGCCGACTCATCTTTTAATTTGACGACTCAATATACGACGCGGTCTAACGATCATCAATCGAGCCCGTCACCCTCGACGCGCCGCCCAGCCTTGAGCGCGCGCGCGTAGCGTTGCAGAACCGTGAGCTTGGCGCGCTATATCGCGGAGCGGCGGAAGCGCGCGGCGTAGGCGTCGGGCGTGAGCGAGAGAATGTCGGAGAGCGCGGGCGAGACGTTGCCCGCGCGCGGCTCGAATCTGGTTTCACCCGTCGGCTGCTCGAAGCGGTTCCAGGGGCAGACTTCCTGACAGATGTCGCACCCGTAGAGCCAGCCTTCGAGGTGCTCGGAAACTTCCGTCGGCAGCTCCGGCGCGCGCAGCTCAATCGTCGCGTAAGAGATGCACTGGTTCGAGTCCACGACGTAAGGCTCTATGATCGCGCGCGTCGGGCAGGCTTCGAGGCAGAGCGTGCAGGTGCCGCAGTGGTCTTCGACCGGCTCGGCGTCCTCGTCGAGTTCGAGGTTCAACAACAGCTCGCCGATGAAGACCCACGAGCCCAGTTCGCGCGTGATGAGGTTCGTGTGCTTGCCGATCCAGCCGAGCCCCGCGCGCACCGCCCAGGCCTTGTCCATCATCGGCTGAATATCCACGCACGCCTTGCCGTCCGCCTCGGGAATGATCTCTTTAATGCGCGCGAGCAGGTTTTTGAGTTTGCCGCCCACGACGTCGTGGTAGTCGTCGCCCCAGGCGTAGCGCGAGATTTTGCCGGTGGCCGTGTCGGCAGACGTATCGGCGGCGTGTGTGTGCGGCGTGAAGTAGTTGAGCGCGCAGACGACGACCGAGCGCGCGCCCGCGAAGACCTGGCGCGGGTCTGTGCGCTGCGCCGTGTCGCGCTCCATCCAGCGCATCTCGCCGTGAAGCCCGCGCCGCAGCCACTCTTCCAGACGCTCGCGCTCCTCCGCGAGCGGCGCGGCGCGCACCACACCCACCTTGTCGAAGCCTTCTGCGCGCGCCAGTTCTTTGACGAGCGCGGTGAGTTCGGTCGGCGTGCGGGTAATTTCGGGGGCGTCGATCATCTGAGCCATGCTCACATAAGTCCTTGGACGAAACTTCGCGCGCGCGTCGTGCGTGTCGCCGTCGCCGTTCGCCCGTCGCGCGTGCGGAAAGTGTGGAATAAGTATAACAAAGCGCGCGGGCGTGCCGCCCGTCTTGAAAGTTCGCGCGGGCGACTTTAAGCTTGGCGCAAGAGACGACGAAAGAGACATGACAGACAAGCAGGGAAAGTTTGACGACGAAGAGTTGTGTCGCAAGGCGGGGCGACTGCTGTTCGTCGGCCTGCCGGGCACGCGACTCGACAAGCAACTGCGCGAGACGCTGCGCGAGGTGCGACCGGGCGGCGTGATCCTGTTCGGGCGCAACGTCGAATCTGCCGAGCAGACGGCGCTCTTGACGACGCAGATTCACGACGCGCTCGAAGGCCGCGCCCTGATCGGCGTGGATCAGGAGGGCGGGCTTGTGGATCGCTTCCGCCACGTCTGCGAGCCGATGCCTTCGGCGAAGGCGGTCAGGCTCGCGGGGCGGACAGAGCTGGCGCGACGCTTCGGCGAACTCTCCGCGCGGGCGCTCAGGCAACTCGGCTTCAATATCAACTTCGCGCCCGTGCTCGATCTCCACGGCGGCAACGAGGAGAACGGCCTGCGCGCGCGCACGTTCGGCGCAGCGGCGGAAGAGGTCTCGCGTCTCGCCGGGGCTTACCTCGACGGGTTGCAGGCGCACGGCGTGGTCGGCTGCGGCAAACACTTCCCCGGCCTGGGCGGCTCGATGGTCGATTCGCACCGGCGGCTCCCGGTCATCACGCACTCTTGGGAAGAGATTTTGCAGAGCGACCTCGTGCCCTTCATGGACTTGATGTTCCACCGACCCGGCGAGCGCCTGCACGCCGTGATGGTGAGCCACGCAGCGTTCCCCGACGTGTCGGAATTCCTGCAGGCGTGGTTCAGGCGCACCGCTGATCTGCCCGCGCTCGATCAGATTCACCAACTGCCCGCTACCTTAAGCGGCAACGTCGTAATGAAGCTGCTGCGCCTCGCCCTCAAGTTCAAAGGCTTGATCATCACGGACGACATGGAGATGGGCGCGGTCGTGCAGACGCTCTCGGTGGCCGAGGCGTCCTTGCGCGCGGTCGAGGCGGGCTCCGACATGATCCTCATCTGCGAGTGCCCGGAAAATTTCGTCGGGGCGCGCGATGCAATCGTCGCGGCGGTGAAGGAGGGTCGCGTCGAAGGGCAAGTGCTCGACGCGGCGAACGCACGCATCGACCGCGTCTTAGCCTCCGCCGCCGAGTACGAGCCCTTCGACGCGGAAGAGTTCGCCGCTGCCTCGCGCGCGATCCGCCAACTCAGAGAGGAACTCAAAGCCGCCGAGTCTGACGAGGAGTACGCCCCGCGCTACGGGACGCAGGAGGGGAAGGAGCGACGCTCGTCCAATTTTTGAGCTGCGGCGATCAGGGGTGAGACGGATGAACGGCGGCGCGTGAGTGAGAAGATAACTAGATCGTAACGCCGTCGCAATAAACTCCGGCGCGCGACCCGTTAAGATGCGAAACGGTTGCGCCGCGCGCGACGCGGCGACCGAAGGCTTAAATCCTCACCGCCAACAGCTCTCATCAGACGACGAAACTCTCTCCCACCCCGCGAGGTGTCAGTGTATGCGCGCGTGCGACGGGCACGGGTGGGGAGAGTTGTTTATACAAGCGCGCGAAGGTAATCTCAGGTTCGAGCCAGCATAAGGAGTGTGGACTATGTTCAGGAGCAACAGGAACGAAACCCCCGCGCGCGGCGCAAGCGATGCCGCGCCGAAAACGACGCAGACGCCGAACGTCCAGCCGCCGCCGACGGCGCTAACCAACGCGACCCCGGTCGCGCCGACCCCGTCGAGCCACGTCGAAACTCAACCCGCGCGCGAAACATTCGCGCCGCCGGAGCAGGCGCGGGCGCAGGCCGGGCAGGGTGTCGAGGTCGGACAGGGCACGCCTTCGCGCGCCGTGACGGATACCCAATCACTGGCGCGCGGCATGAAGGACGGCGGGGTGGGCGGCTTCGTCGGCGGCGGCAGCGCGCTCACCGGCGAGATCAACTTCAAGGGTATGATGCGCGTGGACGGGCAACTGTCTGGGCGTGTGCAGTCGCAGGACGGGACGCTCATCGTCAGTTCCGGCGGGCGGGTTGAGGCGGAGATCGTGGTCGCCGTGGCGAAGATCAATGGCACGGTCGAGGGCGACATCACCGCCACCAGCCGCGTCGAGCTGGAGCGCACGGCGCGCGTCCACGGCAACATCCAGACGCCCGCGCTCGTCATCGAGGAGGGCGCGATCTTCGAGGGTGGTTGCCGCATGACGACGGCCGCCGCTTCACCCGCGCGGGCGAAGCAGGCGGCTTAAAGCGGATAAGGAGGGGAGGGGAAGCGCGTGAACATGGCAGTCTTAAACGAGCAGGGTCGGGCGGGCGAGAGGGAAGCTTACCGCGAGCGCGAGTGCGTGCATCGCAGGGCGGGCGCGGGCGGCTGTTTCTACGACGGCGTGAGCTACGTCAGGTCGCTCTTCAGCCTGCGCGCGACCGCGGCGGCGGAGTTCGCCAAGCGTGTCACGTCATTCTACTGGGCGGACGCCGCGCAGATCGTCGTCTGGCTCTGCGACGACTGCGCCGCCGAACTACCTGGGATTGGCAATTGTCACTCGTGAATCGTAAATCGTGAAGAGACGGCTTAGTGCCGTTGAAACCGGA